>NZ_KV810735.1:0-98494 GCF_001812895.1 Rothia sp. HMSC069C04
ATTTATAGCGTCCAAGTTTCGGGGCGCAGTTCACGCTTCAACAGCGCAGGAGGCGGGGCTCGCTACCGAACTAAACCCTATCGGGTCAGCTTGCGGTGCACCACGCGGTGCGGCTTGGCGGCCTCGGGGCCGAGGCGCTCAATCTTGTTCTTCTCGTAGGACTCGAAGTTACCCTCGAACCAGTACCACTGATCCGGGTTCTCGTCGGTGCCCTCCCACGCCAGGATATGGGTTGCCACGCGGTCCAGGAACCAACGGTCGTGAGAGACGACCACGGCGCAGCCGGGGAATTCCAGCAGCGCATTTTCCAGGGATGCGAGGGTCTCAACGTCCAGGTCGTTAGTGGGCTCATCGAGCAGCAGCAGGTTACCACCCTGCTTGAGGGTCAGCGCCAGGTTCAGGCGGTTGCGCTCACCACCGGAGAGCACACCCGCCTTCTTCTGCTGGTCCGGGCCCTTGAAGCCGAACGCGGAAACGTACGCACGCGAAGGCATTTCAACGTTGCCGACCTGGATGTAGTCCAGACCGTCAGAGACGACCTCCCAGAGGCTCTTCTCCGGGTCGATGTTCGCGCGGTTCTGGTCAACGTACGAGATCTTCACGGTCTCGCCGACCTTCAGCTCGCCGCCGTCGAGGGGCTCCAGGCCAACGATGGTCTTGAACAGGGTGGACTTACCCACACCGTTAGGACCAATCACACCCACAATGCCGTTACGGGGCAGGGAGAAGGACAGGCCGTTAATCAGGGAACGGCCGTCGAAGCCCTTCTGCAGGTTCTCAGCCTCAATAACGACGTTACCCAGGCGGGGTCCCGGAGGAATCTGAATCTCTTCGAAGTCAAGCTTGCGGGTCTTCTCAGCCTCCGCAGCCATCTCCTCGTAGCGTGCCAGACGAGCCTTCGACTTAGCCTGGCGGCCCTTAGCATTGGATCGGACCCAGTCCAGTTCCTCGCTCAGGCGCTTAGCGAGCTTAGCGTCCTTCTTGCCCTGAACTTCGAGGCGGGCGCGCTTCTTCTCCAGGTAGGTGGAGTAGTTGCCCTCGTAGGGGTACAGGTTACCGCGGTCAACCTCGGCGATCCATTCTGCCACGTGGTCGAGGAAGTAACGGTCGTGGGTAATCGCGATGACGGCACCCTCGTAGGACTGCAGGTGCTGCTCCAGCCAGAGCACGGACTCTGCGTCCAGGTGGTTGGTGGGCTCGTCGAGCAGCAGCAGGTCGGGCTTCTGCAGCAGCAGCTTGCACAGTGCCACGCGGCGGCGCTCACCACCGGAGAGGTGGGTGACGGGCATGTCAGCGGGCGGGCAGCGCAGCGCCTCCATTGCCTGCTCCAGCTGGGAGTCGAGGTCCCAGGCGTTAGCGGCGTCGATAGCTTCCTGCAGCTGACCCATTTCTTCCATGAGGGCGTCGAAGTCAGCGTCGGGCTCAGCCATGAGGGCGGAGATTTCGTTGAAGCGGTCCAGCTTGGACTTGATTTCGCCCACGCCTTCTTCAACGTTGCCCAGAACGGTCTTCTCTTCGTTCAGCGGCGGCTCCTGCATGAGGATACCCACGGTGTAGCCTGCAGTCAGGCGTGCCTCACCGTTGGAGGGCTGGTCGAGGCCAGCCATGATCTTCAGGATGGTCGACTTACCCGCACCGTTCGGACCAACCATACCGATCTTGGCGCCGGGGAAGAACGACATCGTCACGTCGTTAAGGATGACCTTGTCGCCCACAGTCTTGCGGGCCTTGATCATCTGATAAATAAATTCAGCCATAGTTACCTATTTTAGCGTGGATTCGGCTGAGGGTACGAGAGTTTTAGGTTGCGTGCTAGGCGGGGTACCGTGCGGGGCACTAGACTCGAAGCTATGAGCACAAACCCCTCCCCCAAAGTTCTGCGGCCCGAGGACCTGGAGCAGACCCTGTACCGCATCGCGCTCGCCATGCCTCTGGCAACCTCCGACCAGCCGTTCGGGCCCGAGCACACGGTGTACCGCATCGGCGGCAAGATGTTCGCCATGTACACGGAGGGTATCGGCTACCCCATTGTGAACCTGAAGACCGACCCGGAAGAGTCGGAGGTGCTGCGGCGCATCTACCCGAGCATTATTCCGGCATGGCACATGAATAAGCGGCACTGGATCTCTGTGGGAGCCGGCGAGGGTGTCACCGAGCGGGTGCTGGAGGAGCTGGTCGAGGATGCGTACCTGCGCGTCATGTACTCGCTGCCCAAGGCGAAGCGGCCAATCGAGTTCCGCGAGCGCCCGGTACCCGAAAAGCACTAGCCGAAAAGCGTTACGGCCTGAAGGAATCTTTTAAACAGCGGAGCGGGTGAGCTTCGGTCCGGACCACCGAATTGCCCACCCGCTAAGCAAAGCACTTTCCTGTCCGCGATAAGGAGGGTCATCAACCACGATGAACGCTCGAACCACCAAGCTCCCATCCCATATATTGCGGGGTTCCGCACCATGCACCACTTGTGTGAATACGTGATAGTTGAGTCGGCACCCTTGCCAAACCTCCTATGCAGAGGAGGCGCTGACCTGGGTGCGCTGAATATTTCCCTTGAGTGACTCAGCTACGTCATGCGATGCAGCTGAGAGGGGATCGCCGTCTTCGCCCGAACTACCGGCACGGACGAAGTGTGCTCTCGGGAACAATAATAACCTTTTTGCATTAAAGTGTCACTTTCGGATTGAAGGATACAGAGGGTATTTATTGACCACAATTCAGGTGTTTTATAGCACCGAACCCACATATCCAACCACCACGAAATACCTGCAGATTTTATGCCCCGAAAAATCAAGGAGGGGCCGCGCCGACCCTCCCTTATATCGCCTCCACATGGGCTAATACCCACTTAAAGCAATATTCAGAAAAGTCAGCGCGACCCCTCACTATATGAGATAAATTCTTCATCTCACATGGGCTTCAACCGTAAATCCGGTCAGACGCAGACAAACACAGATGTTAGTCGTCGAATTCCACCTTCTCGAAGCTCATGGTGCCATCAGCGTGCGAGACAACAGTGTTCGGGTCACGCTCACGACGAGCCGCCGCGTACGCATCGTGGCTTGCCTCATCAACCCAGCGGGTCACCACAAAGTAGTCGCCGCCCTCATCCAGGGGGCGCCACAGCTCAAAACCCTCAAAGCCGGGGAAAGAGTCAGCAATGTGGCGGGCAGCAGTGAAGCGCTTCTCCAGCTCAGCCTGGTTGTCGCCAACGACAGCAAGACGGTGAACCTTAACAACGGACATGTGTCCTCCTTCTGTTGAGTACGTGCTTTCAACGATGAAAGCGTATTACCACCTCGCACCACCTATAGGTAGGCTATGTTCTTAGCGAGGTTACCCTCAGAATAACGGTTTGCAGGCACAAAAAATAGGGGTCAGCGCCAACTAACAGTTATATGACGCTAACCCCCATTCAGAGGTTTACGAGGCGCTCGCGAGCGCCTATTCGAGGCCTAGGAATTTGCCTCGGGCTGGGCGGTATCGGGCTGAGTAGATTCACCCTGAGGCGCGGTATCCGCCTGGGCGGCGGTATCAGCCTGCGGTGCGGGGCTCTTCTTCGCCTTCTTCTGAGCCGCCTTCGCGGGGTTCGCAAAATGCACCCCGCGCTCAGCCAAGAAACGGCGGTCCTTCTTATCCCACTGCTCCACCGGGTACGCCTCCAGCAGGTCCGGGCGGCGTTCCAGGGTGCGCTCAATCTGACGATCACGACGCCAACGCGCAATCGCACCGTGATTACCCGACAGCAGCACCTCCGGCACCTCACGCTCACGCCACACGGCGGGCTTCGTGTACACCGGATACTCCAGCAGGCCACCCGTATGCGACTCCTCCTCCAGGGAGGCGGGGTTACCCATCGCGCCCGGAATCAGGCGGGTGATAGCCTCAATCATTGCCATGACCGCGACCTCACCGCCGTAGAGCACGTAGTCGCCCAGGGACACGGGCATCACGCGGAAGCTCTCCTGCGCCCAGTCCAGCACGCGCTCGTCAATGCCCTCGTAGCGCGCCGGAGCGAAGACAATATGCTTCTCCTCCGCCAGCTCGTACGCCATCGCCTGATCAAAAACGGCACCCGCAGGGGACGGGACAATCAGCAGCGGACGGGTATCAGCGGCGGGTTCAGCGGGCTCGGCGCCCTCAGCAGAGTCTTCGGAGGCGGCATTCAGCGGGGAGGCGGCAAGCACCTCGTCCAGCGCCAAGCCCCACGGCTCCGCCTTCATCACCATGCCCGCGCCACCGCCGTACGGGGTGTCGTCCACCGTGCGGTGACGGTCAAAGGTGTACTCACGCAAATCGTGCAGGTGCAGATCCACCAGACCCTTCTCACGCGCCTTACCCAGCAGGGACAGCTTCAGCGGCTCCAGGTACTCGGGGAAAATCGTGACCACATCGTAGCGCACGGACTACTCCCCCGCCTGCTCGGTAGCCTGCTCAGCATCCTCAACCAGGTCAATCAGACCCGCCGGAGGAGTCAACAGCACAAAGCCGGGCTCGTCCTCGGTCGAGGGAACCACCTCGGGCACAATCTCCTCAACAAAAGGAATCATGATCTCTTCACCCGCACCGGATGCAAGGCGCGGCGAACGAGCCAGCTTAATCAGCAGCAAATCCTGAACCGGCATGGTCTGCAGACCGGTCACCTTGCCCAGCGGCTTGCCAACAGCCGGGTTATCCACGGGGCTCTCACCCTCGGGCACGTCAGCGAGCAGGTACACGGGCAGGTTCACGAGCTCCTGCTCGTAGAAGCCCTCTTCATCGCCCTCATCCTCGGGCACCTCGTAGACCAGGCGGCTACCGCGCAGCTCCTCAGCCTGGTTGCGGGTGGTCACCTCATCAAAACGGACCACCAGAATCTTCTTGTTCCAGCGGGCACCGGCAACCGTCAGCTCACCGGTAGGCGCCACCGAAGCGGCAGCAGAGCCGGGCTTAAAATTCTCGATACCGAGCACCTCACCGCGGGCAAAACGCTCCTGCGGGGCATCAGTAAAGAGCTGAACCGTCACCTCACCACGAATACCGTGAGGCTTACCGATACGAGCCACCACAACCTGCATAATTTTCCTCCGCTGGATACAAGCTAAAAACCTACGCCGTGCACGTGCACGGCTCCCACTATTCTACCGGGCACTTAGGACGGGCGCATTCTGCCGCCCGCACTACCACCGGGACCCGGGTACGCGAAAGCCCCCGCCTTCCGGAAAAACTCCGGGAGCGGGGGCTTCAAGCGTTTACGAGCTAGCGTCGCTTTTTGTCGGTGTCGATAATGTCGATACGCATCGGCTCGCCATCAGAAATAGCCTCCATCACCAGACGGATGCTCTTGGCGGTACGACCAGACCTGCCGATAACTCGGCCCAGGTCATCCGGATGCACGCGAACCTCAAGGGTTTCACGGTGACGCTGAGTGCGCAGGCGCACCTTCACGTCCTCCGGACGATCGACAATCCCTCGAACCAGGTGTTCGAGTGCGTCAGCCAACATAATTACTCAGCTGCTTCCTCAGCCTCAGCCTCGGGTGCTGCTTCCTCAGCAGCCTCTTCAGCCTTCTCAGCCTTGGGGGTGATAGCCTCGGGCAGGATCACGGAACCCTTTTCGGGAACAACGAACTCAGCCTTAGCCTCGACGGGCAGAACCTTGGACTCTGCCTTCTCGCCCTTGAATGCAGCCCAGTCGCCCGAGAGCTTCAGCAGAGCCAGAACCTGCTCGGTCGGCTGTGCGCCGACGGAGAGCCAGTACTGAGCACGCTCAGAGTTGATCTCGATACGCGAGGGGTGCTCGGTCGGGTGGTAAATACCAATCTCTTCGATGGTCTTACCGTCGCGCTTGACGCGCGAATCAGCAATCACGACGCGGTAACGAGGATCGCGGATCTTACCCATACGCTTGAGACGAATCTTAACAGCCACTTTAGTGGTTACTCCTGTTTCATAATTTGGTGCGAGGCACGCGGTTCAGCACCCGTGGGGCGGGCCATTCACGGCGCCTCTATGGACACAACGGCGCGCGAAGAGAGGGGTCGCGCGTCGCCGGGTACTCAGCTAGGGTATCAGAGCCCGAGATTTTAAGCTAGCGACACGGAAAAATAATTGCCGCAGGCACCGAACATCACTTTTAAACAGCGTTCTGTTCCCGTGATGTGCCCGGCTGTGCCCGGTCACTCGGCTGTTACTCGGCTCAAATAGCTGCCCCGGCGCCCTCACCGATGAGCTCTAGTCGAGGTTGCTAGGAATTGATGTGGCTAGGAGTCGAGGTTGCTCATCTCCAGAGTCTCCCCCGTCTCCAGGGCGCGGTAGCACTCACGCAGACGCTCCACCATCGACGGACGCACGTAGCCTTCCAGGTTCTCCGGAGCAACCCACTCATAGGTCACCAGCTCAGCATCCTGCAGGGTAATCTTCGTATCCGCCGCGATTACGCCGCCGTCATACATGTAGTAGGTCGAATCGCCCCACACGCCCAACGCCAGGCCGTGGAAAATCAGCAGCACGCGGCCCAGTTTCACATCCAGGCCCAGCTCCTCCACAATCTCACGCTCGCAACCGGGCTTGGGAGCCTCGCCAGCCTCCACGGTGCCGCCGGGAAGAATCCAGCCGTCCTTATAGTTCGGCTTCACCAGCAGCATCTCGCCGCGCTCATTACGAATCAGCGCGCCCGCCGCCAAACGGCGCGTAGGCAGGGTCGCGATAAAAGCCTTCAGCTCTTCATCGCTCAGATAGGAATCCTTCATGGCTTCTTTCCTTTAGCGGTCGGTTTTCTTTGCAGCGCGCTGCCTGATGCTACGCACTATACCCAGGGCACGCTCATGCAGTCCAGAGGGTGCTTGCTCCGTGGACGGGGCGGCATCCTCCACCGTGCGGTAGTTGCCCTCACGTAGGTCATCAATGAGAGTGCGCTTCTTGGTCGGGGGCTGCTCCCCTGCGGTGTCACCCGGATGCACCAGCTCAGCATCCGCAACCGGGCGGGCATGCTTCTTCAACTGGGTCTGCTCGAAAGAACGCAGAACCGTCGGAATCAGAGCCGACTCGACCGTAGCGTTCAGCGCAAAGAGCGCGGCAGCCACCGAGAACTTACGGCTCGCCTTACCCTGCGCGCGGCGGCGGCGCGCCACATTCGCCAAGGTCAGGGCAATAGCGCTCTGAGCCGTCACATCCGCGCCCAGGACAAGACCCACGCGGCGGGTCTTCGCACGAATCTGCTCCGGGGTCAGGCGCTTGCGGCGCGAACGAGGCGCGGGACTCTGAGCGGAAGAGCCCTGAGCGGAGGTGTTCTGCGGTGCGGGGGCCTGGGGTGCAGGACTCTGATCTGCAGAGCTTGAGGAAGCATCGGGCACGGTCTCAACGCTCGGGGCGGCTTCGTTCTGAGGTGCGAGCGCGGCAGAAGGCTCGGGAGCCTGCTGGCTTACCTTTGCCTCGTGCGATGCCTGCTCCTCGGTAGGCGAAGAGTCAGCCTCGTGCAGGGCGCTGTCAAGAGACAGGTAGCCCTCTTCAGTCTCCACGAAGGAATCCGGCGCAGAGCCCTCCGGCGAACCCATATGCGTGTACTCGTAGGGGATATGCGCGTTATTGAGAGCATCCATCCACTCGGCGAGAGTCACGCGGCGACCGGTCGCCACCAGGCGGTAGCTACAGTCCAGGGGCGAGGTGTAGCCGCCCGGGTAGGGTTCAATCTCCTCATCGTCAAAAGAAACATCCTCGGCGGGAGTACTCTCGGAGAAGGTAGCCTCAGCATCAATAGATACGGTCGCATCGGCGGACTGCGCGAGCTCCTCATCCTCGTTGCCGAACACGCGAGCCGTGCTAATCGACGCCACATCAAAACCGGTGGTCGGAACCAGCGCCAGCTCCGTGGGAACATCCAGCAGCTGCAGCACCGACTCCAGCGCCAGGATATTGCTCGTATCGCGCAGGTACGCGTTCAGGCGGCGGCCGGTAATGGAATCAGCCTCCACACCAAACATCGCCATGACATTAGCGATGCCCTGCTCGATTTCTTCCTCATCGGAACCAAAAATCTTCGAACCCGAAAGCTCCGGGGCGCTACCGGGAAGCTCCGACAGCAGATCCTCCAACACGCCGCCAAAACGTGCGACTTCCTCACGGCTGAGGGCCCGGTTCAGGCGCTTAGGCACACGCTGCCAGGTGAACTCCTCCACGATGTTCTCGTAGGGTTCGCCGAACGCCTCCAGGTACCACTCCTCATCCGAGTATGGGTCGCGGGCGGGCTCTTCATAGACCACCAGGTGCTGCTGGTTCGCGTTGCCCTCAGCAATCAGGGCGTTGCAGTTCAGCAGACCCAGCAGAGCCATGAGGTCCACCGGATCGGCAGAAATGAGGGTCCACTCCCCCGCCGGCGCAGCAACAACCTGCCGAGTACCGGCAGGAAGGTAGGCCAAAAGAAGCCCGGTAATCATGTCAATGGGCAGGTCAACGAGCATGGCGGCGTCACCGTCCACCAGGAACTCCAGCTCGCCCTGTCCACCGGGCAGCTCCTCCCACACGGTCGCCTCACCCTCCAGGGCGGCACCGGTGACCGGCAGATGCTCCACCAGCTGAGCCACATAATCCTCAACGGGGGTACCCACGTGCAGGTGGCCGTCAGCGACCTCCAGCACGTTCATGTAGCCCTCATCGTCCACCGCGCAGAGCACGTAGAGCTGCACCTGGTGCTCACCCATCTCGTAAGCAATCAGCTCCGGGGAGGCGGCGGTCGCCTCAATGAGGGCGGCAATCAGTTCCTCATCGGTGGTGGAACGAGCCATGATGCGGCGGCGCTGAATCTTCTCCTCCAGCTCCATGGTCTGCTCGATACGCTCATTGCGCTGCTTCTCGGCGGTGCGCTCCTCATCCTGGGCGCGCAGGTATTCGGGGCTATCCGACTCACCGGTTCCGGCAGGCGCGGGGGCACCGTCCCACATGTCGGTGAGCTTATCGACGGTCCACTCTTCGCTCTCCAGGGCGGCGGCGAGGCGGTCAACCTTCGTGCGGTCGTTCCAGGCGCGCTGCGTATCGGGGTCTTCCGCCTTCACCTCCTCGTGCATGCTGCGGGCTTCACGAATGAGGTTCAGGATAGTTGCGGCAACATCGTCGACTGCGGGGTCGTCGCTCTCGCTCGAGTAGACGAGGTCGCCAGCCAGTTCGGCGGAGTGCTCACCGTACTCGAGGGCAATACGCGCCCAGACGGGAGTGTACCCGGGAAGGATGCTCGAATCATTATCGAAGCCGTCCGCAAAGTCGCCCGAAAGGTCGTCTTCAAGAACCTCTGCGGGAGCATCAGAGAAGCCCAGCGAGCCCTCCTCAACTGCAGACTCGCCTGCAGGCTCCTCTACAAACTCAGCGGCAGATGCGCCGGCAGGGTCCTCTACAGCATCATCAGCGAAGGCGCGTTGAGACCACGGCGTGACCTGCTCATTCAGCTGATCATCCGCGTTCTCTCGATCCCAATTCTGCTCATTCTGAGCCATTGATACCTTCCCTTCACACCCATTCATGCACCCAAACCGGGCACCATACCGGTACGGGTGCGCCCCGTCACCACGTGCGCACCCGTACCACCCCTTACCGGGGCTCATATTTGCTCTTACTGCAGGAACTTCTCAAAGCCCTTCGGCAGGTTCATGCTGGACAGATCCATCTCCTGGTTCTGAGCCTGCTGACCGAATGCAGCACCGGCGCGAGCCTGCTGCGCCTTAGCTGCTGCCGCCTCCTGCGCCGCACGCTTCTGCGGGTTGCCGGAGCGAGCCTTCTTCTTCTTGTTGCTCTTCGCGTTCTTACGAGCGCCACCCGCCGCAGCCGCCATACCGGGCATCTGCATACCACCGGGCATGCCGGGCATCTTGCCCGAAGCGAGCTTCTTCATCATCTTCTGAGCCTGAGCGAAACGCTCCATCAGCTGGTTCACCTCAGACACGGTCACACCCGCACCCTTAGCGATACGGGCACGGCGAGAACCATTAATGATGCGCGGAGCCACACGCTCATGCGGGGTCATGGAGCGAACAATCGCCTCCACGCGGTCAATCTCGCGCTCGTCAAAAGCCTCAAGCTGCTGACGCATCTGAGCCGCACCGGGCATCATCATGAGCAGCTTCTTCATGGAACCAAGCTTACGAATCTGCTGCATCTGAGCCAGGAAGTCCTCAAAAGTGAAGTCTTCCTGATCGATGAACTTCTTCGCCATGCGGTCGGCTTCAGCCTTATCCCACTGAGCTTCAGCCTGCTCAATCAGAGTCAGGATGTCACCCATATCCAGGATGCGGCTTGCCATACGGTCCGGGTGGAACTGCTCAAAGTCAGTGACGTTCTCACCAGTGGACGCGAACATAATCGGCTTGCCGGTCACCGAAGCCACCGACAGCGCTGCACCACCGCGGGCGTCACCATCAAGCTTAGACAGGACCACACCGGTGAAGTCCACGCCCTCGTTGAATGCGTTAGCGGTGTTCACAGCGTCCTGACCGATCATCGCATCGATAACGAACAGAACTTCGTGCGGCTCAATAGCGTCACGAATGTTACGTGCCTGCTGCATGAGCTCAGCGTCAACACCCAGACGACCCGCGGTATCGACAATCACCACGTCGTGCAGCTTAGCGCGAGCCTCAGCCACACCGTCACGTGCCACCTGCACGGGATCGCCGGTGGGTACGTCAAACTCGCTGGTCACACCGGGGTGCGGCGCGTACACGGGCACGCCCGCACGCTCACCAACAACCTTCAGCTGGGTCACCGCGTTAGGGCGCTGCAGGTCGGATGCAATCAGCATCGGGGTGTGACCTTGGCCCTTCAACCAGTGAGCCAGCTTGCCCGCCAGGGTGGTCTTACCGGCACCCTGCAGACCCGCCAGCATGATGATGGTCGGGCCGCTCTTCGCCATGTTGATGCGGCGGGTCGAACCGCCGAGGATGCTCACCAGCTCCTCGTTCACGATCTTGACGATCTGCTGGGAGGGGTTCAGCGCCTCGGAAACTTCCGCACCAAGAGCGCGTTCCTTCACGTGGGCGGTAAATTCGCGGACCACGGGGACGGCGACGTCAGCGTCGAGCAGGGCGCGGCGGATTTCGCGGACGGTTGCATCAATGTCTGCCTCGGAGAGGCGGCCCTTGCCGCGCAGGTTCTTAAAAGTTGCCGTCAAGCGGTCGGAGAGAGAATTGAACACGAGCCGTGATCACTTTCTTAACGTTGAGGTGGCCCCCAGCCGCGAAGGCGAACGGGGATGGTTAGTCAGTCTTTAAGGATACAGGATGCGCGCTTTCTCCCCCGCCTCCACCTGTGGATAAGTGGCACCGGTTCACCCTGAGCTCAGGATTTACACTCAACGTCCCCTCCCGCACCCCTCAGCAAATGTGTGGCAGGTACCAGACTTACCCCCTCATAGAGGCGCGACAGAAACCCTCAGTAGATGTTCCGCGCCCCGCCTCAGCCTGCTCAACACGTCCGATAGATTAGATTTTCTAGACAGCCTGGGTTAGAATTCTAAAGGTGTTACGCACAAATGCGTGATACGCCCGAGTGGCGGAATTGGCAGACGCGCCTGACTCAAAATCAGGTTCTTCGGAGTGTGGGTTCGAGTCCCACCTCGGGCACCAACGCAAAAGCGGCGGGAAAGCCTCAAGCTTTCCCGCCGCTTTTCTGTATCCGCTTATACGCCGCCCGCTGACCGGATGAGGCCCTACACAGACACAAAACCGCCGCCCGGCCGTGAATTCACGACCGGGCGGCGGTTCTACATACCGAGCGTACAAGCGAAGGATTACCCTCAGCTACGCATCGGAAAGATTGGTAAACGGCTTAGCGCTTGACCTCGTTCTCCTCGTAAGGACGCAGAGCCTCGCGCTCGCCCTCAGCACCGTAGACGCGGTGTACCTGAACCATGTTGGTGGTACCTGCGCGACCTGCGGGAGCACCGGCAGCAACGACGACCAGGTCGCCAGCTTCTGCCAGATTATTCTTCAGCAGGTACTCGTCCACGAAATGGAACAGACCTTCCTGATCGGTGATCATCTCAACCTGCTCAGCCTCAACGCCCCACAGCATGGACAGGAAGGAACGAACCTTCGAGCTGGTGGTGAACGCGACAATCGGGGTCTCGGGACGCAGACGTGCCAGACGACGTGCGGAGTCACCGGACTGGGTGAAAGTAACGATGAGCTTTGCATCCAGCTGGTCAGCGATGTTCACAGCTGCGCGGGTGATTGCGCCACCGCGGGTGCGGGGCTTGCGGTCCAGCTCGGGCACGCGGTACAGGCCGCCCTTTTCGGTATCCTGAACGATTGCAGCCATAGCCTGCAGGGTCAGGATCGGGTACTTACCGACCGAGGTCTCACCGGAGAGCATCACAGCGTCTGCGCCGTCGAGGATTGCGTTAGCGCAGTCAGAAACCTCTGCACGGGTGGGGACGGGGTTGTCGGTCATGGACTCGAGCACCTGGGTTGCCACGATGACAGGCTTTGCCCAGCGGCGTGCCATGTCGATTGCCTTCTTCTGGACGAGGGGAACCTCGGAGAAGGGCAGCTCAACACCGAGGTCACCACGAGCGACCATGATGCCGTCGAACTTGTCGATGATGTCCTGCAGGTTCTCAACTGCCTGGGGCTTCTCGATCTTGGCGATGACGGGTACGCGGATACCCTCTTCGTCCATGATCTTGTGGACGGGGTCAACGTCTGCGCCGGTACGGACGAAGGAGAGTGCAATGATGTCTGCACCCATCTTCAGTGCGAAGCGCAGATCGTTTGCGTCCTTCTCGGTCAGCGCGGGCAGGGAGACTGCTGCGCCGGGCAGGTTGATGCCCTTGTTGTTGGAGATCGGGCCACCGACGACCACGCGGGTGCGAACGCGGGTGGGAGTTACCTCAATAGCTTCGAGGCGAATCTTGCCGTCGTCGAGCAGGAGCTTGTCGCCGAGCTTTACGTCGCCGGGCAGACCCTTGTAGGTGGTGCCACAGATTTCTGCGGTACCTTCAACGTCTTCGGAGGTGATGGTGAAGTCTGCGCCGGGCTCAAGGTATTCCTTGCCGTTTGCGAAACGCTCGAGGCGAATCTTGGGGCCCTGCAGGTCGGCGAGGATAGCAACGTCCTTACCGAGCTTTGCAGACTGGTCACGGATGGTGTCGTAGCGTGCCTGGTGCTCGGCGTGGTCACCGTGGCTCATGTTCAGACGGGCGACGTTCAGGCCAGCCTTGATTGCCTCGGAGATCTTCTCGGGGGACTCGATTGCCGGACCGATGGTTGCAACGATTTTTGCGCGCCTCATGTACCTAACCTTTGTGTGTTGTTTCATGTGGCCCCTGAGGGCTCACACTGATTTTCCGGGGAAGACTAATGTCAAATTCCCAATTATTCCCACGTGTTCTAACAGGTAACCACATGCCGGATGCGTGGGACTCTTTCTCAATTATAGGGGTTTTGCGCCCTCTTGGGTATGCTTCTCCCAACTCTTTCCACCGAAGAAATTGTGTTTCACGTCGCATTTTGAACGCCACCCCTCTTCCATCGAACACGCCACAGAAAGTCGATTTTCACCCCCACCACCCCCGCCTCGCCCGGAAAGTAAATTAGGGTGCTTTTTACCCATATCTAGCCAGTACTGCGCAATATTTAGTCTCGTTCGAGAACATTCGAGCATATTTCAAAAACATAGAGACACTCAGAGTGGGCTATGAGAAGATAGATGGGGCATCCAAAAGCTGGGCGATTTCACATTTTCGCGCGCCTAGCCTATATTGGAACCCATAATTAGTATTTGAAATGCGAAATATATCTGGAAGGTTCACAGATGACTACTCGCGTGCTGATTATCTTCGGCTCCACCTACGGCTACACCGAACAGTACGCCACCTGGCTGGCAGAAGATCTGCGTGCACTCCCGCAGGCCCCCGAGGTTGAGACTGTCCCCGCCTCCAAGGTCACCCCCGAGCAGGCTGAGGCATTCGACGCTTTCGTCATTGCCGGCAGCGACTACGGTGGATTCCTCAACGGCGCACCGGCACTTCGCAAGAAGATTCTGCCGATTATTGCGCCCAAGAAGAACCGCACCGCATTCTTCACCGTCTCCTTCACCGGTGAATACTCCAAGAAGCTGCTGGACAAGGCCGTCGCCAAGAGCTACACCCCCGAACTGACCGAAGGTCGCCCCGTCTACCACCTGCGTGGCGGCATCGACTTCGACAAGATTTCGCTGGCTCACAAGACCGCCCTGAAGGGCCCGGTGCGCGCATGGCTCATGGCTAACCCGCACCCGAACGAGGGTATTCAGCAGATGCTCGAATGCTACAAGACCGGCAAGGCTGAGTACATCGATCGCGAGACCCTCAAGCCGCTGGTCGAGGACATCGCAAAGTTCCTCTAAGCCCTCGAAATTTTAAAAAATTCGAGGAAAAATAAACTTTCGCCTCTTCCCTCCCGATCTTTCAGCCGGACACCAGAACCTGAAAGAGCGGGCGGGAAGAGCCGAGAAAAACGTGCCAACAGGCACCATATACGTGGTCGATGACTCTTCATCTCTCCTGCATCGACCATGAAACTCCGGGTGCCGGTGCGAGGCCGCGCCAAATACAGTACCCGGAACATGAGGGGTGGGTCTTTGTGTGTGCGGCCCACCCCTTTCCTTATGCCCAAAAGCCGACTCAAAAGTCGCAAGAGGCACCGCCCGGCGCATCAGCACCCGACTGCATCCCGGCAACGTAGCTCTAGATGCTGCGGCCCACCCTGAACAACGAACCGACACAGCGACGCCCCAATACAGCAGTCCACAGAGTGAAATTCGCAACACCCCGGCGTGTCGCGTGCCTAAAATTTTGTCCCAAAAACTTGAGCCAATAAATGCACCAACAAGCCACAAAGTAAAACAGGCACCCCAAAGATTCTAGGTTACTGTGCACTCTGCGAAAGATATGCCGCCAGAATGACACCCCAAATCATTGCGCACATCGGTGCAGGTACCGTACGCTGTTAGCTGTGTCAGCCGCATGACATACCCGGCAGCCGACACACACATCACTTCAACTACCCCACATATTCACTCGTGTCAGAAGCCCCCACACAGGGCCACATCGACACATCCACCTCTCAAACACAGGCAAAATCTATGAAGAAACTCCAGACTGCCGCACGCTCCGCGGCAGCCCGCTCCATCATGGCGTCCGCAGGTGCGCTCTCCCTGGTCGCCGCATCCCTCACCTCCGTTCCCGCCGCCTTCGCCGCTCCCAGCGCGAGCGCAGCCGCAGAGGTCGACCCCAACGCATCCTACGAGGAGCTCACCTACGCCCCCGCCCCGGATGCATCCCTGGTCGAACGCTCCAACCCCGCCATGGGTGCGGGCGAGCGCGAACGCCTGGGCACCGCCAATGCACGCACCGGTGCCATCTCCCCCGCTTCTACCGCAACTCTGAGCGGTATTTCCGCGACCCAGAGCTCCGCGCAGGGTCTGGGAGCTGGTCGAGCTCCGGCAGCCGGTCAGGCACTGGCACAGGGCCGCTCCGCGTGGACCCCCTCCGGCGGCACCCTCGGTATGGACGTCTCCTCGCACCAGCAGAACGTGGACTGGGCGAGCGCCTACGCCGCAGGTTCCCGCTTCGCCTACGTGAAGGCAACCGAGGGCGGTTACTACACCAACCCCTACTTCGCTCAGCAGTACAACGGCTCCGCCGAGTCAGGCATGATGCGCGGCGCCTACCACTTCGCAAACCCCCGCACCTCCTCGGGTGCCGATCAGGCACGCTACTTCGTGCAGAATGGTGGCGCGTGGACTGCCGACGGCAAGACCCTGCCCGGCCTGCTGGACATCGAGTTCAACCCCTACCCCGCCTACGGCAACACCTGCTTCAACATGACCCCGGCACAGCTGACCGCCTGGACCCGCGACTTCGTGGACACCTACCGTTCGCTGACCGGTCGCGACCCGATGGTGTACACCGCAACCTCCTGGTGGTCGCAGTGCGTGGGTTCGCAGCAGTTCGGCGTTCTGCCACTGCACCTGGCAAGCTACTCGACCGTGGTCGGTGCGATTCCGGCGGGTTGGAGCGGCTACGACATTTGGCAGTTCACCGATTCGGGCCCGTTCGTGGGTGACTCGAACTTCTTCCCCGGCACCGTGAACGATCTGAAGGTTCTGGCGAAGAACCCGAAGGCTGTGCACCGCAACTGGTCGAACGGCCAGGACCGCGCTGTGGAAGACCGTGCGGCAAAAGACCGTGCGGCACAGGATTCTAACGTGGTGACCACCGCGACCGGTTCCATTGATATTCGCACCGGCATCGGTAACTTCTGGAATAAGAACCGCTCCTTCTACGGCGACCCGATCGGTACCGAGTACACCCTGACCAACGGCGTGTATGCGCAGAAGTTCACCAACGGCAAGACCATCTACTGGACGAACTCTCACGGTTCGCACTGGCTGGTCACCAACGGCGGCCTGGATCATAAGTTCCGCTCGGACGTGGCACGATTCCGCGGCCTGACCACCGACGAGGAAACCCGCTCCGACACCATCGCGGTCTCTTTCGCCAACGGTGAGGGTGCCTACTGGTCTGCCGCTACCGGCACCCACATCATCAATGAGCGCGGCTCCATCTACGCGACCTGGCGTGCAGCTGGCATGAGGGGCGTGCCCACCACCGACGAGCAGAACCTGGGCAACAGCCTCATCAAACAGGAATTCACCGGCAACACCACCTACGTGTGGTCCGCACAGACCGGCACCCACCGCATGCACACCGGCGGCGCGTTCTACCACCGCTTCCTGCAGCACCGCGGCGCCTGGGGTGCACCGGTGACCGACGAAACCGCCACCTCCACGGGTGCTCAGGTGCGATTCGCCTCGGGTAAGGTGCTGCTCTGGTCGGATGCGTACGGTGCGTACGAGACCAACGGTAACGGCGCAATCTTCAAGCACTGGGAGAAGAATACCGCCCGTTACGGTGCGGCACGCGGTGACGAATCCTACGTGAACGGCGTGTACTACATGGACTTTGAGCGCGGCACGATCCGCTGGACCGCGCAGCGTGGAATCTACTAAACAGCGTGGAATCTACTCAACAGCACGGCAGCTAATAAACACTACAACGTGCATATAAAAACGAGGGGCACCTGGCAGAGGTGCCCCTCGTTCTTTTGCTACAGGAAGCATCTTCTGAACAACACAAAAATCAAGATGCGTTCTGCAGCGGGTGGGTTACCGAGTGAGTAGAGAACCCGGCTATGTTACCCGTGCCGGCAGGTAAATTTATAGCGTGGCGGGTGTGCCGCCTCGAAGTCATGCAATGTCCTAAAAGCCCCGGATTAGTGTGGCGGACATAGTCCCCATTGACTATGTCCGTGGGGCCCACACTAATCTTGTGAGACCTCACCCCGAAGGTGTCTAGAGGGGCGCCTGACCGGAAGTAAGGACTCAACGGTGAATAACGGCACGGTACGAAGATGCTGAAATTCACCCGGGTATGGCGTTCCGGGAGAAGGAATCGATATCTAGGAGGACCGAAACCTTCACACGTCATATCCCGTTACATCTAGGGTAGGTGTAGGCGCACGCGAAACCTATCTCTTCGGCAAATATTACGCCTCAACCAGTGGTTGAATGTTTACAATACAAGTATGCATTTTGAGGCCTATAGATGTCAAACAAAATGCTATATTGAACTAATTTAGTGAGAATTTTGAGATAATCCACCGGATATTTCAAAAATAAATTCCCACATATATTACGTTTAGGTGCCTAGTACTCACAGAGGAATTCGGCTCCTCACGATAACGACTCTCAACAACCCGGAGCCCTAAAACGCCGCATTAAAAACACTAGGACGCACCCCGCGTCGTATGCACAGCAGAAAGAGTACCCCTACTCCCCCGCCACACGGGATGCGCCCTAGGCGCTATAACCATCGAAACTACCGGCAAGACCCCAGCCGAGTGAGATCTTGAAGCCCTACCGGGCGCCTCGAACCATCCGCTAGCTTAGAGGCTAGCGAAGTCCAGAACCATACGGCCGGTAATCTTACCCGCCGCCATTTCCTCGAAGACAGCCGGTGCCTCGTCAACCTCACGCAACTGAACCACCGGAACCACGATGCCGTCAGCACCGAACTGGAACGCCTCCGCCAGATCCTGACGGGTACCCACCAGGGAGCCCACCACGCGGATGCCGTCCAGAATAATCTTCACAATGGACAGCTCCATCATCTCCGAAGGCAGGCCAACAGCCACCACGGAACCGCCTGCGCGAACCGACTCAACAGCCTGGTTGAACGCAACCTTCGACACCGCGGTCACCACAGCAGCGTGAGCGCCGCCGCCGGTCAGCTCGCGAATACGAGCCGGAACATCCTCAACCTCACGGCCGTTGATGACGTGATCAGCACCGGTCTCACGAGCCAGAGCCAGCTTGTCGTCGTTGATATCAACAGCAATAACCTTGGCGCCGAAAACCTTCTTAGCGTACTGAACAGCCAGGTTACCCAGACCGCCAGCGCCGTAAGCAACCAGCCACTGACCCGGGCGAACCAGCGACTCCTTGATTGCCTTGTAGGTGGTCACACCAGCGCAGGTAATGGAGCTTGCCTGTGCCGGGTCAAGACCCTCGGGAACCTTCACAGCGTAATCAGCGGTCACCAGAGTGTACTCACTCATGCCGCCATCGACCGAGTAGCCTGCATTCTTCACCGAACGGCACAGGGTCTCACGGCCCGAGGTGCAGTACTCACAGTGGCCGCAGCCCTCGAAGAACCAAGCCACCGACACGCGATCGCCTTCCTTCAGGGACTCAACACCCTCACCGACCTTGACGACACGACCAATGCCTTCGTGGCCCAGAATACGACCCGGAACCTCACCGAAGTCACCGGAAGCCACGTGCAGGTCAGTGTGGCACACGCCCGAGTACTCAATCTTCACGAGCGCCTGGCCGTGACCGACAGCCGGAACGGGAACCTCACGGACAACAACCGAACCGTCAACCTTCTCAGGGACAACAACAGCCTTCATGGTTTCCTTGCACATGATCTAAACTCCTTAGTCATCGGTGGTCGCGCTCAAACCGCAATCTGTAATCTGCGCTGTGCAACCTAGCGGGGTGAGCGCGCGTATTCTTTACATTTCCACCGTAAAATGAGGAGCCCCCAATCTAAAGGACCTTCCCCGAATATGACAGAGGGGTTAGATAGAGGCATTCTCGCGAGCAAGGATGATCTTTCGATAAGGTCTATTCCGACCAATGCGCTAAACCGCCAAAGGTTGATATGACGCTATGACGAAACAACACAGAAGATGAGAATGCCTCCCAAATAAGCGGTTTGGGAGGCACTCAGAAAAAATTTAAATATTAAGTTTGAGGCGCATACCACCCTAAAGAAAGGGTTCAATCTACACCTATACGATTCCTACAGGCTTATAGGAACTCTTAACCGATGAGACTTAGCTGCCTAGAAGCAGAAAGCAACCTCAATATAGCCAGCGCCGCGCTCACCCGGACCATTCGGAGCGTTCAACGCCCACCCCAGATCCATGATGCGCACCGTAGAATCCATGAACGTACCGCCGCCAGCGCCACCGCCAGCCAGCTGCACCGAACCCACCGCATAGCGGGCACGAGCCGAATCGTTATTCCACTTCTGCGACACCACACGAGCCGAAACACTCAACGCAGCGCCGGAACCGCCGCCGCCATAACCGGCGCCACCGCCTCCAGAAACCACCGACTGGTAGCCGTTAAACAGCTCGCCAGCGTTCGACGGGCGGTTATCGGTACCCTCCGGAGTCTGATCCCACTGGTACGAATAGCTCGCCACACCATCGGCGCCCTTCGCGCGGAAACCGCTCGAACCCGCCGCACCGGCAGTCGCAGTGCTCACCAGCTTCTGGGTGGCGGTGCTCGAAAAACCAATCACCGAACCATCAACAGTCGGCGGGTTCAGCTTCTCACCGCCAGCACCGCCCACACCACCGGCGGCACCCGAACCCGGGTTCACCGTCAGAATCGGATTAGACTGCGCCTCGTACGAGGTGAAACCAACAAAACCGGGCGAACCGTCGCCGTCACCCGAACCAGCGCCACCACCGGTGCTGAACTGGTGCTCGCCACCGGAGCTATCAAGCGAATAGTGCGCGGTCGGGCGCACAGCACCCGCCTTCGCGGGATTCGGCAAAACCGTCGCATACGACGCCAGAACGCCAGCACCGCCGCCACCACCGGCAACAATCATCGGCACGCCATCCACCTCAATAGCGGAGGAACCACCGCCGGACGCCGAATACAGCACAGCGCTCATGCCACCGCGACCGGTCACACCGCCAGAAATGCGGGTCAAATCATTAATCGCAGAAACAACGTTCGCGGGAACCGGCGAAGAAGCCTTCGAGGAGCCGCCCACGCCGTAGCCGTCGCCGCCCTCAGCGGGCTTCAGCTCACCATTACCGATACCGCCCGAACCGGCAGTCAGAGTAATAGTCTGGCCGCCGCGCACAGCCATAGAACCCTCCACCATGGCACCGGAACCGGCATCAGCCACAGTGTAGTTCGTGCCGCCAGCACCACCCACAGCGGTAAAACGCATACGCTTAGCGCCCGCAGGAACCGTCAGCACGGCAACCTTCTTCACGCCATCACCGGCAGTGATCATCGTCGAATCCTCGTAAGGGCCGGTGCACTCGCCTTCCTCATCAGAAGCCGCATACGCCGGAATCACCGACGACGCCACAACAACCGGGGTAGCCCACGCCGCACCAGCCACAAGACGACGACGGGTCAGACCCGGACGAGAAGAAGGAGAAACGGGGCGCGAAGAATCGCCGGCAGAAGAGCTCACGATAAAAATCCTGTACGTTGAGTGGGTGTTTCTAAACGCAGACGCGACGGGCGTTCGAAGAGCCTCATACTCCTTACACGGAGCCTCATGCCCCTTACGCGGGCGCCCGCCACACGCAATACCTCTATTATGCCTTCTCAACAGCCTAAATCCGTACAGGGCCCCGGCATATGCCACCATGAGAACATCCACCAGCAAGAAACAGACAGCAAGCACAAATAGCGGGCACAAAAAACCGCCGGACAGGGGCGCTCCCCCATCCGGCGGTTTTTCTATGAAATTTAGATGGAGCTAGAAGATGAAAGCTAGGAGCCCTTTGTCAGCTAGGAGCCCTTCGTCGAAGACTCAGAAGAGTCAGAATCCTCGGCGGGCTCTGCCTTCTCAGATGCCTTCTCGGATGCCTTCTCGGATGCCTTCTCCTCAGCGCCCTCTACAGACTCATCTGCGGCAGGCTTCGGAGCGAACTCGGCAGGTGCAGGCTCAATACCCGCAGCAGCCTTCGCCGCAGCACGACGACCAGCCACCACAAAACCAGCAGCACCCAGCAGAACCAGCAGCAGAGCAGTCCACACGTGAATACGAACGCCCCAGAGCATCTCCGAGGTATCAATACGCAAGAACATCTCAATGAAGAGGCGACCCACACCGTAGTAGAACACGTACAGCCACAGGGTCTGACCCAGCTTCAGCACGCCCTTACGGCCCAGCCACAGCAGCAACGCCACACCCAGCAGGTTCCACAGCGACTCGTACAGGAACGTCGGATGGAACAGCGTACCCGCCGGATACTGGGTCGGGAAATTACCGCTCGACGCGCTAATCTCCAAGCCCCACGGCAGAGTCGTCGGCTTGCCGAACAGCTCCTGGTTGAACCAGTTACCCCAGCGGCCAAACGCCTGAGCCAGCAGAATACCCGGCGCTACCGCATCCGCAAAAGCAGGGAAATTCATGCCATAGCGGCGGCAACCATACCAGGCGCCCAACGCACCAACCGACACGGCACCCATAATGCCGATGCCGCCCTCCCAAATCTTCAGGAAAGCCCACGGATCAGCAACATTCGGACCGAAATAGCTACCCGGGTCAGTAATCAGCACATGGTAGGCGCGGGCACCAATAATACCCGCCGGAATAGCCCACATCGCCACGTCAAAAACGCGCTCAGGGGTACCACCCGCCGCCTTCCAACGGCGAGAACCCAGCCACAAGCACACCGCCATACCCGCAAGAATACACAGGGCATAGAAATGCACACGGAACGGGCCCAACTGCAGGTACGAAACGCTCGGAGAGGGAATCGAAGCCAGCACGTTAGCTACCGGCACGCTCGCCAGCGACAGCACATCAGACATTAGCCTTCACGCCCCGCCAGCTCACGGGTCAGCTTAGCCACCGCCTCAACACCGCCAGAAGCCAAAGCCTTCACTAGCGCAGTACCGACAATCACGCCGTCCGCATACTCGCCAATCTCCTCAACGTGGGCACGAGTCGAAACGCCCAGACCCACGCACGCACGAGGCGCACCGGCAGCCTTAATGTCCGCAACCAGGGTGCGAGCCGCCTCCGACACGGAGGTGCGGGCACCGGTCACGCCCATCACCGACACGGCGTACACGAAGCCGCTCGACGCCTTCGCAATAGTCGCCAGACGCTCCGGCGAAGAAGACAGAGCAGCCAAGAAAATACGGTCCAGACCGTACTCATCAGAAGCTTCAAACCACGACGACGCCTCATCAGGCACCAGGTCCGGGGTAATCATGCCCGCACCGCCGGCAGCCGCCAAATCACGCGCAAAATTCTTCACACCGTACGCCAGAACCGGGTTCCAGTACGTCATCACGACAACCACCGCGTCGGTCGCCTCGGTAATGCGGCGGACCGCCTCAAACAGCTGAGGAAGCTTGAAACCGTTCTCCAGCGCCACGCCGGTAGCCTTCTGAATCACCGGGCCATCCATGACCGGATCAGAATAAGGCACGCCCAGCTCAATAATGTCCGCGCCGTTATTGCCCAGAGCAATCGCCGCGTCAATCGACTCGTCCAGGGTCGGGAAGCCCACCGGCAGGTAGCCAATCAGCGCCGCACGGCCCTGCTTCTCGCACTCAGCCAGACGAGCCGCCAGAGGCGACTGCGCATTCGGAGCGGGGAAAGAACCATCCAGCACCGTAAAAGGTGCCGCCTGAGAAATAGCGTCCTGGTAGCTCATTACTTAGCCTCACTTTCAGCCTGTGCGTTCTGTGCAGCGGATGCGGCAGCTTCCTTATTACCGGTCATCAGGGTCGAGGACGGAATCGCCTTACCCAGACCGAACCACTTCAGCGCGGTCTCCATGTCCTTATCGCCACGACCCGACAGGCAGACAATCATCGTCTTCTCACGTGCCGCCTCCGGATCCTCAGCAACCCAACGCTGGCACACGCGCAACGCGCCCGCCAGAGCGTGCGAGGACTCAATCGCCGGGATAATACCCTCGGTGCGGCAGAGCAGACGCAGAGCGTCCATCGCCTCGGTGTCAGTCACCGGCTCGTAAGTCACGCGACCAATATCGGACAGGTAGGAGTGCTCAGGACCCACACCCGGGTAATCCAGACCAGCAGAAATCGAATGGGACTCAATGGTCTGGCCGTCCTCATCCTGCATCAGGTAGGTCATCGCGCCGTGCAGCATGCCCGGGCGGCCCAGAGTAATGGTCGCCGCGTGACGGCCGGTCTCCACGCCGTCACCGCCAGCCTCAAAACCGTAAATCTCAACCGAAGAATCGTCCAAGAACGCGTGGAACAGACCAATCGCGTTCGAACCGCCACCCACGCAGGCAGCAATACCATCGGGCAGGCGGCCAGTCTCAGTAAGAATCTGCTCGCGCGCCTCCTCACCGATAGCGTCGTGGAAGAAACGCACCATCGCCGGGAACGGGTGCGCACCCGCAGCGGTACCCAGCAGGTAGTGGGTGTTCTCAACGTTCGAAACCCAGTCGCGCAGCGCCTCATTAATGGCGTCCTTGAGGGTGCGGGAACCGTTCTGAACCGCAATCACCTTCGCGCCCAGCAGCTGCATACGAGCCACGTTCAGCGACTGACGCTCAGTGTCTTCCTCACCCATGTAGACCACGCACTCCATGCCGAAGAGCGCAGCCGCGGTAGCAGTCGCAACACCGTGCTGACCCGCACCGGTCTCAGCAATCAGACGGGTCTTACCCATACGCTTAGCGAGCAGAGCCTGACCAATCACGTTATTAATCTTGTGGCTACCCGTGTGGTTCAGGTCCTCACGCTTGAGGAACACACGCGCACCAGCATGCTCAGAGAACTTCGGAACCTCAGTCAGTAGCGACGGACGGTTCGAATACTCAGCAGAAAGACGCTGGAACTCAGCAATGAACTCGGGGTCGTTCTTCGCCTCGTTAAAGGTTGCCTCCAGCTCATCCATGGCGGCAATCAGCGACTCGGGCATCCACCGCCCGCCGTACTCACCAAAATAGGGGCCGGGGGCATTCTTCAACGACTCGCCGTTGAGGAAAGCATCTGCCAGGTTCTCGCTCATCACTATTCCTTCCCTGGATGGTTGCCGCCGGATGCGCGCCGTGGGTAGGGCGGGGCATCAGGCCTGATCACAGCGAAACACCACGCCAACCGTGAATAGGTGGGCGGTGTTCGCACATATCCCCCTATAGTACCCGGGTGCAGGCGGTGACCTGTACCCCGGAGTGCACATGACCATTCCTAGGACATGTGACGTTCGCCGGGGTGGGTGTGCGGCGGACTACAGCAGCTCACGCAGCTCCTCCATCTGCTGAGAAAGCACCGTCGACACGCCACCGCGCATCGACACCCCGTACAGGGTCTCCGCGATCTGCATCGTGCGCTTCTGATGCGTCACCACAATCAGCTGCGAACGCTCCCCCAACTCACCAATCACCTGCAGCAGGCGCGAGAGGTTGCGGTCATCCAGCGCCGCCTCAACCTCATCGAGGGCGTAGAACGGCGACGGGCGAGACATATAAATCGCAATCAACAGCGCCAGCGAAGCGAGCGAACGCTCACCGCCAGACAGCAGCGACAGGCGCTTAACCTTCTTACCCGCCGGGCGCGCGTGAATCTCCACACCCGAATTCAACGGATCGGACGGGTCATCCAGCTCCAGGTGACCCTCGCCTCCCGGGAACAGGGTCTCAAAGATGCGGCGGTAGTGGGTGTTAGTGTCATCCATCGCGGCGGTGAACACCTCCGCAATGTGGCTACTGACCTCGTCCATGACCGTGTTCAGGTCGCGGCGGGTCGCCTTCAAATCCTCAATCTGCTGGTTCAGGTAGGCGTGGCGTTCGGACAGCGCCTCGTACTCCTCCAGCGCCAGCGGGTTAATGGCGCCCAGCGCCTCCAGTTCGGCGCGGGTTGCCTTGAGGCGAGCGCGGACGCTCTCGGTGGAGGCTTCGGTGGCCTCTGATGCCGTTTCGGTAGCAGCATTTTCGGAGGCGTCGTTTTCGGACGCCTCATCTGCGGGCACGTCAACCGGCAGCTGCTCGGAGTACTCCTCCTCCAGCTGCTCCAAGGTCAAACCGGTCACCAGGCGGGCACGCTCAGCCAGCGCCTGCACACGCTCCTGTACGCGCGCCGCCTCCGTCTGGGTGCGCGCCAGCAGGGTCAGTGCCGCCGCGTGCGCCGCCTGCAAATCCTGCACCTCATCGTTCGTGCTGGTCAGGCCCTCCTGGGCGTTCTTCAGGGCGCCGCTCAGCTCGTGCAGCTGCTGCTCACGCTCGCTCACCTGCTCGGCAAGCACCTCACCCAGACGCTGGGCGCGGCGCTCAATTGTCGCCGCGGGAGCCTGCTCCCCCGTGCCCGCCAGGTAGGAATCCTCGCGGGTGCGCGCCGACTCGTAGGCGGTGCGCGCTTCGGCTACGGATTCCTCCGCGGCGGTGAGGCGCTCGTTCAGGCGGGCGCGCTCATTCTGAATGTTCTGCGCGGAGGCTTCCAGGGACTCCGCCTGGGCGCGGGCGCGGGCATGCTCGGCGCTCGCCACGCCCGCCGCCTTCGCTGCCTCGCGTTCTGCTTCGACCGCCGATTCTGCCGCGGTCTGAGCCTGCCGAACGGCCTGCTCGGCTTCGTCTAGTTCGGTGCGGGTGCGGGTCACGACCTGGGAGGCGGCGCGGTATGCGGCGGCGAGTTCCAGGGGGCTGGCGCCCTCAGCCGGGTAGAGCAGGCTGTAGCGGGTGTGTTCGGTGCCTGCGGGGTCAAAAATACGCCAGATAGTGCGCTGACCTGCGAGGGTATTCTCTGCGAGCAGGTGCAGGGCTTGCTCTGCGGAGGCGGCATCCGGCGCGAACAGCACGCCCGTCAGGCGCTCACCCAGCGCCGCGGTGACGCGTGCCAGGGTGTGCTCGTCGATGCCGGCAAGCGCGGCGGCGTCCTCGTTGAGCGGTTCAATCATCTCGGTGGCGGGGCGGATACCCAGCTCGCGCAGCTCGGTGGCGCAGGATTCGGGCAGGGCGGTTTCGGGCAGTTCTGTTGAAAGTTCCGTCGCGGCAGATTCGCTGCTTTCGTCCCCCTTGCCACCGCGCAGCTGCGACACCTCGGCGCCCTCAACCGGCACGTTCAACGCCGCGGTCGCCAGCGAGGTCAGCGCCGCAGACGCCGCACGCGCATACTCGGGGTCAATCTGCACGGCATCCAGCACGCGCAGCAGGCTCGCGCCCTCGCTCGAAGAATCCATGAGCTCGCCGGTCTCGGGGTCGAACACCGCCTCGGCAGATTCAGTGTCCAGTTCGGCGGGTTCCTCGCCCAGGCTCTGGCCCAGCGCCTCACGCAGGGTTGCGGCACGCTCAGCCGCCGCCGCGTAGGCGCGGGTCGCCTCCACTGCAGTGGCGCGGGCGGCATCTAGCCGAGCCTGCGCGCGGGCACGAGACTGCGCCGCCTCACCCGAGGCGCGCTCAGTCTGCGCCACCTCGGACGCCGCCTTCTCAACGTTCTTCAGCGCCGCATCGTAGCGTTCCTCAAAGCTGGCGTAGCTTTCCACCGCGCGCTCTGCTTCTTCGCGGCGCTCCTTCAGCAGTTCCAGGGCGCGTTCGTATCCGGCGCGGGCGGCGGCGGTCGCCTCGGTCAGCTCCACGCGGTAGGTGCGCACGCGCTCGGCGGCGATGGATTGCACGGTGCGCGCACGCGCGGCGGACTCGCGCAGGGTCGACACGGCCTTCTGGCAGGCGGTGACCTCGGCGTTCAGGCGGTTCTGCTCCTGCTGATGCTTCGCGGATGCGGCGCGCGCCGCTTCCAGCTGTTCTTTCAGGGTTTCGGCGCGGCGGGTACCTTCCGCCTCGGAGGCGAGAGCCTGCGTCTGCTCAGCCTGCAGAATACCCAGCTGACGGGCCAAAAGTACCGCCTCCAGCTGGCGGATGCGCGCCTGCAGCTGGCGCGCGGTCGCGGCGGATTCTGCTTGCTCACTCAGCGGCTGCAGCTGCGAATCCAGCTCGGCAACCAGGTCGCTCAGGCGGGTAACGTTCGATGCCACAGACTCCAGTTTGCGGCTGGTCTTCTCCTGGCGGCGGCGGTACTTGACCACGCCCGCCGCCTGCTCGATCATGTCGCGGCGCTGCTGCGCGGTGGCGTGCAGGACCGCATCCAGCTGACCCTGGCCGACGAGCACGTGCATCTGCTGGCCCAGACCCGCCTCCGAGAGCAGGTCCTGAATGTCAGCAAGACGCGCCGGGGAGCCGTTAATCTCGTACTCGCTGCCGCCGGAGCGGAACATGGTGCGTGAAATCTGCACCCGATCAGCGGGAATGCTGAGGGTGCCGTCAGAATTATCGAAAGTCAGGGTGACTTTGGCGCGGCCCAGGGGCGCACGCTGGGCGCCATCGCCCGAACCAGCCTCGCCGGAGCCCGCAAAAATGACGTCCTTCATGCTGCCGCCGCGCAGGCTCTTAGCGCCCTGCTCACCCATCACCCAGGCGAGCGCATCCAGCACATTGGACTTGCCGGAGCCGTTGGGTCCGACCACCGCGTTAATGCCGGGGGTGAACTCAAAAGTGGTGGCGGAAGCGAAAGACTTGAACCCGCGCAGGGTCAGCGACATCAGGTGCACAAGGGGCCTTTCTGCAGAAGAACTGGTGTTTGCCGGGCACGTTCTGTGGTGCGTGGCGGCATCCCTCTAGTGTACGCGGTGCGGCGGGCGGGCGGCGTGAACGTGCACGGGGTGAAAGGGGTTCAAAGTTCCTCATTGTGCATCATCTTACGCGCGGGGTGAACGGGCGCGTTCATATTGGGTCTACGGATACGGGTTCGCCCGGTCGGTGCGGTAGATTGGAATGAGCATCACGAATTCTGCGGGGCCACTGTTCGCATCCCCGCGTTTTTCTATGTATCCCACTGACTTCTATTTTCAAGGGCCACACCATTGATGAATTCATCCGCCGATAAGATCGGCACGAACTCTGACATTCGCCACGCTAATGCAGCTCTGCTGTCTATTACCCATGAGCTGCCTCCGGAGGTCGTCACGAGCGACTACTTCGATGAGCAGCTGGCCCAAACCTATAAGCGTCTGCGCATGCCGAAGGGCCTGCTGGAGCGTCTAGCCGGTATTAGCACTCGCCGCGGCTGGGCTGAGGACCAGACCTTCGAGGACGGCGTTGTTGCCGCAGCCGAGAAGGCTATCGAACAGGCGGGTATTGACCGCTCCCAGATTGGCCTGCTGATTAACGCTTCGGTGACTCGCGATAACTTTGAGCCCGCCGTTTCGGTGGGTGTGCACGACCGCCTGGACCTGCCGCGTCACGCCCTGAACTTCGATATTACGAACGCATGCCTGGGCTTTGTGAACGCGATGACTGTCGCCTCCACCATGATTGATGCGGGCGCTATCGACTACGCCCTGATCGTCGCTGGCGAGGACCCCTCCCCGTGGCACCGTACCGCGGTGCGTATCCTAAACAACCCCGATTCGACCCGCGAGGATGTGCTGGCTCAGTTCGCGACCCTGACCCTCGGTTCGGGTGCGGCAGCGGCTGTGATTGGTCGCGCTGACCGCCATCCGGAGGGTCACCGCATCGTTGGTTCGGTGTCCCGCGCGGGCACTGAGCACCGTAACCTGTGCATCGGTGGCGAGGCGGATCAGGGCATGAACACTGACGCAGAGGGCCTGCTCAAGCACGGCCTGGAGCTGGTGGCGCAGGCGTGGGAGCAGGCGCATCAGGACGGCTGGGAATGGAACGACATGACCTCCTACGTGACCCATCAGATTTCTAACGCCCACACGAACGCCATTATTGAGGCGGTCGGTATTGAGCGTGAGCGCATCCCCTTGACCTTCCCGAAGTGGGGCAATGTGGCTGCGACGGCTCTGCCGATGACTCTCGCCGAGTGCGCGCCGACCTACACGGAAGGCGACCGTATTCTGTGCATGGGTGTGGGTTCTGGCCTGAACACCGCCCTGCTTGAGATTCAGTGGTAACCCGTTAGCTTTTGCGGTAGACATTCACCGATTCGATCCGGAAGGATTCCCAGCATGCGCCATTTGAACTTCCCTAAGGCTCAGCCCCCGTATAACCCGGAGGAATGGGCGGGCGTGAACCCGCGCTACTCCCACCTTCTGGAGGTGCCCACCTCCGCCCCCATTGAGCAGCGGGCGCAGCAGGCTGGCGCGCGCCGCTGGCACTACCTGGATAACCTTCCGGTGCTGGTCGAGCAGGGTTTGGAGCCGATTGGCACGATTCTGTGCGTGCACGGTAACCCGACTTGGTCGTACCTGTGGCGTACCGTGCTGGATGCGGGTGTGAATGAGCGCGCCCCGTGGCGTGTGGTTGCGGTTGATCAGATTGATATGGGTTATTCGGAGCGCACCCACCTGGATTTGGAGGGTGAGCGCCGCTCCCTGACCGACCGTATCGCTGACCTGGGTGATTTCACGAAGACGCTCGGCCTGGATGAGACCGATAAGCCGCTCGTGACTCTCGCCCATGACTGGGGTGGGCTGGTGTCCTTTGGTTGGGCGCTGGAGCATCGTGAGATTCTTTCGGGCGTGATGCTGACGAACACCGCGGTCTACCATGACGGCATTGAGAATATCCCTGCCGCCCTGCGCCTGGCGTTGGGTGTGCACGAGTGGGGTACTCACGATTCGACCGCGTTTATTGATGTGACCTTGGGTTTGGCTCAGAATGAAGGTCGCCTGCCCGCGCCGGGTTCTGCCGGTGCCGGCGCGCTTGATGGTGCCCTGCCGCAGCCGGTGGGCAAGCAGCCTAAGCGCCTGTACCCGAGCCCGCTGAACGAGGCGATTTACCGCACCTACCGTGCGCCGTACGCTCATTCAGCGTGGCGTGAGGGTGTGCGTAATTTTGTGGGCGATATTCCGACCGGCACCGATATTCCTTCTTATACGCCGATGCAGCGTATTGCCGAGCAGATCCGTGGCCTGGACGTGCCCGCCTTCTTCCAGTGGGGTACGAAGGACCCGGTGTTCCAGCGCCGCTACCTGTTCGACCTGATGGAGCGCATGCCGCAGGCGAAGGTGCACCGCTACGAGAAGGCCTCGCACCTGGTCATTGAGGATTACGATATTGCCTCCCCCATGATTTCGTGGCTTGCGCAGACTTTCGGCACGCTGGAGGACGGCATGCTGGTTCCGGCGCGTAATGCGGAGGCGGAGCATCGTGCCGCCCGCGCGCGCCGCCACGGTCTTACTGCCGGCGAGGGCGCTACCGCTGAGGGCGCTGTTCCCGCGGCGTTCCGCCCCATGCTCGCAGCCCTCACCGAACGCGCCGACGACGCCTCCACCGCCGTGGTGGACATGGACCCCAAGGGCGACGGCACCTCCGTTTCCGTGACCCTGACCTGGGCTGAGCTGAACCAGCAGGTCAACGCCGCCGCGACCCGCCTGCACGCCCTGGGTGTGCGTCCGGGCGACCGCGTGAACCTGATGGTGCCTCCGGGTGCCCGCCTGACCACCCTGATTTACGCCTGCATGAAGCTGGGCGCTGTCATTGTGGTGGCTGATACCGGTCTGGGTATTCCGGGTCTGACTCGCGCGTTGAAGGGCGCTAACCCGAGCTTCCTGGTGGGTATTCCCGCCGCGCTCAGTGCCGCCCGTACCCTGCTGTGGCCGGGTGTGCGTATTTCTGTGGAGCCGCTGGGTTCGGTGCAGGAGAAGCTGTTGGGCGTTGCCGGTTCGGTGTTTACCGCGCCCTCCGCTGACGGTACTCCGGGTGCGCCGGTGCCCACCCCGACCGTGGTGGAGTTCCCCTCCCCCGTGCCGGATGCTGATGCGGCGGTGCTGTACACCTCCGGTTCGACCGGCCCGGCTAAGGGTGTGGTGTACACGCAGCGTCAGCTGGCGGGTATGCGCGATGCCATTGCGAATACGTACGGTTTTGCGCCCGGTAGCGGTCTGGTGGCTGGCTTCGCGCCGTTTGCACTGTTGGGCCCGGCACTGGGTGCTACCAGCGTGACCCCGACGATGGATGTGACCCGTCCGAAGACCCTGACGGCTTCGGCATTGGCGTCGGCTGCGGCGGCTATTGATGCGTCGGTCGTGTTTGCTTCCCCCGCCGCCCTGGTGAATGTGGTGGCGACCGCCGATGAGCTGAACGCTGAGCAGCGTGCGGCGTTGGCTAAGGTTCAGACCGTGCTGAGTGCTGGCGCGCCGATTCCCGTGCCGCTGCTGGAGGCGCTCTCCGCCCTGGTGCCGAACGCCTCCCTGCACACCCCGTACGGCATGACCGAGGGTCTGCCGGTGACCGATGTGTCTTTCGAGATGATTCGCCAGGCGATTGCTGAGGGCACCCCGAATGCTGCCGGTGAGGTGCTTGACCCGTTCGCCCGTGACGGCGTGTGCGTTGGTTTCGCGGTGTACGGTGCGGCGGTGGCTATTGCGCCTCTGCTGCAGGACGGTTCGGTGGCGGATGAGCTGACCCATGAGCCGGGTGTGACCGGTGAGATTCTGGTCTCGGCACCCCACGTGAAGGACCGCTACGACACTCTGTGGGTGACCGAGGAGCAGTCCATTAGCACTCCGGGTTGGCATCATACCGGTGACGTCGGACACCTGGACGCTTCGGGTCGCCTGTGGGTTGAGGGTCGCCTCGCGCACGTGCTGCTGACCTCCCAGGGCGTGCTGACCCCGGTGGCTGCCGAACAGTCCGCCGAGTCCCTGCCCGAGGTGCGCCGCGCCGCCCTGGTTGCGGTGGGTCCCGCCGGTACCGCCGCCCCGGTGCTGGTCATTGAGGCTTCCGCGAATACCGCCGCCCTGGAGGCGCGCCAGTCCGCATCCGTGTTCAAGCGTGCCCTGCTCGACCGCGTGCCCGGCGCTCGCCGCTTCCCTATTGCGGAGGGTGTGGCGCCCTTTGAGCTGTCCCAGCTGGTGCGTCAGAAGGTTGCCGATGATACCGGCGTGGAGCTTGCCGCCGTGCTGGTGGTGCACGAGCATCCGACCGATATTCGCCATAATTCGAAGATTGACCGCCCCGCCCTGGGTGAGTGGGCGTCAAAGGTCCTTGCGGGGGCGTAAGCGCCTGCCGGATCCCTATGTCTAAGGAGTATGATGTCCCCTCATTCTTCGCGTGAGTCCTCTTCCCACGAGTCCGCACCCCGCTTGTCTGCGTCCCGCCTGTCAACTTCGCATGCGGTGACCTCCCCGACGGCGCGGTTCCGCAAGCCGGCGCAGCCGCTGGCGGCACGCTACACCGACCCCGCCCCTCGTTCGTTGCGCCCGGTTGAGGAGCCCGATTTCGCGCCGCGTATTGGCGAGCGCATCCTCTTTACCGGTGCGAGCGGTCTGCTGGGTCGTGAGAGCGTTCTGGCGTTGTTGCGTTCCGGCTATGATGTGCGCGTTTTTCAGCGTGGTGATTCGGGTATTGCGGCGCTTCTGCCCGATTCGATTCGCCCCCGTTTTGAGCAGGTGCGCGGCGATATTACGAACGCGCAGGCTGTGGATCTGGCGATGACCGGCGTGAACGGCGTGGTGCATGCCGCGGCGAAGGTTTCGGTTAGCGGCGAGTGGGCTGATTATGAGCGCATCAATATTAAGGGCACCCGCACCCTGTTGCAGGCGGCGCTGAACCATTCGGTGGGTTCTTTCCTGTACATTTCCTCGCCGTCGGTGGCTCATGCCGGTGCGGCGATTGTGGGTGACGGTGCCGGCGTGGCGTCCCCGGAGCATGCGCGCGGTAACTATGCGCGTTCGAAGGCTGCCGCTGAGCTGCTCGCGTTGGAGGCAAACGGCACCACCCTGCCCGGTGGCGGGGTTTTGCGCGTGGGTGCGTTGCGTCCTCACCTGATGTGGGGTCCGGGCGATACCCAGCTGGTCGAGCGTATTCTGGAGCGTTCCGCCGCGGGCCGCCTGCCGCTACTATCCGGCGGTACGGGCCTGATTGATACGCTCTACATTGATAACGCCGCGGATGCCGTGGTGCGCGGCTATCAGCGCCTCGACGCTTTTGCGGGCCGGGCGCTGGTGGTGACGAACGGTCAGCCGCGCACTATCGCTGAACTACTGGGTGGTTTCTGTGAGGCGGTGGGCGTTCCCGCCCCGCGTTTCTCGGTTCCGGCGAAGGTTGCGGCTCTGGCGGGTAAGGTCATTGAGCGCGTCTGGGAGCGTCTGCCGAAGAACGTGACTGCCGGTGATGAGCCGCCGATGACGGAGTTCCTCGCCGAGCAGCTGTCGACCGCGCACTGGTTTGATCAGCGCCGCACCCGTGAGTTGCTGCAGTGGGAGCCCGCCGTGTCGATTGAAGAAGGCTACGAGCGTCTGGGCTTGTTCTACGGGGACAAGTACAGCCGCTAGTTGCTTCTTTTTGGGTCGGTTCCCCCAGCCCCTTTCTCAACCCAGCTGTAAACGAATGACGGCGTAGCTACATCCCCCATGGGAGGAACGTAGCTACGCCGTCATATGCATAACTAGCGTGAGTTTGTGCCTATCGAGAGCGTGGGGCCCGCTGGCAGTGCGGGCAACGGTAGGATGAGCGGTTCTGGAACGGTTCGCGCACCATCAGGGTTGTGCGGCCCGCCTCCGCGCAACGGTGGCAGGGCTCCCCTGCACGACCGTAGGCGTTCAGCGAGCGCTCAAAGTAGCCCGACTCCCCGAGCACGTTCACGTACAGGGCGTCGAAGCTTGTGCCGCCAGCCGCCAGGGACTCACGCAGCACCTGGGTGACCGCCTCCAGCAGTTCGCGGGTTTGGGTGGCGCTGAGGGTGCGTGCGGGCTTCGCGTAGTGCAACCGTGCACGCCACAGCGCCTCGTCGGCGTAGATATTGCCCACGCCGGAGATCACCGACTGGTCCAGCAGCACCTTCTTAATGCCGCTGGAGGTGCGCAGGAACTTGCGGCGCACCGCCGCGGGGTCGAAGAACTCATCCAGCGGGTCGCAGGCAATGTGCTTGACCGCCTCCGGTACTAGAAAATGCTCCGGTACTTCGCTCTGCCCCATTTCATCGGGCGCTGCTTTATTCGTTGCAACCGCTGCGGGTACGTCCGGTACCAGCGGGCTGAGGAACATGCCGCCGAAGATGCGCTGATCCACGAAGAGCAACCACTGCCCGGTGCTTGCCCGGTTGGTGCTCGCCGCGCCACCGGTAGCTCCCGCAGCGCTGGTAGCTCCCGCCGGTCCTAGTTCGAGCGCCACGCGCAGGTGCCTCGGCTGCTCATCAAAGGCCGCACGCGCCTGCAAATCATTACCCGAGTCACTGCCCATTTCGCCGCCCGGCTCATCGCGCACGAGCAGCTGACCGCTCATGCCCAGATGCACCACGAGCGCCTCGTCGGCGAGCGTGCCGTCCGCCTCGCTCAGGGTCAGCCACAGGTACTTGCCGCGGCGGTAGGCGCCGCGCAGCGCCCTGCCGGTGAGTGCCGCTTCAAAGTGGGCGGGACCGGGCAGGTGCCTGCGCAGCGAACGGGCATCGACCACGCGCACCGCCCGCACGGGCCGACCCAACGAATGGTCGGCAATACCCGCACGAACGGTTTCCACCTCGGGCAGTTCGGGCATGAATTACTCCAATCAGCGGGGCTACAGAATCAAGAGCCCGCAGAGCTAACAGGCCTGCAGGATGCTTGAATGAGCCTAAATCAGAACGCGGTACGCCTGCTCAGCGGCAAGGCGCTCCGCCTCCTTCTTGCTCGGACCCACACCGGTACCGGCCTGCTGGTTCGCCACAATAGCAACCGCAGTGTACACGCGCGCGTGGTCGGGGCCCTCGCCGGTCACCTCGTAGCGCACGTCTCCCCAGCCGCGGGCGGTGGCGAGGTTCAGCAGCTCAGTCTTCCAGTCGCGTCCAGAGTTCAGGACCTTCTCATCGTCGAGCAGCGGCGCAATCAGGCGCAACACCAGGTCACGAGCCGCCTCGCGACCGCATTCCAAGTAGGTCAGGCCAAAAATCGCTTCCATGGTGTCGGCAAGGATCGAGTCCTTATCGGCGCCGCCGGTGTGAATCTCGCCCTTACCGAGCAGGATGTACCTGCCCAGGTCAAGGTCGCGTGCCACCTTCGCCAACGCCACCGTAGACACCACCACGTGGTGCAGCTTCACGAGCTCACCCTCGGGCAGGTCGGGGTAGCGTCGGTACACTTCTTCAGCGATCGCCAGGGAAAGCACCGAATCGCCCAGGAACTCCAGGCGCTCATTATGCTCCACTCCGGGGTTCTCGAAGGCGTAGGAGCGGTGGGTTAGGGATAGCAAAAACGTCTCGGCGTCGATATCGACTCCGAGACGTTTACGCAACTCCCTAGTATCAACACTAGGAAATTCAGTCATAAGGATTCACCGCTTCTTAGGCGTCTGCAACCTTACGGCCCTTGTACTCCAGGAACAGGGCGTTGCCTGCAGCGTCGGTTACAACCTTTGCCTGGTGGGGCAGGCTGTAGGTCACGCGACCGTTTTCAACGGTCTTAACCAGCTGGGGCACGGATGCCTTCCACTGGGAACGGCGTGCGCGGGTGTTAGCGCGGGACATCTTGCGCTTGGGAACAGCCACAGCTATCTCACAATCTCTAGTAACAACAATTTAGTTTTCGGTATCTGCACCGAGCAGGCCCTGTAGGGCCGACCAGCGCGGATCCAACACCTCGTGATGATGCCCGGGGTCATCCTCCAGGCGCGCACCGCAATCGGCGCACAGACCCTGGCAGGTGTCCCTACAAACAGGCTGGAACGGCAGTTGAAGGATTACTGCGTCCCGCAGAGCCGGTTCAAGGTCGATGGAATCATCCTCAACGGCGTACTGCTCATCTACTTCGTCTTCGGGGCCGCCAGCCGGGGCCTTCTCAAAGACGAAAAGCTCTTGAATATTGGCCGACATCTCGTAATCAATCGGATCCAAGCAGAGGCTACACTCGCCGTGTACATCCACAACGACGGAGCCGGTTACTAGGATACCATCAACAACAGACTCCATACGAATATCGAGGTCAATATCCGAACCCTCTTCCACGCCGATGAGCGTGTTACCCAGGTCTGCCGGTGCGGGCAGAACCTCAGTGAGAGTTTCCATGGTGCCGGGGCGGTGAATCAGGTTAGTGACCGATACCACCAGCGGCGATGCGTCTGCACGTGAAATGGCGTTTCTCCTTACGAAATGTATAAACCAAAGTCCCATTTTAGGGGTCATTCGCACCGTTAATCAAGATTAAGCGCCTTTTAAATCTCTTTAAGTGGCGCTCACCTCTTAAATATCCCCTTAAGGAGGCGCCGCGCGGCATTTAATCGGCCGGTCGGGGCTACTACTGGGGGATTTTAAGTGCCCGGCCGGTGGTGCAAGTTATTCTACCGGAGCCCTGCCGGTGGGCATGTCGGGCGTGTCGGGTGGGTGCACACATGGGTTGCCCGGGGTGCCCGGGTTGATGAGGCGTTTTCCTAGGCGCTCTTCAGGGCGCGGGCAACCGCCTCCGGCACGAAGGGAGTCACGTCACCCCCCAGCGACGCCACCTCACGAATAATCGTGGACGACACCGCACCGTAGCGGTCCTCACCGGCCAAGAACACCGTCTCAACCTGCGCCAGGTGACGGTTCATGCTCGCCATCGGAGCCTCATAGCTATAGTCCGTCGCAGAACGCAGACCCTTCACCAGCACCTTCGCACCACGCTCCGCCGCGTACTCGGCAAGCAGCACGCCTGGCGGAATCGGCTCCACGCTCACGCCCTCAATGCCGAGCTCCTGCAGGGATTCACGCACCAGCTGCACGCGCTCCTCCAGGGAGAAACGGTACTTCTTGGAGTTATTGTGCGCCACGCCCACGATCACCTCGTCAAAGAGCTGAGCGGCGCGGGCAATGATTTCCAGGTGGCCGTGGTGCACGGGGTCAAAAGATCCGGGGCAGAGGGCAATCATGGCGGTCCCTTCACGAATAAATATCAGAGGTTGGAATGGCTGGGGGCGGGTGGGTTAGAGGGGTTGAGCTCGCGGGGGATGCGCGAGCGCAGGGTTGCGCGAGCGCGGGCTTAGGCTGCGAGCTCTTCAGCGTCCTCGCCGGGCTCAGTATTCTCGCCGGACTCGTCGCCCGCCTGCTCCTCCGCCTCGTCAGGCTCCACGTAGTAGAGCACCGTCTCGCCGTGCTGACGGGTCGAAAAACAGTACAGGCCCTCGCCCCACACCGGCTCCGCATCGCGCGAAGAACGCTCCACCACGACCACGGCACCCTCGGCAAGCTTGGGGGTGAGCGCCTCCAGCAGCTCGCTGACCTGCTCGTTCGGCATGGCGTAGGGCGGGTCAACAAACACCAGATCCCACGGCCCGGAGGCGGATTTTACGTAGGTCAGCGCCTGAGACTGCTGCACGCGCGCCGCAGAACCGGTAGCACCAGAAGAACCGGTGCGGCCCATCGCCTTCTCCACCGCGGCAACGTTCTTGCGAATCACCGCAACAGCCTTCGGGTAGGTGTCCAGCAGAGTCACGGAGGCCGCACCGCGCGAGAGCGCCTCGCAGCCGAGCGCGCCCGAGCCGCCAAAGGCGTCCAGCACGCGAGCGCCACGAATAATGTCGTAGCTCTCCAGCTTGGAGAAGAGGGATTCCTTCACCCGGTCGGTGGTGGGGCGAGTATTATCCCCCGGAACCGAGGCAAGGCGAACGCCTCCGGCGGCACCGGAAATAATACGGCTCATAGGGTCTCTCCTCTTAACTAGTGCGGTGTGTTGAAGTCACGGTTTCAGTCGGTGGCGGGCAAGGCAGATTGGTGGGCACAACTGGCAGAGCGTTCTGCCCTGTGGGGCGCTTATCCCCTGCCGAGGAACGCCTCACGGTCAGCGTCCAGAGCGCGGTCAATCGTACGCGCCAACGACGGATGCTTAGCCAGCGTCGGGTCCTTCTCCACCACCGAGCGGGCATCCTCGCGGGCACGCTCAATAATGTCAGCATCGGCGAGCGCCCGCAAGAACCGCAGGGTGCTCTTCGAGCCCGATTGTGCAGCACCCAGAATATCACCCTCACGGCGCTGCGCCAGGTCGATGCGGGAAAGCTCAAAGCCGTCCGTGGTGGAGGCAACCGCATCCAGGCGCTCGCGGGACACGCCGCCCTCCTCCTGGCGGGTGACGAGCAGGCAGGTGCCCGCGTAGCCGCCGCGGCCCACACGACCGCGCAGCTGGTGCAGGCCCGAGATGCCGAAACGGTCGGCATCCATGATGATCATGAGCGTGGCGTTCGGGACGTTCACGCCCACCTCAATGACGGTGGTGCTGATGAGCAGGTCAATCTCTCCGCGCTCGAAAGCGGTCATGACGGCGGTCTTCTCCGCCGGGTCCATGCGGCCGTGCAGGGTGCCGATACGCACGCCGACGAGGGCGTCCTCAGCGCTCAGGTACGAGTACATTGAGGCGACCGAGGTCAATTGAACCTTGCCGTCGCTACTGGCGCTACCGCCCTGCCCGAAATAGCCCTGGGCAGAGTTGCCCGCGCCCGCACCCGCACCGTTCAGGCTGGATGCGCCAAAGAACGCGGCGCCTTCCTCCATGCCGTCGCCATCCTCCCCGATTTTGGGTACGACAACATACACCTGGTGGCCCGCATCGATTTCTTCGCGGGCGCGCCTCCACAGCCGGGACGCCCAGGCGGGCTTCTCGGCAAGGGGTACCACGTGCGTTGAGATTTTCTGGCGACCGGCGGGCAGGGTGTCGAGCACGGACACGTCCAGGTCACCGAACACGGTCATGGCGACGGTACGCGGAATGGGCGTTGCGGTCATGACCAGGCGGTGCGGCAGAACGCCGTCGGTGCCGCGCAGGCCGTCGCGCTGTTCCACGCCGAAGCGGTGCTGCTCGTCCACGACGACCAGACCCAAATCGTGGAAGCTCACCTCATCGGAGAGCAGGGCGTGGGTGCCAATCACAATCTGGGCGGTGCCGTCGGCGAGCTCCTGCAGAACCTTGCGCTTGGCGCGGGTACCCATGGAGGCGGTCAGCAGGCGCACGCGCACACGGCGGGGTTCATCCCCGCTCCTCGAGGGAGTTTCCTCGGCAGAACCGGCGGCTGAATCGTCAGAGTCTTCGGGCGCCGCCATATCCCCCAGGATGTCCAGCACCGAACGCAAATGCTGCTCGGCAAGCACCTCGGTCGGGGCGAGCATCGCGGACTGGCCGCCCGCATCGGCCACCTGCAGCATGGCGCGCAGAGCCACCACGGTCTTACCGGAACCCACATCACCCTGTAGCAGGCGGTTCATGGGCGATTCGCTCGACAGATCGGCGGCAATCTCAGCGCCCACCTTCTGCTGCCCCTCGGTTAGCTCGTAGGGCAGAACCTGAAGCAGCTGATCGGCGAGTCCACCCTCCACGGCGGGGCGCGGCTGAGTCAGGTGCGCGGCACGCGCCGAATGCAGGCGGGCGAGCGCGCTCTGCAACACGAATGCCTCGCGGTAACGCATCTGCGCCTGCGCGGCACGCCAGGTGTCCTCCGAATCGGGGGTGTGCAGGGCGCGGTACGTCCACTCCAGGGAGGGCACCTTGCGGGCGCGACGAATCGTGTAGGGTACCGGGTCTTCGAGTTCTTTGAGCGGCACCTTTTCGAGCAGCTGCACCATGTAGCCGCTGATGCGGTCGGTGGGCAGCTTCACGGGGGCGCGGTAGACGGGCACGGGGGCGGTGGCGGCGTCGGTGACGTCCGCGCCGGAGGCATCCTTCGAGAGCAGGGCGTAGTGCGGGTTGGTGAGGGTGTATTCGCCGCGGTAGATGTCGACCCTGCCCGAGAACATCATGGTTTCGCCCTCGTGGATTTCTCGGGCGGCGGTCCAGGCGTTGAAGAAGGAAAGCTTCATCTGCGAGCCAATAAGCGCACCGGGGTTCGTCATGCTGGGCGCGGGCACGCCAAAGAGGCCTCCCTGCACGAAGCTATCCTGTGCAAAACTATCCTGGCCGTAGCTATCTGCGTAGCCGCTATAGGAGGCGGGCTGGGCTCCCCTGCCTTGGGCGGTGTTAGCGAGCGCGTTAATGCGCGGGTTGTGCATCCCGGTTGCCTGCCAGTTCTGCGCGGGCACACCGGATACGCTGGATGCACTGGAGGAACCGAGGCGGTTAGCGCGCCCGGGCACCACGGAGACGGGCCCTCCAGCGCCAAAACCGCCAGCCCCAAAACCGGCGGGTGCGTCCTGCCCGGTGGCGTCGGAAAGCCGGTCGGTGATGGTCACTTCCGTGATTTTGCCGCGGCGCGCCGCCATGGTTCGGGTGCTCACGTGCACCACGCGGGCAATGATGGTGACGTCCTGGCCCTCAACGAGTTCGGCGAAGGAGCTGAGCTCGCCGCGCGGCAGGTACTTGCGCGGGAAGTATTCGAGCATCTCCCCGACGGTGTGCAGGTCCAGGTGCGTGGAGATTGCCTTGGCGCTGGGCGCGGGCAGGTACTTTTTGAGCGGCGCATTTTCGATGCGATCTTCGGAGGCGTAGCGTGCCAGAGCACGGCTCTTAGCCTCCGCGACGGCTGATGCGGGCTTCTCAGCCGCAACTGTCTTAGTAGTAGCTTGCTTAGTAGCTGTCTTCTTCGCGGAAGCTTTCTGGGCGGACGCTTTCTTCGGCGCGGGGGTTTTCTGTGCAGGCGTTGCCTTCTTGGAGGCGGTTTTCGGCGTAGCGGTTTTAGGCTTTGTCGGGGTTTTCGATGCCGGGGTTCTCGATGTCGAGGCTTTGGAAGCAGGAGCTTTCTCTGCGGGCACAGTCTTCTTCGCTACAGCCTTTTTGGGTGCAGACTTTTTGGTCGCGGACTTTTCAGCTTCTATCTCGGGCGCACTCTTCTTCGGCGCAGGCTCCTGCTCGACCTCTTCGCTTGCCTTCGTTACCTTTTGCGGGCGCGCCGGAATATCCCGCGCGGCAGTTTCACTCTCCTGCGGGCTCGGTTCGTTCTGAACTAGTTCTTTCTGGGCAGGTGCCTTCTGAACCGTCTTCTTCTGAGCGGGTGCCTTGCGGGTTGCCTTCTTCCGTGCGGGCTCCTCCGCCTGAGTTGCCTGCCGCGCCGCCAACGCAATATCGACCAGCTCGTAGAGAGCGTCGTCGGTCATGGTGTGCGCGGCGGGGCCCAGCGAATGTTTGAGCGTCTTGAGCGCCTTACGGTAGGGTGCGCTGGCGCGCTGTGCCGCGCGTTCGCTCAGTTCGGCGCGGCTCACCTCGCCGCGGGCGTAGGCGGCAAGATCACGCACGGTCAGCTCGGCGGTGGTGCGGAGCTGCTCATCGCTCAGTAGAAGCGTAGCTTTTTTCCCCCGCTGAGCGCGGGTAGGCTCGACAGCCGTTGACTCTGCGGGTTCACCCTGCGCTGCCTCGGCCTTCGCAGGTTTAGTCTTAGCGGGCGCAGGCTCGGGAAGCCCCAAATCCAGGGCTTCCTGCTGTGGGTTCACGGAACGTCGGGCGGGGCTCATACGCCGCCCTCCGCACCGCACGCGTGGTCGGCGTGGTGGCCATCCGTCAGGGAGGAAATACGCTCATCCGCCCACTGCCCGTAGCCCATAATCAGCTCGCGGGCGGGGTCGATGTCGGGCACATGCACGTGCAGCGCCCAGAGTCCAGCCGCCATGTCCAGGGGCGTAATGAGCAGACTGTCACCCATGGCTTCAAGTTCGGGGCGCAACTGCGCCAGGGCGAGGGGCTCGCAGGTCAGCGTACCCATGAGCTCCCAGCCGCTCTGCTCCGCGTGTTCTGCGTGCCCACCTTCTGCGTGCTCGGCAGGTTCAGCGCCCGCCTGTTCAGAACCCACTCGTGCCGCAGAACCGGCTACAGAAGTCACACCGGCAGAGGGAGCACGGAGCATGGACTCCACCTGCGCCTCGTTCAGGATCGCGCCCTCCCAACGCGGGTTGGAGTGCACCACGGCAAGGTAGAAGCCGAGCGCGCCAGCATCCACGAAACCTGCAAGCTCGGGTGAGGGCGGGAACTGCGCGGTACGTTCCAGAGCGGCACGCATCAGCGCACGTCGACGCTCTTTGAGCACCTCGTCAGCGGCATCCGTATCATAGTGCGCGTCCAGGCGGGCGAGCTCCACCATGACCGACAGCATCGTGGAGGGCACCATCTGCTCCCCCACGCTGGCGCGAATACGCTCAGCCGCGAACGCCATCGCGCGCGCCTCCGCGTGGGCGTACTCCAGCTTCACTTCGCGGTGCTTCGGCAGGGAACCGCCAGCCAGCACACGCTCGTAGTCTGCTTCCAGGGCGCGCACGAGCGGCAGCTCATCGGCTGCGTCGCCAAGCTCCCGAGCGAGGTTTCCGGGCAGGAACCAGTAGCTACGCACCGCCTCCAGCGCCCAGGCGCAGAGCAGGGTACCCGAGTTGCCGCGTGCCACACGGGATGCGCGCATAATCGCGTGCTCGTAGATTCCACCCAACTGAATCCACAGGTGGGCGAGGGTTTCCTCGTCAGAGGTGCCCTCCCCGCCAAGAATTTCGCCCGCGGGAAGAACCTCACTAGAAAGAATTTCACCGGGCAGAACCTGCTCCATGCCCCGCTCAAACTCCTCGGTCAGGGTCAGCAGGGTGTGGGCAATATTGGAGCCTGTATCCTTATCGGGCACGGGGAACCCGTTGAGCTCATTGAGCGCCTCGCGGTAGCGTTCGATGGTGGTGCGGGCGGCGGTGGACCACGCTACGCCGAAGCGGTAGGCGCGCACGCAGGCGCGGCGGTAAATCTCGCGCTCTTCGGTGCGCTGGTTCTGTTCTGCGTTCACGCTACCCTCCTCGTCGGTTTCGTCAGTTTCGCGTGGTTCTCGGCTGAATTCTCAGCTAGTTCTCGATGTTCTGCACTGCCCGCAGCACGGGCTGAATCTAACCTGTTTCGTACTTCTATTCTAGGTAATTTCGGTTAAATGTACGGTATTGCCGGTCATCTATCCCGCGGGATGAAAGCACGGAGGATGAAAGCCCGGACTAAACTTACAAACCGCACGCACCTCGCGGCACTCGATGGAACTCCTATGCGGAAGCCCCGTAGTGCTCCCAGCCCATGCCGTCCAGGGAGCGGCCGTCCATCACCACCGCGGCGCCGGTCACCGTATCATGGCGGCGCTCGGAACCGTAGAGCTCGGCGCTCAGCCCGCGCTCCGGGGCATCCGCAACACAGGTTCCCAGGGGCACAAATTCTTCGGGCACATCGCCGGGGAAGGTCGCCAGCAGGCCGTGATCTTCTCCGCCAACCAGCACAAAGGTACGCGCCAGGGATGCGGGACTCTCCCCCACCTCGTTACGCTCACCAATCACCAACAGCAGGCGCGCCAGGGGCAGCAGCGGCTCGGCAAACGCATCCACGGCGGCGCGGTCGAGGCGCATCTGCACCCCGGATGCGGCGGCAACTCGTCCAGCATCCTTGACGAGCCCGTCGGAAAGATCCAGCATGGAGCTCGCCCTATGCTGGCGTGCCACTTCACCGGCGGGGATGGGGCTGACCGGGTGGTGCTGCGAGTCGACGGCACGCTCGCAGACCGCGAGCATATGCGCGGCGTCTTCGGGGGTGAGGGTGAGGGCTAGCTCGATGAGTCCTTCAGGAAGAGCGGCTGAGTCTTCACCCGACTTTTCAGCCTGCTTCTGAGCCCACGCCTGAGCTACCGCCCCCAGCGCCGCCTCAGCATCCTGACCTGCGGCGATGGCGCGCAGTAGTGCCGTGGCGGGCAGGGAGAGCGGGTTGAGCAGCAGGCGCAGACCGGCATCGGACCAGGCGGTACGCCCCGCCAGGGCGATAGTGTCGCCGGGGCGCGCACCGGAGCGTAGCACGGCGCGGTCCGTGTAGCCGAGGGCGGTAACGGTCACCGACATTTCGGTGGAGTCGCCAATATCGCCGCCGCCAATCACGCATTCGGTGGCTCCGCAGGCGTTGATTCCGTCCACAATGCCGTGGGCGAAGCCGTCAATCCAGCCGTAAGGAGTGCTACCGGGCAGGCTCAAGGAGATGAAGAGGCTCGCCGGGCGCGCACCCATAGCGGCAACGTCGGCGAGGTTCTGGGTCGCGGCTTTGCGCCCCACATCGTAGCCGCTACTGCGGGCGGGTTCCAGATTGAACTCACCGTCTTCGCCCGCCCGTGCGATACCGCCGGGCCAGAGGTTCATAAAGTCTTGGTCCTCAACGAGAGTGTCGGTGGTGACCACGGTACGCTGACCGGGCGCGGGCTCGGCGAGAACGGCACAGTCGTCGCCGGGGCCCACCTCGAGGGGTTCGATGCGCCCCGCCTGGCGTGCTGCAGCGGCAACCTGCTCGTTGTGGGCGTTGATAATCGGCATGAAAGCGCGCAGAACGCGGGACTCCCCCAGCTTTGAGAGAGGTGTCTCTCGCATGGGGTTGTCCCGCGTTTCGCTAAAAGTCTGAGGATTCACATCCTCTATTATCGCGTATTCTTACGCGTTATGTTTGCCTTATGCTCCGCGGCTGAAGTAGCGGATTGCCAGAGCAATCAGCACCAGACCGATGAGTGAGAAGAGGATCAGCGGTGCAATGCCGGAAAGTCCGGAATCGTCCGCGTCCGCATTCTTCACGGCCTGCTCCTGGGCGGCGTTCGCGCCGTCAGCCTTTGCCACGCTCTTTGCGGAGCGGCTGGCGCTAGCCGAGGTGGAGGAGCTAGGCGACTTCGAAGCCGATACCGAGCTTGAGGAGCTCGAGGGGCTTACCTCGTGGGAGTGGTCCTCGTCGGTCTTATTGCGCGAGAGGTATCCAGCAACCCAGTCTGCCGCACCCGGGATGGAGTCATTCGAGCCGTTATTGGCTGCAATTCGTCCAAGGGTGGTACCGCCGGAACGCAACGGATCGTCATCGTCGCCATCAAGCCTGTCGCTCGGTGCCTTGCTCGGTGAAGAGCTCGAAGATCCCGAAGAGGAACTTGAGGATTCAGAGGAGTTGCCCGGTCGCGGAAGCTCAATGGAGATGATGACATCTTCCCCAGAGACTTCCTGACGATTGCCGGGGACGGTCACCGGGTTGTTCGCCGGAGGAATCGGAGCAACAGGTTCGGTCTCGATCGGGGTAACCGATTTGGAGTCCGAGCTGTCCTTGTTATCCTCTACCGGAGCTACGGGAGCTACCGGAATCACGGGGATGACCGCGTCCTTGGTCGGCTCGTTAGTCGGCTCCTGCTTAGCTTCCTTGGAGGGCTCCTGAGTCGGATCCTGAACCGGGGCCGGGACGACCGGAGCCTGAGTCGGCTCCTCTGAGGGTGCCTCGCTCGGTTCCTGAGTCGGCTCGGGAGTTACGTCCTTGGTCGGTTCAGGAGCGGGCACCGGATTCGGCTCCGGAGCGGGGTCCTGGGTCGGCTCGGGAGTCGGCTCCGGGGTCGGTTCGGGAGTAGGTTCCGGATTCGGTTCCGGATTCGGTTCGGGGGTCGGTTCGGGAGTAGGTTCCGGAGTCGGATCCTGAGTAGGCTCCGGGGTCGGCTCGGGAGTTACATCCTTCGTCGGCTCGGGAGTAGGTTCAGGGGTGGGCTCTACCGTAGGCTCAGGAATCGGATCCTTGGTGGGTTCCGCGGTGGGCTCCACAGTAGGCGCAACGGTCGGTTCCGGAGTGGGAGCAACAGTAGGTTCTGCCGTCGGCTGGACCGTAGGCTCCGCAGTCGGAGCTACAGTCGGCTCAGCCGTCGGAGTTGCAGTAGGAGCAACACTCGGTTCGGCACTTGCGCTAGGAGCTACGGTCGGCGTAGCAGTAGGTTCAGCGGTCGCCTCCTTAGAGGGCTCTGCGCTAGGACTCGCCGTAGCACTCGGGGTTGCGGTAGCACTCGCAGAAGCGGTGGGCTCGGCAGTAGGCTGCGCGGTAGCGTTCGGGCTGGGCGTAGCACTCGCGGAGGGCTCGGCGCTAGCGGTGGGCTGAGCACTCGAAGAAGCGCTAGGCTGAGCGGTGGGCTCTGCCTGCGCTTTGTCAGTCTTATTGTCCCCCTGAGCGGTGGGCCATGCGCTCACGGTTGCGAGCGTGGGTACTGCCGCCTGAGAGGAAGATGCCGCGGCCGCGGCGGGGTCCAGGGTTTGGCTTGCGGTGCCGACAGGGTTCGGCGGAAGCTGTGACGCTGCCTCCTGCACATCTTGAGCAAATGAGGCTACGTATGGACTTCCGGAAGCAACCAGTGCTGTCGCCAGACTCGCAGAGACCACCTTACGGTTTCGTTTTCCCAAAGGTTGTCCTTGACTTTCTAATACGTTGTGAGTGAATAGATACCCAATCGCTAGGGCAGATTGGATATGCCTTCATCTATTCTACCGAATCGGCTTTTTCTTCATTACTCATTTTAGCGCTTTCATACCAATCTTTGAGCTTCAAGATGTGCAACGACCATCAACCACATCTTTTTATTACCTAGAAGCATCATTTCATGCACTTATGAGCAGAATTATGTTTTGCCTTATCAATACCACTTTAAAACTTGCACTCCACTATCCAAGCAGCCTCGAGGCGAGTGTGAGTGATTTTTCTCATGGGTGAAATTCGAGCGATTCTCATCAAGATGTAGAGGCTAATACGTACCAATTACCCTTCCCACAAAGGCAGTAACTTGCCCACCGCGCAAAAAGCGCCCCGGCGCGAATCCCTCAAGAATCCGCACCGAGGCGCCTTACAGCAGGGGCTACTCCCCCACCGTTACGTATTCAATAACTGAGCGCAGTCAAAACGACAGCGTGCCCAAGAACTAACGCAGCTTCAAGAACAACTAACGCAGTCTCAGAACTAACGCAGCCTCAAGAACTAGCGCAGACCCAGGGGTCGTTCCATCGCCAGGGTCAGCAGCTCGCTAATCAGGTCAGTGTAAGAGATGCCGGTGTTCTCCCACATGGTCTTGTACATCGAAATCGGGGTGAAGCCGGGCATGGTGTTCACCTCGTTGATGACCAGGCGGCCATCCTCGGTGTAGAAGAAGTCCGCACGAGACAGACCTTCACCATCCAGCGCCAGGAACGCCTTCACAGCCAGCTCACGCAGACGATCCTGCACATCCTGCGGCAGGTTCGCCGGGCACACGGTCACAGCGGAAGACTCAGAAACATACTTCGCCTCAAAGTCGTAGAAGCCGTGATCCTCGTCCACAACCTCAATCTCACCGGGGTAGGATGCGCGGGGCATCTCGCCGTGGTGGCCATCGAGCACAGCGCACTCGATTTCGCGGCCCACAATACCCGCCTCAATAATGATCTTCGGATCGTGGCGGCGCGCCTCTTCAATCGCGGGCACGAGCTCCTCCACCGAATCCACCTTGGTAATACCGAAGGAAGAACCTGCGCGGGTCGGCTTCACGAACATGGGGAAGCCCAGCTTCAGCACGCGCTCCAGGATCTGCTCGCGGTCCTCGTGCTCCCACTGGCGGTTGGTGACAACCTCGTAGGGGCCGACCTCCAGGCCAGCAGACTCGAAAGCAACCTTCATGAAGTGCTTATCCATACCCACAGCGGATGCGGTCACACCGCAACCCACATAGTGCAGGTCAGCCATTTCCAGCAGGCCCTGCACGGTGCCGTCCTCACCGAAGGGGCCGTGCAGCAGCGGGAACACAACGTCCACCGGTGCGGTGCGGGTAACGTTACCCTCAGCATCCACCAGGGTCAGGCGGGAATCGCCGGCGCCCATCGGCAGGAACACCTGCTGGGTACCCTCGGGGAACTCTGCGGTACCGCGAGTGCCAGCGGTCAGCTCGGCAAGCTGCTGCTCGTCGGTCAGGTACCAGCGGCCGTCACGGGTAATACCGATAGTGATGACGTCGTAGGCGGTGCGGTCAATAGCGCCCAGAACGCCGGCAGCGGTAATGAGCGAAATCGGGTGCTCGGAGGAGCGGCCACCGCACAGCAGGGCGACGGTCTTCTTCTCGGTCATATATTTCTCCTAGTCAATGTTCCCCTACCCTTAGGTCCGGAAGGTGGAACGGCAATGCGTCAATAATCCTAACGCACGAATACCGTCGCGGTCACTGATGCGTTTCTCACGCACCGGTTTTCCGCAACGGTATCCGTCCTCGGATGTCTACATTCAATCTTCTTCTAGTATGTCCTGGCACACAACCCGAATCAAGGGGTGCCAGCACACCAGAAAGCTTCAAAACCTAGTGGCCCTCATGCTTGAGGCGGCGACCCAGCAGCTGAGGCGCCAAGTCCTCAATGCCAATGCGACCCGAAAGCACCGCCACCACAGCCTCCACGATGGGCATCTCCACGCCGTGACGGCGAGCCAACTCAGCCACCACGGGAGCCGACTTAATCGACTCGGCAGTCTGGCTCATGTGCTCGTGCAGGCGGTCAGGGGAAATACCCTGAGCCAGCAGACGACCCGCCGTGTGGTTACGGGACAACGGCGAAGAGCAGGTCGCAATCAAGTCGCCCATGCCAGCAAGACCGCTCATGGTCGCAGCCTCGCCGCCCAACGCCACCGCCAGGCGGGTAATCTCCGCCAGGCCGCGCGTCATAATGGACGCCTTCGAATTATCGCCGTAATTACGGCCCTCGCAAATACCCACGCAAAGCGCAATCACGTTCTTCACCAGGCCGCCAATTTCGGTACCCACCACATCCGTGTTGGTGTACGGGCGGAAGTACGCGCACGCAATCGCGTGAGCAACAGACTCAGCCACCGGCAGGGTACGAGCCGCAACCACGGAGGCGGTAGGCTCCTCCCCCATGATTTCCTTCGCCAGGTTCGGGCCCGAGAGCACGCACACGCGGTGCGGAATATGACCGATCGCGCGCACATCAGCACCGCGCAGAGCCATAGCCTCTTCCAGCTCCTCGGTAATGACCTGCGACATGCGCAGACCCGTACCGGTCTCCAGGCCCTTCGCCAAAGACACCAGCATGGCGTTCGGCTCAATATAGCGGGCGAAGCTCTGCAACTGCGAACGCAGAACCTGCGCAGGCAGGGCAAGAACCACGATATCGGCGCCGGTCAGCGCCGCGGGGGCATCCGCCGTGAAGTGCATGTTGTCCGGCAGCTTCATTCCCGGAAAATAGCGGGCGTTCTCGCGGGTGCGCTCGCACTCAGCCATCACCTGCTCATCACGACCAATGAGGGTCACACGAGTGTCATCTCCACGCTCACGGGCAGCATCCGCCGCGATCTTAGCGAAAGCGGTGCCCCAGCTACCGGCGCCGAGCACCGCAATAGACTGTACGGTCGCCGGAGGGGTAAATTCAGGGCTTGCTGCGGGGGTGCGTCCAAAGAAGGTCACGAAAACACCTGCCTCTCTTCCTTGCGAGCTTATTGTGCGAGTCCCTGACAGACGCCTCAGCAAATAGCCGCGGCTCCTATCAGGGCCTCACGATTTTCCCAGTTGGGATGCTACTTTTCGTCCGGTTCGCCGAGCGCGCCACCGACCGGCCCCGAAGGGGTGCCGGGGGCTTCACGACGCTTAGTGCGCGGATTCCAACGCCCCTCAGGAGCCTTCTCGCCGCGGATTTGCTCCAGCTCGGCGGTAATAGCATCCAGCATGGCGTCGGTGACCACGCCCAGTTCGGTGCGGGTGTGCTTAGCATCGGGGCTGGCATCCTCAACGAGGGAGGCAATATCCAGTGCCTTGCCAACCTTCACGCGGACGGTCTTGCGCGGGAACAGCGAAATCTTACGCTTCTCCTTGATGCGGCCGTCCTCGCCAGGCTCATCCACGTAACCGAGAATCTGCTCATCCCCCCAGTGCGCCACCGGGAAGACGGGCGCGCCGGTCGCAAGAGCCAGACGAGCCGCACCGGTACGCGCCTGCATGGGCCACAGTTGCGGATCGTGGGTGGTGGTGCCCTCCGGGAAAATTATGACGGCACCGCCAGCCTCAACAATCTTGCGGGCAGTAATCAGGGACTTACGCGCATCCACCGAACCGCGAACCACGGGAATATGCGCGAGCTTGCGCATAATGTAGCCGAGCACGGGTGCACGGAAGAGCGAATCCTTCGCCAAGAAGCGCGGCAGGGCGCCCTCAACGAAAGCAGGGAAAGCCACGGTCACCGGGTCAAGCTCGGTGGTGTGGTTAGCCACGATAATGTACCCGCCGCTCTTGGGCAGGTTCTCACGGCCGGCAATCTCAACGCGTGCGATGAGCATGTACAGCCCGCGCGCAGCGTTACCGAGCACCTTGTACAGAGCATCGCCGGAGGCGGTGGGCTCAATCTCAGGCAGAGCCTGCTTTCCCTGCTGTCCGCTCACTAGTCCTGAACCTCAACTTCCTCGGGCTCAACAACGACGATTGCTGCATCGGGCTTGGGAGCCTTCGACGCCTTGCGTGCCAGCACCTCAAAGTTGGCACCCAGGCCCTTGAGCTTCTCCTCGAAGTTCTCGTAGCCGCGAGCAATCAGCTCAACACCGCTCACGTGAGAGGTGCCCTTAGCAGTCAGAGCAGCAATAATGTGGGAGAAGCCGCCGCGCAGGTCCGGAACCTCAATGTCGGCACCGGTCAGCGGGGTGGGGCCAGAAATAATAGCGGAGTGACCGTAGCCCTTACCCTCGAAACGGCAGGGCGTGCCGCCCACGCAGTCACGCATGACGACAATATCTGCGCCCATCTGCTTCAGCGCGTTGGTGAAGCCGAAACGCTCCTCGTACACGGTCTCGTGCACGATGGACGCGCCCTTAGCCTGAGTCAGCGCCACGACGAGGGGCTGCTGCCAGTCGGTCATGAAGCCGGGGTGCACGTTGGTCTCAAAGACGATGGGCTTCAGCTGAGCTCCGGGGGTGCGCTGAGCCGGGTGGGTAAAGCGGATGCCCTCGGCGGTCACCTCGTACAGGCCGCCCATCTTGCGGAACTGGTTCAGGAACGCGGTCATGTCCTTCTGGGCTGCACCGCGCACGAAAATGTCGCCGCCGGTAGCCAGCGCCGCAGAAGCCCAAGAAGCAGACTCGTTACGGTCGGGCAGGGACGCGTGATCGTAGCCGGTCAGCTCGTCCACGCCCTCAATGACGATGGTGCGGTCCTCGTTAATGAAGATAATCGCGCCCATCTTCTGCAGAACAGCAATCAGGTCAATAATTTCGGGCTCAATCGCTGCGTTGCGCAGGATGGTCTTACCCTTAGCGCGCACACCGGTGAGCAGGACCTGCTCGGTAGCGCCCACGGAGGGGTAGTTCAGCACAATCTCTGCACCCTTCAGACCCTCTTCGGGAACAATCAAGGTGGTGCCGGTTTCGTCGTCCTTCTCAACGACTGCGCCGAACTTGCGCAGCGCAGACATGTGGTAGTCGATGGGGCGGTCACCGATCTTGCAGCCGCCCAGGTTGGGGATGCGTGCGGTACCGAGGGTGTGTAGCAGCGGGCCCACCATCAGAATCGGGATGCGGGAGTTACCACCGAAGAGCTGAATCTCCTCTGCGTTCTTTGCGGCGGTGGTTGCATCCTGTGCGGGGTTGAGGGTCAGAACACCAGCTTCGCGGTCGTAGTCGACCTTTGCACCGTGCAGCTCCACGAGGGTGGTAACGATTTCGACATCGCTCAGGTCAGGGACGTTACGCAGGGTCGAGGGGGTCGAACCGTGCAGTGCTGCGACCATCGCCTTGGGCACCAGGTTCTTGGCGCCTCGAACGTGAACCTCACCAACGAGCGGAGTGCCACCTTCAATGCGAAGCTTGCTGATGTTCTCAGTCATTAAAAATCCTTTGTGGAGTCGGCTGGTTTAGGCCGAACTTTAACAGTGTGCCGATGCGCCGCGTTCTGTCGTGCCGCGCCCCTGCCGGTAGCAGGGCGAAACGGGCGCATATATTCATCATTATTCTAAGCCCTGCGTAAAGGTGCTCCAAACACTGAAGAGCCTTTGGAACTTGTGACTGAGATTTTGCTCTGTTGTGTATGTGAAAAACCGCTCTGACCCCCTCAGATTCAGAGCCAGAAAAAACAAAAAGATACACAAATATTCACACTAATGCAAACATTTTCTGTTTCTTCGCCGAAATTTGACGTTAGTTTCGTCTTTTTAACGTCCGAATTTGAACTTGAGAGCAACCTCACCCCTACAATAACGTGCACACTCGTGCCCACTGAACGGCGCCTCCGCTCTCACGGAGGAGCCAATCAGCTCTACACTGCGGCATAGGCGCCGGCACCGACCTTGCACCCGCGCAGTACAGAGCCTCACAGGAGGGTGCGTGGCGTGCATTCACTGCATAAACCTTTGCGATGGTACCCAACCAAAACGGTTCGGCTTCCTGATTCACTTCAACTTCAAAAATTCACTTCAACATCACCGTAAATATTCGAAAGTCAACTAAAAACCAGGGCCCATCGCAACCAACCACAGGTCGCTTCGCGGCTGCATCCGCGAACTACCGGAGGACCCCAAATATGACACATCACAACACTGCATCACGCATTTCGCGCCGTCGCCTCGTACAGGGTACGGCATGGAGTGCCCCCGTTATCCTCGCCAGCGCAACCGTCCCTGCATGGGCGGCAAGCGGCGAGCCCACCTGCTCCCCCGCTCTGACCCTCAAGCCGACCGCAACCGGCTTCGACGACAAGGCTGGCGCATACACCGAATGGCTCGTCCCTGAAGGCGTTGGACGAGTACGATTCGACCTCGTGGGAGGTGCTGGCGGTGCCGCATCTTCCTTTACTCCCCGATACCTGACCGACGTCACGAACGCGGCCCTGGCTGGCGGCGGTGCCGGTGCACAGCTCAGCGGTGTTCTTGCGGTCAAGTCCGGCGACATCCTGCGCGTCTGGGCGGGTAACGGCGGCGTCGGCTCCGTAGCCGGCGCGGAGCCCGCACTCGGTGGCGAAGGCTACGCAGCCGGCGGCGACTCCACCGGCTCCAGCACCGCAACCGGCGCAGCGCAGGTAGTGGACACCGATAGCGGCTACGTGTACGGCGCGTCCGGCGGCGGCTCCTCCGCGGTCGAGCTCGTCCGCGACGGCGCAGTCACCGTCGTAGCCGTTGCCGGCGCTGGCGGCGGTGGCGCACAGCTGGGCACCCTCACTACCCACCAGCGCATCTTTGACGCGCAGCCCAAGGACCAGCTGAACCCGGCACTGCGCGTGGCACTGGACGGCCGTGACGCATCCACCACCGCAGGCGGTAGCGCAGGCGGCGACCTGGGCACCGACAACACCGGTCAGGGCGGCATGCTCATGGCAAGCCCCTACCAGGAGTTCAAGCCCCTCGACGAGGACGATAAGACCCTCGACATGCGTTTCATGGTCACCGGCGGTACCGCTGGTCGCTCCGGCGTAGCTGGCACCCTCGGTGAGGCACTGGCAGGCGTCCTCGACGAGAACAACGAGCTAAAGCTCATGCCCATGTCCGAATCCTGGTTCGACTCCTACGATTTCCCGCGCTACTACCGCTACGAGGGCGACTCCGTGAGTGATAAGGAAAAGGGAACCGGCGGTGCGGACGCTACCGGCTCTTACCGCGGTAAGGGCGGCTCGGGCGCGCTGCTCTCCCACACCTACGGCAAGCTCTCCCTCACTTCCGTAGCATCCGGTGGTGGCGCCGGCTACGGCGGCGGCGGCGCAGGCCTGAACATCTGGACCGTTGGCTCATACTACGAGGCCGTTTTCGGCCGTCAGGTGCAGTTCGAGGGCGAAGGCAACATCTACTCGCTCAGCGCCCTGAGCAGCGGCGGCGGCGCAGGCGGCAGCTACATTAACCACGAGGTGGTTTCTGACTTCGCTCTTGCCACCGCACAGAACGCGAACCCGACCGCGGGTGTGCGCTCCCCCGGTTCGGCGGCGCTGTACAGCTGCACCGAGAACGCAACCTTGAACACCCCCATCACTGAGGGTGCCTAAGCTCTAGGTATTGAATAAATACGCCTCCCCGGAAGTTCCGGGGAGGCACATTCATATGTGTGCCAGGTTTTTGGGTACAGAAAAGCTCGAAGGCGGCGACTGAATCAGTCGCCGCCTTCGAGCTTTATATATCTACGGCTTAGAGTTCCCCTACTTAGAGCTCCTGAGTGCGGGGCATCCAGGAGGGGCGCTTCGCCTCGTACGCTTCAATAGCTTCGAGGTTCTGCAGGGTCAGACCGATATCGTCCAGGCCCTCCATGAGGCGCCAACGCACGTAGTCGTCAATCTCGAAGGGAACAACCAGCGCGCCCACGGTTACGGTCTTGGACTCCAGGTCAACGGTGATTTCGGTGCCGGGCTCGTGCTCCAGCGCCTTCCAAATCAGCTCGATATCGTCCTGTGCAACCTGTGCGGTGACCAGGCCCTGCTTACCGGAGTTGCCGCGGAAAATATCGGCAAAACGAGCAGAGATAACGACCTTGAAACCGTAGTCGCGCAGCGCCCACACGGCGTGCTCACGCGAGGAACCGGTACCGAAGTCCGGGCCCGCAACCAGCACGCTACCGTGCTTGTAGGGCTCCTGGTTCAGGATGAACTCGGGGTCCTTACGCCAGTTAGCGAAGAGGGCATCGTCAAAGCCAGTCTTGGTCACTCGCTTGAGGTAGACGGCGGGGATGATCTGGTCGGTGTCAACATTCGAAGAACGCAGCGGCACGCCAATGCCGGTGTGCTTAATAATGGGTTCCATAATGGCTCCTTAGCTATAGCGGCGTGCTAGGCCACGACGTCGGACGGGGCGGACAGGGTACCGCGCACAGCGGTTGCGGCGGCGACCACCGGGGAGACCAGGTGGGTGCGGCCACCCTTGCCCTGGCGGCCCTCAAAGTTACGGTTCGAGGTGGAGGCGCAACGCTCACCGGGTGCCAGCTGGTCGGGGTTCATGCCCAGGCACATGGAGCAGCCGGCAAAGCGCCAGTCGGCACCGAAGTCCTTGAAGACCTTGTCCAGGCCTTCTGCTTCTGCCTGCGCGCGGACCTTCTGGGATCCGGGCACGACCATCATGCGCACGTTCTCGGCGATGGTGCGGCCGCGCACGATGTCTGCCGCGGCGCGCAGGTCCTCAATGCGGGAGTTAGTGCAGGAGCCCAGGAAGACGACGTCCACGGGAATTTCCTTCATGGGGGTGCCCGCCTTCAGATCCATGTATTCGAGGGCGCGTTCTGCTGCGACCTTGTCGTTCTCATCCTCGAAGTCATCCGGGGAGGGAACGGCGTGGCTCAGCGGAATACCCTGACCGGGGTTGGTACCCCAGGTGACGAAGGGTTCGAGCTCGTCAGCGTTAATGAAGATTTCCTTGTCGAAGACGGCGCCTTCGTCGGTGGGCAGGCTCTTCCAGTACTCGACTGCCTTGTCCCACTCTTCACCCTTGGGTGCGTGCTGGCGACCCTTGATGTATTCGAAGGTGATCTCGTCGGGGGCGACCATGCCGGCGCGTGCACCCGCCTCAATGGACATGTTGCACATGGTCATGCGGCCCTCCATGGAGAGGGAACGGATTGCGGAGCCGCGGTATTCGAGCACGTAGCCCTGACCGCCGCCGGTACCGATCTGCGCGATGACGGCGAGGATGATGTCCTTTGCGGTCACGCCGGGCTTGAGGGTGCCTTCAACGTTGATTGCCATGGTCTTGAAGCGTGCCAGGGGCAGGGTCTGGGTCGCCATGACGTGCTCCACCTCGGAGGTGCCGATACCGAACGCGAGAGCGCCGAACGCACCGTGGGTGGAGGTGTGGGAGTCGCCGCAGACGATGGTCATACCGGGCATGGTCAGACCCAGCTGCGGGCCGACCACGTGCACGATACCCTGTTCCTGGTCGCCGAGGGAGTGGATGCGCACGCCGAACTCTGCAGCGTTGCGGCGCAGGGTCTCGATCTGGGTGCGGCTGGTCAGGTCGGCGATGGTGCCGAAGATGTTGTCGGTGGGGGTGTTGTGGTCCTCGGTGGCGATGGTCAGGTCGAGGCGGCGCAGGGGGCGGTTCTCGATGCGCAGGCCTTCGAATGCCTGGGGGGAGGTCACTTCGTGCAGTAGCTGCAGGTCGATATAGAGCAGGTCGGGCTTGCCGTTTTCGCCGGGGACGACGACGTGTGCGTCCCAGACTTTTTCTGCCAGGGTGCGCGGACGGGTGCCCGCGGTGGTTGCGTTCTGTTCGCTAGTCATGCTTTCTCCTGCTTGATGCGTTCCTACGGTGGATGCGTTCGGTGTGGTGCGTGCCGCAAGTTTGCGGAGTTAAGGGGCGGATTATGTACCCGATGGGACCCTCAAATCGGTATTTCCCTGCGGCGTGTCGCATATTTTTTCACGGATTCTTAGCCTGTGAGACGGCCTAGAAACACCCCGAACTAGCGAGTGTTTTTATGTGGGTTTACTCTATGACTCCAGGGTAATTTTGCGGGATTGCGCGCATTTTCCTGCGGCTTTTTCACACATTTTCACCCATAAACACACATAAACACTTATTATGAAAAACTCATAATTTATCCCGTAGGGGGTGATTCCATCTTCAGCTGTGCACCCGAAAGAGTCCACGAAGTCCGGGGTATCTTTCATATTCTGAGATAGAATATAAGAATGACTCCTTCCGCTTCACGTTTTAACGCACACGGAATGCGTCACCCCAACGCATCCACATACCACAACGCACCGATTGTCGACCCCGTCAAGCCGCCCGAACACATGGCCGCCGACGAGCAGATGGTAGAGGTAAACTCCCACGGCTCCTCCGGCGTTGGCGTGCTCGACAAGGCGACCCTCATTCTTGATTGCCTCGAGGCAGGACCCGTATCTCTGGGTGACCTCGTCAAGGCAACCGGTCTGGCGCGCCCCACCGCACACCGCCTCGCCGTGGCGTTGGCACACCACCGCCTCGTAGCCCGCGACGTGCAGGGACGCTTCATGCTCGGACCCCGCCTGACCGAACTCGCATCCGCAACCATTGCTGACGAGCTCATCACCGTGGCAGACCCGATCCTGCAGAAGCTCAGCCTCGAAGCTGACGAGTCCACCCAGCTGTACCGCCGCCAGGGTGACTGGCGCGTGTGCGCAGCCACCTCCCCCCGCCCCTCCGGCATGCACGAATCTATTCCGGTCGGCACCCAGCTGTCCATGCAGGCTGGTTCCGCCGCCCAGGTTCTGCTGGCTTGGGAAGACCAGAACCGCATTGTTGAAGGCCTGCGCGACGCCCACTTCAGCGCCGCCATGCTCGCGGCTGTGCGCCGCATCGGTTGGGCGCAGTCCGTGGGTGAGCGCGAGCGCGGAACCGCCTCGGTCTCTGCTCCGGTGCGTGCGCCCGGCGGCAAGGTGATTGCGGCAGTGTCCATCTCGGGTCCGATTGACCGCATGACCCGCCAGCCGAACCGCAACTACCCTGAGCTGGTCGTTATGGCTGCTCAGGCGATTACGGACGGTCTGCGTGAGCTTGCGGCGTCTCAGCAGGCTCCCTGCGGTGAGAGTACTGAAGAGGACTAAGCTTCAGTAGCGTGTAGATTTAACGAAAAGAATCCCTCCCCGCCTCGATTGAGGTGGGGAGGGATTCTTTTGTGCGCTCTTAGTTTGATGCGGTTTCTCGGATGATACGCCGCTAAATGTCCAGCGCCTTGCGGTAGGCGTTGAGGCGCTTTGCTTCCTGCTGTACCGGGGCGACCACGCAGGACTGCACTGCCTTCTCCACGCCGGTCTGCAGGTGACCCCGCAACTTACGTGCGTAGTAGCGTGAACCCATGGCGGTAAGTAGCCTGCCCACACCCGCCGAGGCGATACCAAGCAGGATACCCAGCAGCAGAAGCAGGGTCGGCAGGGGCACCGGGGAGCCTTCGGGGGTCGGGGCGGGCGGCAGTTGAATCTGCAGGTACGCCATGCCGGAGATGAGGGTCAGCCAGCCGACGCCTACCAGGGCACTCAGTAGCGCGATCCACTGCAGGGCGTTGAAGATGACCCAGGGGGCGCGGGTGCGGCCCAGACCGTAGTCGATGCGCACCATGTCGCGTTCGAGCAGTTCGGGTAGCTCCGCCTCGCGGGAGAGGGCGGCTTCCTTCATGCTGCGCTTCCACGGCTCGTCGACGCGGGCCGCCATCTGCTTGCTGTACTGGCGCACGGCGTTTGCCATGCCTGCCTTCTGCGCGGCGCTCAGCGGGGGTAGCGAGGATGCCACCAGCTCGGGTGCGTTCTCGCTATCGGAACCGAGCATGCCCGCGGACTTCTCGGCCTTAGACATGCTCTTCGTTTCCTCTTGCTGCCCCAGGTGTAGGCGGCGCAGGGGGTCAGCCTTCAGGCGGCTCATCCAGCGGGTGAGGATCCAGCCGGTGTGCTGACCCGCAGTACGGCGATAGGAGGCGGTTGCCGCCTGCAAAACCTGCTCCGCCTGGCTGGAGGTGTAGCATGCCTTCACGAGCTTCTGTTCCGCTTCGAGGGCGTAGGCTCCGGCGAGCACGGTCCCCTCTCCCCCTGCGTAGGTGCGCAACTGGGAGGCGGTGGCGTGCAGCTGCGCGTCGGTTCGCTGCAGGGATAGGCTCTTGGCGGCGGCTACCTGGGCGAGCAGGTCGCGGAGCACGTCCACGCCCTCACCGGTTCGTGCGGAGACGGCGATGGGTGCGGCAAGCAGGTGCGCTTCGGTGCCCTCAGCCTGGAGCAGGCGGGTGAGGGATGCGAGCACGGCGGGAACCTCGGCGGGTGCGAGCTTATCCGCCTGGTTGAGCACGCAGAGTGCCTGCGCACCGGAGGCGGCGAGCGGCACCATGAAGTCGCGGTGGATGACGGCGTCGGCGTATTTTTGGGGGTCGACGACCCAGACGAGTACGTCCACGTAGCGCATCATGCGGGCGGCGAGGTCGCGGTTGGTGGTGGTGACCGAGTCGAAGTCGGGCATGTCCAGCAGGATGAGGCCGCCGGTGCGGGTGCGCATTTCGCCGCGTCCGCCTACTGCGCGGCGGATGCGGTTGAAGAGTCCGGGCGCCGGTTCGGTGACGGTATTGGGTGCCGCTACTCCCCCGGTTGCCTTATTACCCTCGGTTGTCTCTCCTTCGGCGGCGAGCGCCTGAGTTTGCGGGTAGACGCGCTTGTCGATGCCGAGCCAGTCAAGTAGCTCTTCGCTGCCTTCGGCTTCCCAGATTGCCGCCTGCACGGTGGAGGTGGTCGGGCGTGTGGGAGCGGAGAGGGCAATGTTCTGCCCGGCGATGGCATTGAAGAGGGTGGATTTGCCGCTGCCGGTCGCGCCGAAGAAGCCGATGACGGTGTGCTCGGTGGAGAGCTCGCGGCGCTGGCTGAGGCGTTCGAGGGTTTCGGCGGCGTCGAGCAGCACGGTTTCGGGGACTCGTCCTTCGCCGTAGCTGATGGCATCCTTGAGGGATGCAACGGAGCGCGCGAAGGGCGAGGTCGCCACGGCGGGGGTGGCGCCTCGCTCGGCGTTGCGATCGGTGTTGCGCTCGGCGTTCTCGAGTTTTTTCTCGGGGGTAGTCATAGTGCGTTATTTCTTCGTCTGTGGTGCGGGGTGCCTGCCCGGAGTGGTTTAGCGGGCAACCGTGCCGTTAGTGTGGGCTGCGGCTTGGCGCTGTGTGGTTTGACTCTGGGTGCTCATTTCTGCGGCGATTGCCTGTACCTGTTCGGCGGCGCGGTGAATGTCCTCGGCATCAGCCTGCGGGTCGGTTTCTTCCAGCACGGCGGTGAAGGGCTGGGCGTGCTCGGTGAGCAGATCCGCCATGCGTTCGAGCAGGTCGGTGCGGGCGCGGGTTGCCATGCGGCGCACCGCGTCTTCACCGAAGATGGACTCGAGCAGCTTGGTGCCGACCACGCCGCTACCGCCCGCAATACCCGCTTCAATACCGGTAATGCCGCCGGTGAGGCTGAACGCGGCGACCATGAGCATCACGGCGGTAGCGTTCACGCCCAGGGAAAGGAAGCGAGCACGTTTGCGCTTGTCGGCGCCTTCTTCGCGAATCATTTCGAGCACTGAGCCCTGCCAGAGGCGAATCTGCTCGGCAACAGCGGCGGAGAAGATGTCTTCGGCGGACTGCACTTCACCCTTCGCTTCGTTGCCCTTCGCCTCACCGTTTGCGCCTGCGTTCTGTTCGGGCGCCGCGGCGGAGGCCGTCTGCGGCGCAACAGAAACAGCCTGCAGCACATCCAGGCGCGCCAGCAGGGAGCGTCCGGCGCGGCTGGCACGCCAGCGGGTGCGGGTATTTTCGGAGGCGCGGGCGGCCGCATCCAGCACGACGGCGTGGATGCCGCTTTCGAGGGCGTCTTCTACCTTCTGGGCGGCGGCGGGCTGGCCTCGCAGGGCGGAGCCGACGCGGTCGCGCAGGCGACCGATGGTGCTGTCGAGGGAGCGGAAGAAGTCGCCGGTTCCCACGAAGTCGTGCCAGCGCGAGAGCACTTCGCCGCGTAGCAGGGAGCCGTCGGAGAGGGCGCCGTCGATGGTGGTCAGCGCGTCCTCGTATTCTTCGGCGACGATGGTGGCAAGCGACTGGTGCGCCGCCTGCTGGCGTGCCTGTTCGGCGGCGAGCACCTGCAGGTTTCCGGCGAGGGTTTCGACGGCACCGGCGAGGGTCTGCCGGGCGATGGCGGCGCGGGCGGGTGCGTCGGCGCCAAGTTCGCGGATCCACAGGGTCAGCGGGGCGAGGCTGACGGGGGCGAGCATGCCGCTTGCGTCGCGGGGCTGTTCGGTGACGGTGTGAATCAGTACGGCGTGGATTCCCGCCTCGTCGAGCATGCGTCGCAGGTCGTTTTCGATGGCTTCTTCGTCGCCTTCGGGCACGCGGTTGAGCACCACGGCGATGGCGATGGAGCGTGCGGCTGCTTCGTGGAGCAGTTCCCAGGGCACGGCGTCGGCGTAGCGGTTGGCGGTGGTGACAAAGAGCCACAGGTCAGCGGCGGAGAGCAGTTCCTTGGCGAGGGTGCGGTTTTCCTCGGAGACGGAGTCGATATCGGGTGCGTCGATGAGCGCGATGCCCTGCGGTAGCGCCGAGGTAGTAATAGGAATGAGGGCGCGCGCGATCTTCGGGTCGAGGCCGGGTAGTGCCTGCGATCCGGCGTTCATGCCGGAGGTGCGGGTGCGCGGCAGGGTGGGCAGGAAGCGTTCGGGTGATAGCGCCGCTTCGTCTTCTGCGCGGTGCAGGAGTACGGGGTGGCGGGTGGTGGGTCGAATCGCGCCGGACTGGGTGAGCGGTTCGCCGAGCAGGGTGTTGACGAGGGTGGATTTGCCGGCGCCAGTGGAGCCTCCGACCACGATGGTGAGGGGGTTATCGACGCTGGCGCTGCGCGGCAGGATGTAGTCGTCGAGTTGGCGTGCCATGGCGGCGAGCAGGGTGCGCGCGGTGGCGGTGCCGTGCTCGGCGGTACCGTCGTGGGTGACGGTGTAGGGGGTGCCGGGGGTTTCGCCGGCTTCTACGTCGAGCGGGAGGGGGATTCGAGTGAGCAGTTCGCGAGCTGCTTTGAGCTGCGCATAGTCGGTGGTAGTCACAGCGCTATTGTCCCATAGGGTGCACCTGCTTCATGCCATGTGTAGGCGTTGCGGTGGGCGCGTTGCGGTTGCGGGTTGTTTGGGGGCTCATATTGAGGTGTTTTTGATAGGTGTTTGGACAACCTGAAGAGGTTGAGATACTACTTGCACACAGGGTGCAACAACTCCAATTTATGATTTATTCATAAGAAGAGCAGGTGAGAAAATCCTTGATTTTCCGCAGGAAATCAGTACATTTCAATGCGGTTACCCGGAACACATTGGTACGTTTTATAACCCGCATAAAACGGGCAAATATTAAGATTTGATAACTTTTTACGCTCAAGCGCAGATATGGTCATTTTGAACCTGAAAGTACGCTTAGAATCGTTGAGCACGACATACAGGCAGGTCATAATCCACACCGAATCCCCAGGAGGTTTCTGACCTGCCCTTCGTATCGCATCCGTACTCACCGCGGTATGCGATACCCACCGGGAATGCTCACCGAACCCTCACGCAACTACATTCACAATTTACTGCCGTTGAGGTTCACTGCATCCGAGCTACCCGCATACTGTCTGCCCATCTTTACTCTTGCGAAAGGTTGCGTATGTTCGGTTCGCTGTCACGGCGCCATCTTCTTGCTCTTTCTTCCGGAGCAGCATTGAGCGCACTCGCAAGCGCTTGCAGCCCCAGCGCAGTTTCTCGCCCTCAACCACTCGCTAACCCTTCCCCTACTAAGGCTGCTCCTCAGAGCTCCCAGACCAAATCTGCGACCACCACGCGCAGCATTACGTACGCCGAGCCCCTGCCCGCATCCGCCCTGGACGGTCGCGGACCGGCTCTTCTGCCGGATCAGTTCTTTGAGCGTTCCGGAAATTTCTCAAACGGCACCCTGAGCCATCGAGCCGTCAATGTCCCCCGCCCCACCATGCCCCCGGAAGCTAAAGAGCGCACCGTCGAAGGTCTGCACGCCTTCCTGCAGTACTGGGGTGCGGCACAGAACTATATGCTCCTCACCGGCGACACCGAGCCCTTCATGAATCTGCCCGGCCAGGAGCACTTTAGTCAGATGGCGCAGATGTACCGCGATATCTACCGCTACAACATTGGCTGGTTGGTCTCTAAGAACAACCACCCCATGTGCATTAATCTGAGCTCCCCGCAGCCGGTGCCCGCCACTGAGCAGGACGTCTACTGCTGGAAGGCGACCCTGAAGGTGGACGAGAACGCGTTCCTGTTCAACCATGAGACCCGTCAGCGTGAGCAGCTCACCGGTATCTACGGCAGCAATCAGAAGGCGGATGCGTACGTCTACTTTGGTGAAGAGGGCTGGCAGATGCTGGAGGATCCGAACTCTTCCCCAAGTGCTACCGCTACCCCTGCGGCTACCGCTGAACCGTCCGCGAATATTCCGAGTGCGCACCCGACCCCGAATGAGAGCACCTCTTCTAAGGCGACTCGTTATATTCGAGGCTCAGCCTAAAGCTTCTTTACATCCGTGCCTCAAAGAACCCGTCATATTGGGTGATATGAGGCACGGATGAGAGCTTTTATTTGTGTGCCACGCGTGAAATCTATAGGCTAGGGCTAGATGAGGTCCGCCCATTTTCGCCTCAATACGCGTCTACCCGCCCTGCGGGTGACTGTTTCGCGCCCTCCTGTAGGGGCGTGATGTTAGGCTGAGAATTAGAGCGTGAGCTCTTCACTTATCACCGATACTTCCGCATCACAGCACATTCAAGGGGATCACTATGATTCACAGCCGCCGCCACTTTATTGCGCTTACGGGCACCGCCGCCCTGGGTGCGATGCTTGCCGCTTGCGGTTCCAAAAAGACTGAGGAGGCGACTGCCTCCCCCACTGCTTCCGCTTCGATTGCGGGTGCCTACGACAATCTGTCGGGCGAGCTGAAGTGGACTAAGTACATTGCGGGCAACGGTGCGGCCCCGATGAGCAGCACCGACCCGGAAACCGGTCAGGTGTACACGATTGAGCCGACTGCCGGCCCGGCAAGCGTTGATTCTAAGGCGAGTGCCGTGCCCATCCCGATTGAGGATGAGAGCATGTACGACAAGAACGCCCGCGGTCTGCGCGCCACTTTCGCGTATTTTGCGGCGGCGGTGAACTATGCCCGCATGACCGGTGACCCGGGTCCTGCTCTGCAGGTGGTTCAGGCGCAGAACTCTACCGACCGTGCGGCGCTGGAGAAGTTGCGTGCGTTCTATGCTCCCGGTACGAACTGGCTGGTGGGCGGCGAGTGGACGTTCCGTCTGACCGATAAGCAGCCGACGACCCGCGGCACGAAGTATTCGTGGGCGTGCACCGTGACTCAGGCACACGGCATGCGAGTTGAGAAGGCAACCAATACGACCAAGCCTCTGGAGGACACTGAGGCCCCGGAGATTAAGGCTCTGTACGCTGAGTACGATGAGGAGGCGAAGCGCTGGTTGGTGATTTCGCCTCAGCAGTACGATCCCGCGTTGACCCCGAAGCCGACGCAGACTCCGCGTGCGCATCCTTCCTCGACCTATACCCCGACGGTGACTGATGACAGCACCGTGGCGGCTAATGCTGGCGCACACACCGGCGCGAATACTTCGGGTAACGGCGCGGCTCAGGGCACTGCTCAGAATGGTGCCGCGCAGAACGGTGGTGCGCAGGCTCCTGCCGCCCAGAATGGTGCAGGTCAGGGCGGTTCCCGTCAGTACACTGGTTCCCAGAATGGTGGCGCACAGACCGGCACCGGTCAGGGTGGCGCGGCTCAGGCTCCTCAACCTGCCGCTACCCAGGCGCCTGCGGCTCCCGCGCAGCCTGTGGCGACTCAGCCTGCAGCTGCGACGGCTCAGCCGAGCGCAGCGCCCGGTGCCCCTGATGCGGGCGGTGTAGCTGGCGGTGTAAATGCTCCCGGCGCTGAGGCACCCGGCGGTATTCCTGGTGAAGGCGCACAGTAGCCCCTCCCCCTATAGACGATGAACGCGTCCCTCTTTCACCCCATCCGGTGCGATACTCCCGCTGGTTCCACTGAGTTCACTGGCGGCGGTAAGTTCGCTGATGGGCGGCATATCACGCTCCTATGAGCGCTGGTACGCACGGGTGTGAAGGCGGGGGCGCGTTATACTTAGGACTGTCTCTAGAGGGATGTCCGCGTGTGATATCCACTCGTCGAGGCGTTCTCTCACTCGTCTCTCACCTGAGATTCTCATTCGAAAGGTATTCCGTGGCGCTTTTCCCCATGACCTCCGGGCTTCCCAGTTCCACTACCGGCATCAGCCGCCGTTCTGCTCTGCGTTACGCGGGTGCGGGCGTTGCGGGCGTGTCTTTGAGCGCCCTACTGGTTGCGTGCGGTGGTTCTTCGTCCACCAGCGAAAACGCTGATGCGGATACCCCTCAGATTTCCCCTTCGGCTTCTGCGCGTACTGATTTTAGCGGCGAGGTCACCTTCGACAACTATGAGAAGAAGGGTACTTTCGTTCCGGCGACCGAGTCTGCGCCCGCTCAGAACGTGCCGTTCCCCAAGCGCCCGGCGAGCGCTTCGGAAAACTCGGTGCAGGGTCTGTACGATTCGATTGCATTCGTGTATGCGGCGATTAACTACCTGGTGCTGACCGGTGATGCGGCTCCGCTGCGTGAGTCGAAGGCTGATGAGAAGTTCGTTGCTTCGTTCTCGTCGTTTATGGATGAGTCGAATGAGAGCTCGCAGAATCGTGATTGGTTTGTGTCGCCGAAGGTGACCATGTCTGCGTTCACTGCGGTTCCTGCGCTGGTGAAGAAGAGCGTGCAGTGGACCTTTGATCTGGTGATTGATTTGGGTCCGACCGTGGTGATTGACGGTGCTCCTGCGGAGATGTCTGAGAAGGTGCGCCGTACTGAGCGCGGCTTGGTGATTACCGGTGTGCGCCACGATAATGACTGGACTTTGACTATTCAGGATGAGTACGAGGCTCAAGCGTCGGCTCAGCCGCAGAATGGTGGCGCTAATGGTGGTGCCGCTAATGGGGGTAATGCTGGCAATTCCGGCAACTCCGGTAATGGCGGCAATTCTAATGGTGACAACCTTTAAGCCCTCAGATGGATGAGGCATCATGCCCTAACTCGCACTCGGGTTAGGGCATGATCTGTTTTACTCTGGTAGTAACGAGCTTTCCTGGATTCAAGGTTTTTCTCTTATGTCTTCTTTTTCTCAGTCTTTCTCTCGCCGCTCCCTGCTGCGCCTGGGCTTGGGCGCATCTGCTGTTGCGGGTTCTGCGGCGCTGTTGAGCGCGTGCGGCTCGGGTAGCTCTAGCCAGCAGTCGGGTTCTCAGGGTGGTAGCCTGAACGGTTCGAAGTCGAGCGCTAACCCGAACGGGTACAGCGATGATGGTAAGAACTATTCGGGTCTGGTGGAGTACACCCACTATGAGGGTGCGCTGAATTATGAGCAGGGTACGGTGGAGCATCCGCCGCGTAATGCTCCGAAGCCGAAGGTGACTGATGCTCTGTCGGCGAATACGGTGACGGGTTTTCATGAGGCGATTGCTTATTTTGCGGCGGCTATGGATTATCTGGTGAAGACCGGTAGCACGGATGCGTTCTCGACCGGCATTCAGCTGTCGTCGAAGACTCGCTCTGAGGTGGATGCTCTGTCGGCTTCTATTCTTGCGGGTGTGGAGAAGGGTTCCTGGTATGTGAATCCGTCGGCTTCCTATGCGCTTTCGAGTGCGCAGCCGTCCATTATGAGCGATGGCAACCTGCTGTTTAAGGGCAAGTACACTCTGGACTTCGGTACGGAGGCGGTGGCTGAGGGCAAGATCCAGCCGGTGGTTGCCTCGGCGAGCGCTTCGGCGTCTGCTGAGCCTACTGATCCGTCCGAGGATGCGCTGGTGTCTGATGCGGCGTCCCCCACTGCTTCTGCTACTGCTTCTGCGGCGGGTCCGGCTTCTCGGGTGACGGTTCAGGAGTGTGATTTCCGCGGCCGCTACCACGCTGATTCTAAGATGTGGGAGCTGAGCGTGGCGTACGGTGCTACTGTTCAGGGCGGTGCTCCCTCCGCGAGCGCGGCAGCATCCGGTTCGGCTTCCGTGCCCTCTTCTGCCGCCGCTTCTGCTGAAGCTTCCGCTGAGGTGTCCGCCACCTCCGCGGCGTCATAGTTCGTCATAACGCTTTTATCTGCGAGGCGCTTCTCACGCTTCGTCCGCTCAACTCTGTATCCTGTTGGGTTTGCGGCTAAACTGGTTGCAATCACCGACTGACTGAAAGGTATCACTATGTCCGAGAACCTGACCCGCCGCGCGGCGCTGGGTGTACTGGGCGTCAGCTCCATGGCTTTGCTGGCGGCTTGTGACTCTAAGGCTACTTCTGAGGCGTCTGCTTCCGCTTCTGGCTCTGAGAGCGCTTCTGCTGCTGCTTCTGAGTCTGCTACCGCTTCGCCCTCTGCTTCTGCATCGGCGTCTGCTTCCCCTTCTGCTTCTGCGTCGGCTACTGCGACGAGCTCTCCGCTGCCTAACGACAATAAGGATTACAGTGGCGTAGCGAAGCTGGAGAAGATGGAGGATCACGGCGAGTACCAGCCGGGTAACGCTGAGCACCCGCCGCAGAATGTTCCTTCCCCGATTGTTCCGGAGGCTATGCACCAGAATTCGGTGGCTGGCTTCGCGGCGGCTCTGGCGTACTTCGGTGCGGCGTTTGAGTACCTGCTGCGTACCGGCGATATGCACTACATGAACGAGGTCAGCACCGACCAGGAGACCCTGGCGGCGATGAAGAAGTACGCGGATTCCACTAAGGCAGGTATTGACGAGAAGAAGACCTGGTACGTGAACCCGACCGCTACCTTGACTATTGGTACTAAGCAGCCGGTTCTGGCGCAGGGCGCGTACAACTGGACCGTGACTCTGAATGTTGATCTAGGTGAGAAGCTGTTCAAGGACGGCAAGGAGCAGACTGTGGCGGCTGATAAGCGTCACGTGAAGATGTTTGGTGAGGCTGTTGGTCGCTACTTGAACAACAAGTGGGATCTTCACATGGACATCAACTAGTCCTCTGAGGCTGGTTTTCTCCCCCGCTTTTAGCGTTGTGCCGTCTCAGGATGCGGTTTTTACTGTTTTTTCCATTGATGGCAATAAAATTTGTGGCTCCAGCTTGCGGTGAACGGAGTTCACCACTACTCTTATATACAGAGGTTGTCTTTTGGGCTACATAATGTTTCTAGAGAGCGCCGCACATTCATCGTCCTTTGTCGAGAAAGGGTTTGTGCGGCGCTTTTCTGTACCCTCTTTCTGAACCTCGTTCCTTGAGGTTTTTCTCTGGCATTATTACGAACTGTGACCGCAGGTTTAAACCTACTGCCGGTGAGTAGTAGAGTTGCCACGTAACCGATTATTCATTGCGGAGACCCCGTCGCGGCTGGCCTCCCCCAAGCTCATGAAGGAGCACCCCATGGCAAAGATTCTCAACAGCATTGTTGAAGCAACCGGCCAGACCCCCCTGGTTAAGCTGAACCGACTGGACGAAGGTCTTCCCGGTAACGTAGCGGTCAAGCTTGAGTTCTACAACCCCGCTGGTTCGGTTAAGGACCGCATCGGCCGCGCCATCATTGACGCTGCTGAGAAGTCGGGTGCGCTGAAGCCCGGCGGCACCATTGTTGAGGGCACTTCCGGTAACACCGGTATTGCGCTGGCTATGGTGGGTGCTGCTCGCGGTTACCGCGTCATCCTGACCATGCCGGAGACCATGTCCGCTGAGCGTCGCGTGCTGCTGCGCGCTTACGGTGCTCAGATTGTGCTGACCCCCGGTACCGAGGGTATGCGCGGCGCTGTGGAGAAGGCTAAGGAAATCGTTGCGACCACCGAGAACGCTATCCTGGCGTCCCAGTTCTCCAACGAGGCGAACCCCACCATTCACTACAACACCACCGGCCCCGAGATTTGGGAAGCAACCGACGGTAAGGTCGACATTTTTGTGGCGGGTATTGGCACCGGCGGCACCATCTCCGGTACCGGTAAGTACCTGAAGGAGCAGAACCCGAACGTGAAGGTTGTTGCGGTTGAGCCGAAGGACTCCCCGCTGCTCTCCGAGGGTCGCGTTGGCCCCCACAAGATTCAGGGCCTGGGCGCTAACTTCGTTCCCGACACCCTGGACCGCGGCATCTACGATTCGGTAACTCCGGTCAGCGCTGAGGACGCTATGCGCACCTCCCGCCTGCTGGCTACCCAGGAAGGTATTCTGGGCGGTATTTCTTCCGGTGCGGCTGTGTGGGCTGCCCTGGAGGAGGCTAAGAAGTCTGAGAACAAGGACAAGCTGATCGTGGCTATCGTTCCCGACTTCGGTGAGCGTTACATCTCTACCGCTCTCTACGAGGATATCCGCGGCTAATAGACCCCAGTCTTCGGCACCCCTCCCCGTGAGGCCGCCATCTAGAACAGTACGCAGTGTTCGACGCTCCGTCCCGGTTGCATGCCGGGGCGGAGCGTTTGCGTTTTCCCGCGATACTCCCCCGCTGAGACCCGCCCGAGCCCGAATATTACGTTCCGCACGCAATTGTGACCGAGATGTTAAAGAGAGCACTCACTATGACGACGACAGAGTTCGGGAATAGGTGAATGAGCACCGTTGTTGGTACCTTTGGAAAGGTCGCATACACAGAGCACGACCGATGAGGGAAAGGGAACCCATGAGTTTTATTGCGCGTCTGCGTGAAGATATTGAGAACGTCCGCCAGCACGACCCTGCTGCGCGCGGCGCTGTCGAGATTGCGCTGAACTATTCGGGTATGCACGCGATTTGGGTTCACCGTCTGACCCATAAGCTCTGGCAGAAGGATGAGACGAAGGCTCTGGCTCGTACTCTCTCGCAGTTTGCTCGTTTTCTGACCGGTGTGGAGATTCACCCCGGTGCGACCATTGGCCGCCGTTTCTTCATTGATCACGGCATGGGCATTGTCATTGGTGAGACCGCTGAGGTTGGTGACGACGTGATGCTGTACCACGGCGTGACCTTGGGCGGTCGCTCCCTGGAGAAGGTGAAGCGTCACCCCACCATTGGTGACCGTGTGACCATTGGTGCAGGTGCTAAGGTGCTGGGCCCGGTGGAGATTGGTGCCGATAGCGCTATTGGTGCGAACGCCGTGGTCGTCAACGATCACCCCGCCGATTCGATTATTACCGGCATTCCGGCGAAGCACCGCCCGCGTACCCCGGAGAAGAAGAAGCCGCTGGTGGACGCTGTGGAGTACATTGACCCCGCCATGTGGATTTAGCGCTTGGCAAGCGTTTTGACCCCGTAGAGGCGCACCTGGCGGCTCCTCATGAGGCTCCAAGCTCCTCACCGGGCTCCGCAGGTCTTCTCCCCTGCTATACGCCCCTCAAGATACCCCTGAGGCATCTCGGGGGTGCCCCATCAAGACATAACGAAAGCCCGCCTTCGACCGGATTCTCATCCAGCCGAAGGCGGGCTTTGACGTATTCAGCTACGTGAGCTTAGTGAACGTGAATGTCCGCTGCGTTCACCTCGGAGCGGTCACCACTCCACATGGTGTGGAAGGCACCCTCTTCGTCAATACGACCGTAGGTGTGCGCACCGAAGAAGTCACGCTGGCCCTGAATCAGGGATGCGGGCAGGCGGTCGCGGCGCAGGCCGTCGTAGTAGGACAGTGCGGAAGCGAACACCGGCACGGGGATGCCCAGTGCGGTCGCCTTAGCCACCACGCGACGCCAGGAAGGAACGAGCTCCTCCATGAGGTTCTTGAAGGCCGGTGCCAGCAGCATGTTTGCGGGTGCTTCGCCTGCGTAGGCAGCCATGATGTCGCCCAGCAGCTCGGCGCGGATGATGCAGCCTGCACGCCACAGCGATGCGATGGTGTCCAGCTTCAGGTCCCAACCGTATTCCTTGCCTGCGCGGGTGAGCAGGTCCATGCCCTGTGCGTACGCAACGAGCTTGGATGCGAAGAGTGCACGGCGCACATCCTCAACGAACTCGGGGTCGCCTGCACCGATGCCGGTGGTTGCAATCAGACCTGCGGGCAGTTCGCGCTGTGCCTGCTCGCGCTGCTCACGCTCAGAGGAGGAGAGGGCGCGTGCGAACACGGACTCTGCGATAGCGGAGACGGGGGAACCGAGGTCCAGGCCAGCCTTAGCGGTCCACAGGCCGGTACCCTTCTGGCCAGCTGCGTCAACGATAACGTCGACCAGGGGCTTGCCGGTCTTTGCGTCAACCTGTGCGAGCACCTCTGCGGTGATTTCGATCAGGTAGGAGCTCAGGTCGCCTTCGTTCCAGGTCTTGAAGATTTCTGCCTGCTCGGCGGGCTCAATGCCTGCCACGGAGCGGAGAATGTCGTAGGCCTCGCCGATCACCTGCATATCGGCGTACTCGATGCCGTTGTGGACCATCTTCACGAAGTGACCCGCACCGTCGGTGGAGATCCATGCGCAGCAGGGTGCACCGTCCTGGGGTGCCTTCGCTGCAATCTTCTCGAGCATGGGGCCGAGGTGCTTGTAGGACTCTGCGGAACCGCCGGGCATCATGGAGGGGCCCCAGAGAGCGCCCTCTTCGCCGCCGGAGACACCAACGCCTACGAAGTGCAGGCCCTTTTCAGCCAGGGCGTGCTCGCGGCGGATGGTGTCGGGGAAGTGGGAGTTACCGCCGTCAATAATGATGTCGCCCTCATCGAGCATGGGGGTGAGCTGCTCGATAACAGCGTCGACGGGTGCGCCCGCCTTGACCATAATCAGGATGCGGCGGGGAGACTCGAGGGAGTCGACGAGTTCCTGCAGGGACTCGGTGCGGATGAAGTCGCCGTCTGCGCCGTGCTCAGCCAGCAGTGCGTCGGTCTTCTCTACGGAACGGTTGTGCAGTGCCACGGTGTAGCCGTTACGTGCCAGGTTGCGGGCGAGGTTTGCGCCCATGACAGCAAGGCCGGTGACACCAATCTGTGCCTTCTTGTTTTCAGTCATGTATATAAGGATACGCGCTGAGGGCAGGCTATATATAGGTGGAGTGCACTTTTATGCTCTGAAGAGTCGCCCTTCTCACTCTTGGAGAAATATAGCGCGTGGAGAAAGTGCTTAGAACGGAAAAACCCCGGTACCTTGCGGTACCGGGGTAATTGGTGGGTCCTACCGGGATCGAACCGATGACATCCACGGTGTAAACGTGGCGCTCTACCAGCTGAGCTAAAGACCCGTAGTTCTCACCGTTTCGTTTGACGACCCAGTGGCGAACACAAGAAAAAACTATACGGGCTTTCGGTATGACATGCAAATCCACGGAGCGTGTTCTATGTCTCAATATTTTTTTCCTTTTCCCACTGCACCCCACACCAAGCCACACCAAGCCATAGTTGACACTCTCCCCTCAGATGGGTCACACCCCCTCGTTCCGCGCCATTCCGCCAACCCCACCATTCCGCGCCATTTAGGTGCAAAAAGACCCTAACTAGTACTTTTGATGCGTATTTTTCCCACTCAGATAGTCACAATACGAAACCCACACCACAAAAACCCTCATTTGAGACCAAGAGCCCCAGCTTTAGGTCTAAGATAGTAGAGATAAGAAGCGATGTGGGTCTTACGGACCTATAGCGCTTAAACACAAAGATTGTTCGACAACGCAACATCGCGGGGCGGGCGATCTCACAACCGCACAGAAGAGAGGTTGGATTAGTTTGGCTAACGTACCGAACGAGCACTCCCTGAGCACCCTTCTCGATGGCTTCAAGGACATCGACGTAGAAGAGACCCAGGAGTGGGCCGAGTCCCTCGAGGACCTTATCAAGACTCACGGCACCGAGCGTGCAGAGTACATCCTTCGCGCACTGCTCAAGGAGGCTGGCGCAAAGGGTGTAAAGGTCCCGACTCTGGTCAAGACCGACTACATCAACACCATCCCCGCCGACCAGCAGCCCGAGTACCCCGGTGATGAGGAACTCGAGCGCCAGTACCGCGCATGGATTCGTTGGAACGCAGCAATTATGGTTCAGCGTGCCCAGAAGAAGGGCATCGGCGTTGGCGGTCACATCTCCACCTTCGCAGGTGTGGCTGACCTCTACGAAATGGGCCAGAACCACTTCTTCCGCGGCCGTAACCACCCCGGTGGCGGTGACCAGGTCTTCTTCCAGGGTCACTCCTCCCCCGGTGTCTACTCCCGCGCATTCGTTGAAGGCGTCCTGACCGAAGAGCAGATGGACGGCTTCCGCCAGGAGAAGACCAAGGGCGCAAACGGTATTCCTTCGTACCCGCACCCCCGTTGCATGCCCGAGTTCTGGCAGTTCCCGACCGTTTCCATGGGTCTGGGCCCCCTGAACGCTATCCACCAGGCATCCTTCAACAAGTACCTGCACAACCACAAGATCAAGGACACCTCCGAGCAGCACGTCTGGGCATTCCTGGGCGACGGCGAGATGGACGAGCCCGAGTCGCGTGGTGCACTGCAGCTGGCTGCAAACGAGCACCTGGACAACCTGACCTTCGTCGTCAACTGCAACCTGCAGCGTCTGGACGGCCCCGTTCGTGGTAACGGCAAGATCGTTCAGGAGCTCGAGGCATTCTTCCGCGGCGCAGGCTGGCACGTCATCAAGGTCCTGTGGGGCTCCGACTACGACGAGCTGCTCAAGAAGGACAAGAGCGGCAAGCTCATCCAGCTGATGAACGAGACCCTCGACGGTGACTACCAGACCTTCCGTGGCGAAGACGGTGGCTACATCCGCGAGCACTTCTTCGGCAAGTACCCCGAGACCAAGGAACTCGTTGCAGACCTGACCGACGAGCAGATCTTCAACCTGCGCCTGGGTGGCCACGACGACAAGAAGCTCTACGCAGCCTACAAGGAAGCTATGGAGACCAAGGGCAAGCCCACCGTCATCCTGGCACAGTCCATTAAGGGTGCGGAGCTCGGCCCCTACTTCGAGGCACGTAACTCCACCCACCAGATCAAGAAGTTCACCATGGAAGCACTGAAGGGCTTCCGTGACCACCTGAACATCCCCATCTCCGACGAGGAGCTGGAGAAGGATCTGTACAACCCGCCGTACTACCTGCCCGAGGCAAACCACCCGGCACTGCAGTACATGCAGGCACGCCGCAAGGAACTCGGCGGTTACATCCCCGGCCGTGCAAACACCCAGCCTGAGATTATCCTGCCCGAGTCCAAGGTCTACGCACAGACCAAGAAGGGCTCCGGCAAGCAGACCGCTGCTACCACCATGGCGTTCGTCCGCCTGATGAAGGACCTCATGCGCGTGAAGGGCTTCGGTCACCGTATCGCTCCCATCACCCCCGATGAGGCACGTACCTTCGGTATGGACTCCTTCTTCCCCTCGGCTAAGCTGTACAACCCCAACGGCCAGAACTACGTGCCCGTTGACCACCAGCTCATGCTCACCTACACCGAGTCCCCCGAGGGCCAGATCGTTCACGTGGGTATTAACGAGGCAGGCGCAACCGCTGCGTTCATCGCACTGGGCTCCTCCTACGACACCCACGGCGAGCCGATGATCCCGATTTACATCTTCTACTCGATGTTCGGCTTCCAGCGCACTGGCGACGGCTTCTGGGCTGCTGCCGACCAGCTGTGCCGCGGCTTCGTCATCGGTGCAACCGCAGGTCGTACCACCCTGTCCGGTGAGGGTCTGCAGCACAACGACGGCCACTCCCCGATTCTGGCGTCCACCAACCCGGCGTTCAAGATCTACGACCCGGCTTACGGCTACGAGATCGCTCACATCGTGGAGCGCGGTATCGAGCAGATGTACGGTACCAAGGACGAAGACCACAACGTCATGTACTACCTGACCGTGTACAACGAGCCGATTCACCAGCCTGCTGAGCCGGCAAACGTTGACGTTGAGGGCATCATCAAGGGTATCCACAAGATCAGCGAGTCCCCGCTGACCTCCGGCCCCAAGGCACAGCTGCTGGCATCCGGCGTTGCTGTTCCGTGGGCTGAGAAGGCTCAGAAGCTGCTGGCTGAGGACTGGGGCGTCTCCGCAGACGTCTGGTCTGTCACCTCGTGGACCGAGCTGCGCCGCGACGGCATTGCCGCTGAGGAAGAGGCTCTGCTGAACCCGAACCAGCCCGCTCGCGTTCCTTACGTGACCCAGAAGCTGGCAGGCGCTGCTGGCCCGATCGTCGCGACCACCGACTTCGCTTCGGATGTTCCCGACCAGATCCGCCAGTTCGTTCCGAACGACTTCGCAACCCTGGGTGCTGACGGCTTCGGCTTCGCAGACACCCGCCCGGGTGCACGTCGCTTCTTCCACATCGATGCAGAGTCGGTTGTTGTCCGCACCCTGCAGATGCTGGCAAAGCGCGGCGAGGTTGCAGCAGACGTTCCCGCGAAGGCATTCGCTAAGTACGACCTGCTCAACGTGAACGCTAACTCCGAGCTGGAGCAGCACTAAGCATTTAGCGGTAGAACCCCGGTTCTGCGTTAGAAGCTAAACGATGCCCCCGGTTGATGATTCATCAACCGGGGGCATTCGTGTTTTAACTGTGAAGGGGTGCAGGATACCCGAGCTGATTCCTGTCGATATGCTCGTTGACTATGCGTTTCTCATGTAATAAATCAGACGTGACCGGAGTTTTGGTTGCCTGGTGCGTCTAGCCGGCGAAGTGGCCGGTCACCTCCGCCAAACGCGCCGGATTCACCAAATCAGGGTGCGTACCCTCCAGCAGCACCGAACGGAACGACGACGCATGCGCCGCCCAACCCGCCGCATCCAGGTACGGCTGATCCTCATGCGGCACACCCACCAGCAACACGTCACCATCAAAGAACGCCTGCTCAGCACCACGCATCAACGCCGCCGAAGCACGCATACTACCCAAGCACACGCCCAACTTCTCCTCCGGTAGGTAACCCATCGCCGAGCCTGCCCTCTGCAGGCGTTCCAGGGTACCCGGCAGGTCAAGCTGCTCACCAGCCGCAGGCTCCGGCAAACCGCCCATACGCAGCAGCGCACGGAAGCTCTCCTGCTCATCCGGCGCAGGCACGCCCTGCCACTGCTCCGAAGGATACGCATCCAACAGGATGACACGCTCAACCTGCGCACCCGCAGCCTGCGCCAACGCCGCAACCTGCACCGCGGCAGTACCGCCCACAGACCAGCCCATCAGGGCAAAACGACGCGGCAGCGAACGCTCCGCCAGGGTCTTCTCAATCTGTGCCAGGTAGCCCTCAGCCAACTCCTGCAGGCTCGACGCAAACCCAGCCTGCGGGTCAGAGAACGCCTCAGCCTGCACAGCATACACACCCTGCTGAGCCGGAAGATGCGAAAGGTACCCCGCATAGCACCAGCCCAAACCACCCGCAGGCGGCAGGATAAACAGCGGCGCGGGGGCCTCGGTAGTATCCGGGACAACGGGCTGCTCACGCTGAGTCACAACGTGTTCGCGCTGAGTCAAAATGTGCTCACGCAGCGGCAGAACCGGCGCGAACTCCGCACCCTCGCCACGCTCGCCCGCAATGGACGCCGCCAAAGCCTGCACGGTCGGATGCGCAAAAAGCGCACCGATGCTCACGCTCAGACCCAGCTGCTCCTCAACCGCGGCAATCACCTCAAGAGCCGCCAGCGAATGACCGCCCGAAGCGAAGAAATCCTCATCCACGCCGAAACGCTCACGACCCAGCACGCCCGCAATAATCGAGCACAGCTGCTGCTCCAGCAGACCGTGCGGGCCCTCAGTATCAGCAGTCTGCGGAGTCAGGTCCAGGGACGCCAACAGCTTGCGATCAGCCTTGCCGGAGGGGCTCACCGGCAACGCAGGCAGAGTGTGCCACAGAGTCGGAACCATGTAGTCCGGCAGAACCTGCGCACAATGCTCACGCGCCGCCTCCACCAGCTGCTCGGCACGCTCAGCGGGCACATCGCCGACCTCCAGCACCGCCGCCAGGGCAGGCTCACGCAGACCGCGGTACAGCAGAGCCACCGAAGCGCTCACGCCCTCAACCGCGGCAAGAGCCATCTCAATATCGCCCAGCTCCAGGCGCTGACCGCGCACCTTAATCTGATAATCCGTGCGGCCGCGGTAGCCAATGACGGCGCGACCATCGGGAAGAATCTCCCAGCATGCCAAATCGCCCGTACGGTACAGGCGCTGACTCTCACCGTTCAGCAGCGCGAGCGCGCCAGCAGGAGCCTGCTCCACAAAAGCCGCCGCGGTCGCCTGTGGGTTGTTCTTGTAGCCGCGCGCCAGCTGCACGCCCGACAGGTGCAGTTCGCCCGTCACGCCCAGCGGCACGGGGTGGCCGGTCGGGTCAAGAATCAGGGTTCCGGTGTTCCAGACCGGCTCACCAATGGGCACGCTCTCGCGCTGCGGGTCGGCGGACGTCTCCCAGAAGGTGACATCCACCGCCGCCTCGGTCGGGCCGTACAGGTTCAGCGGGTACACGCCCAGAACCTCGCCCGCAGCCTGCACCTGGTCCTTCTGCAGCGCCTCACCCGAGCAGACCACATAGCGCAGGGGCTGCTCTCGATCCCTGCCGAAGCCAGCCTCCGCCAGGATGCGGCGCGCCGCCGGCGAAGAGGTCAGCGCCGACAGCATGGTCGGCACAAAGTGCACCGCCGTGACGGACTGCTCGGCAAACACGCTCGCCAGGTAGGCGGGGTCGCGGTGACCATCCGGGGCGGCAATGACCACGGCGGCACCCTCGGCGAGAGGCCAGTACAGCTCCCACACGTGCACGTCAAAGGAGATGGGGGTCTTGTGCAGAACGCGGTCGCCCTCCCCCACCGGAATCTGGTGCTGCTGCCAGCGCAGGCGGTTATCAATCGCGCGGTGGCTGATGGCAACGCCCTTAGGCCTGCCCGTGGAGCCGGAGGTGAAGAGCACGTAAGCGTCCTCGTCCAGGCCGGTTTTCGTGCCCGGAAGCTCCTCTGCGGCGGGTGCCTGTACAGCTTCCTCGATGGTCAGCTGCGGTAGGGTGTGCTGGGGCAGGTTTGCGTGACGCTGCGGCTCCTGGGGGTTCAGCTCTTCCGCGCTCAGCGGCTGCAGACCGGGGCCGTGCAGCAGCAGGGAACATTCGGCGTCCTCCATCATCACCCCCACACGCTCGGCGGGCAGATCAGGAAGCACCGGCACGTAGGTGGCGCCAGCGTACAGCAGGGCGTACAGCGCCACATACTGCTCGGCGCCGCGGTGCACACGCAGACCCACCGCGTCGGAAGGGCGAACACCCCAGTCCAGCAGCTGCGCGGCAAGCGCACGGGCGCGCTCGTCCAGTTCGGCATAGGTGAGGGCGCGGTCGAAGGCGTAGGCGCGTTCCGACTCGGGGGTGAGCACCTCGCCGGGCGCGGGGGCGGAATCCAGCACGGCGAGCGCCTGCGGATGCGCCGCCACCGCGTCACGGAAACGATCCAGCAGGGTCTTGTACTCCAGCGGGTGCTCGGTGCGCGCCGGGGCGGTCAGCTCGCGCAGGGTTGCCAGTTCTGCCTCGGTCGCCAGACCCAGGTTGTTCAGGGAGGCGCCCTCGCGCTGCGCCTCCGCCGCGTAGGCGGGCAGCCACTCGCTCAGGCGGGCGGCGTGATGTTCCAGCTCCTTAGCGGTGTAGAGCGCCGGGTTCATGTCAATCTCGCAGGAGATGCTGTTGCCGCGGCCGGGCATGCCGCGCAGGGTGAAGGTCGCGTCGGCAACGGGACCGGCAGAGATATTGTGAATGCGCGCGGTCGGTACCGCGGCTCCGGACCCGCCCTTGGAGGGGGCCGCCAGCGGCAGCACCGCGTCGAAGGGCACCACGTTAATCTGCGCACCAAAAAGCCTGGACTGGGCGTTACGTGCGGTACGTTCCAGGTCTTCCTGACGAGCCAGCGGGTGCTCAGCGTTGCGCGCATACTGCTCCTTCACCGAGTGCAGGGACTCCGCGATGGAACCGGTCGCCGCGACCTGCACCGGCAGCACGTTCACCGCGGTACAGCCGGTCTGAGCGCTCACCGTGCCCAGGGCGCGGGTCGCCTCCGGCAGAGTGCGGGCGAACATGCGGTTCATCTGCGGCACGCCGAACGAAGCCTGCGGGTAGCCGCCCACACGCGCCAGGTACGAGCCGACGGCGGCGGTCGCCAACACGGGCCAGGAGACGGCGTGCTGCTTTGCCGCATCCAGCAGGGCCTGCTGGGTGGGCACATCAATGCTGAACGCCAGGCGCACAGACTGCGCCGACGGGGAGGCGGTACGACCCGCCAGGGAGGTGTCTTCCTGCTCCAGGGCGCCGCTCGCCTCCCAGAAGGCGACGTCTTCTTCACGGGCGGTGGAGGCGGCATCGTCGGCATCGAGCAGCTGCTGCAGGCTCATGCGGCGGGTTGCCGGAACCGGCTGACCGGCGGACAGGGCGCGGTATATCGCCGCCACGCGGGAGAGGCCGTTGAACGCCGCGAATCCGTCGGCAACCACGTGGGAGAAGGAATGGTACACCCAGAGGAACCCGCCGTAACGCGCCACTGCGCTGCGCACGGTCACGCCCTCATCGGTGGTAAGGGGCTGGGCGAGCAGGCGCTGCGCCCAGGCGCGTACCGGCGCGGGCAAATCAGAGTCAGGCAGGGCTGATTCGGGCAGGTCAGAGGCGTTCTCCTCCCCCGCCTTCGCGGTGCCGCTCAGTTCGCTCTCTTCCAGTTCGCCCCCGTCCAGCTCCCCCTCATCTACGAGCAGGTCAATACCCGCAAGGAACGCCTCCTCGGTCAGAATCTGCTGGGAAGCGGCACCATCGGCAATGCGGGTGCGCACGCGGAAGCCCTCGTTCTCGCGGTAGAGCTGTTCAAAAGCCTCACGCAGCAGGGTGAGGTCGGTGTCCGCGGGGCATTGCAGAACCTCCGCGGTGTTGTAGCAGGGGTTTTCCGGGTCAATTGCGGCGGCAAAATAGATGCCGCGTGCATTGGTGGTCAGCGGCAGCCAGGGGCTGTCAGCGCTGTGCGATGCGGGGTGAGTCGCGGCGGTGCGAAGGTCGGAAGCAGTCCCGAAGCTAGCGGGTGCGGTAGTATCAGCTACGCCCATGGTGGCCTCTCTCAAGGTCTGGATCAGGGATCTGGATTAGGGATGAGGTGTGTGTGAAGGGTCGGGCTACTCCCCCGCCGTTTCGCGCTGGCAGAAGTGCACTAACAGAAGTGCGCTGACAAGTGCAAACGCAGCTACACAACACGGCGCAAAACCGGCGCACAGAAAAAAACGAGGCGAGTAGCAAACACCCCGGGCACCCGTCTGCATTCGCGGCAGGCGGGCACTCGGGGTGCGGTAACGCTTAGCCCAGGCGGGAGGCGATGAACTCCACGGTCGGGTTCTCCACCAGCTCGGTAAACTCAATCACGGCGCCCTCAGCGGCAAGGTCGTCGAGCAGGGCGAATGCGCCCATAGAGTCCATGCCTAGGGAGAACAGGTCGGTGGTCGGCTCGTCAAAAGCGATCTGCAGGGAGTCGGGCTCGACGATGTACTTCTCCATGATGGGGCGCAGGGTCTCAAATGCGGACATTTTTCTCCTCAATAGGGGTAGGAATAAGGGCGTACGGTTTAGCCGAAAATGGTCAGCTCAAAGGGTTTAGCCGAAAATTTCGGCAAGCTTGGCGCGCAGTTCGCGGCGGGAAATCTTACCCACGTTCGTGGTGGGCAGCTCCTGCAGAACCTGCACGCGCTCCGGGATCTTGAAGTCGGCGAGCTTCTTCGAGGTGAAGAACTCGTGCATCGTGCGGCGCGGGTTTTCGCCCAGGTCAGCGCCTTCCTTCGGCACAATGACCAGGCCCACGCGCTCGCCCACAGTCTCATCCGGGATACCCAGAACCACGGCGTCAAAAACGTCGGGGTGGGTCAGCGCCAGCTCTTCGATTTCGTCCACGGCAATCTTCTCGCCGTTGCGGTTAATCTGGTCCTTCGCGCGGCCGGTCACCTCAAGGTACTTGCCTGCAACCAGTCGCACAATGTCGCCGGTGCGGTAGAAGCCGTCCTCGGTGAAGCCGTAACGGTTCGCGTTCTCCTCCAGGTAGTAGCCGCGAATCGTGTACGGGCCGCGGGTGAGCAGGTGACCGCTCTCGCCGCGCTTCACCGGCTGGTCCTGATCATCAACAATCAGAATTTCGTCGTCGGGGCTGATCGGGTAGCCCTGGGTCCTCAGGCGCAGCTCAATCATGTCGGTCGAGCGGGTGTAGTTCACCAGGCCCTCAGCCATGCCGAACACCTGCTGAACGGTGCAGCCGAGCACCGACTCAATCTTGCCCGCAACCGCCGGAGCCAGCTTCGAACCGCCCACCTGCAGGGTCTGCAGGGACGGCAGGGACACGCCGCGCTTCTCCGCGGAGGCGACCCACGCCTGAGCCAGCGGAGGCACCAGCGCGGAGGTGGTCACACCCTCCATCTCAATGAGGTGGAACGCGGTCTGCGGGGACGGATCCGCCGCAAACACCAGCTTTCCGGAGGCGCACATGACGCCCAGGATACCGGGCGAGCTCATCGTGAAGTTGTGCGCGGCGGGCAGCACCACGAGCATGGTCGTGTTGTTGTTCAGCTTGCAGATATCGACCGAGCCGCGCACCGAGTACAGGTAGGCGGCGTGGGTGCGAGGAATCAGCTTCGAAATGCCGGTCGTACCGCCGGAGAGCTGCAGGAACGCCACCTGCTCGCTCGCGCGCAGGTTCTCGGTGTTCTGAATGACGCCGGGCACGAACTCTTCAGCGAGTTCCTCTTCGGTCAGCGGGGTCAGCGGCTCCGCAACGTCAATAGCGACCGGCGGCTCCAGGGAGTTCTTGCGCAGCTCGGCGGCAACGTCCTCGTGCAGGGCGGTGAAATCTGCGCCCGGGGTCAGCGAAGAGAACACGTGCGCCGCAGCGTCGGTGCGGGTCGCAAAGTGCACGAGCTCGGTGGTGCGGTGCTGCGGCAGGCAGAACACCGGCAGCGCAGCCGCCCAGAAAATACCCAGCAGGTACACCAGGTACTCGGCGGTGTTACCCAGCTGCAGCAGCACGCGGTCACCGGGCTGCACGCCAGCCTGAACGAGGCGCGCCGCAGCGGCACGACCTGCCGCCTCCAGCTCACCGTAGGAGAGGCGAATCTGCTGGGGCTTGCCGTCCTCATCGAGCTGCGCGTGCGAGATTGCCACCAGCGCCGGGAAGTGCGGCTTCGCGCGGCAGGCATCGAGCAGGAACTCGGGGATGGTCTGGTCAATCCAGTAGCCGGCTTCGCGGTACTTCGCGGCAAAAGACTCGGGGATGAGCGGCGTGGGGGCCAGGGGGCTACGTTCTACGGTCATCTTCTCTCGATTTCTGTGTCGTTTGCGATTTCTATAGCGCTCACGTTGTGTTCGCAGCGTGATGCCATCTCGTCAATGAGGGCGGGTGCGCACCCTACGCCGGGTACCTTCTTAGTACCCCTCGCGGCGCGGTAGTGTTGCACTTCTCTTAGGCTGTACTTCTCTAGGATACGGGCGAGGCGGTGTTTACCCTAACGGGAACCCAGCACGCCCACCATGCGGGGCGGCTCCAGCGGGGACCCACCCCGTAGAAGCTTAGGCGGCATCTCGCTGCTCCTCCGCGGAGCCCCGCTCAGCGTCAGCATCCTGACGGCAAGAAGCAATCATGCGCTCCAGCGCCGGCACAATCGCGCCGCGCCAGCACGCATAATCATGACCACCATTGAAGGTCGTGCAGCGTGCGTTCTCCAAACCCAGCTTCTCCAGGCGCGCCTTCAACTCACGGTGAGGCGGCACCAGAATCCATTCCTGCTCCCCCACCTCAATCTCAAGGTACAGGTGGCGCAGACGATCAATCTCGCCCGCCGCCTCCAGCTCGTCTAGGCGGTCCATTACCTGCGGCTGCCACAGCGACGAAGACTGCGCAATCGCGCCGCCAAACGCCTCCGGACGGCTCAGCACCGCCAGCAGGGAGGACAGGCCACCCAGCGACTGACCGTTAATCACAATGTTCTGCGGGTCGGTCTTAATGCCGTGCACCGCCTCCAGGTGCGGGAAGGCAATCTCCACCAGGTAGTCGGCAATCGGGTTGTCACCGTTCAGTTCCTTCCAACGGTTTTCACGACCGCCAGAGTGAAGGAAGAACACATGCATCGCCGGAATACGGCCCGCCTCATGGGCACGGTTGAGGGTCTGCTCCATGCCCTGGCTGAACCACATCTCACCGTCGAACTGCACGAACAGCGGCGCATCCGGGGCGGGGTCACCCACGCGGCCAAGCACGTACTGGTGACCGTCAGAGGTCTGCATCCACTCGGGGGCGGGCAGCGCGTCAATCTCTTCCTGAGTCAGGATGAACTCCTGCACCGGCGCGTGCTCAAGCTGCACCACACCCATGCAACGACCAATACGGTTGCACACGGTCTCGGGGTTCAGCGGGTCGCCCTCGCCGGAGTCCAGGGCGGCGCGCAGGCGCACCTGGTCGTCGTCACCCAGCCAGGCGGGGCGCTCGCCGGGCAGCGCCGGCAGGAAGTTGTAGGAGGCACGCCAGGTGGTTTCCATCTGCATGCTCAGCTGCCACCAGGCGGTACCCTCAATGCGGGTCATGAGGGAACGGTCGAGGTTCTTCTCATCGGTCAGGCGGTTGATGAACATGAGCACCTGCTCCGCCTGCTCATTGTGGTAGAGGAAGGTGACGATGCGCTCGTTCTCGCTGATGCTGCCGTCTTCGCGGTGTACCGGCTCAATAATCGGGGTGCCCTCGGAGACGACCTCAACGATGCGGGCGTTCAGCTCTTCGGGGCTGACCGCCTCGGCGATGAGGGCGCTGATGAGGGGGCTGTCCACGCGCGGTGCCGGTACGGGGCGCGGAGTCTTGGGAGGGGTCGGGCGCACAGCCGGCGCAACGGTACGCGGCTGCGCAGGGGCAGTCTGCACAGAAGTAGCCTGTGCGGGAACGGTCGCGGTGGGTTCGTGCTCGCCCAACGGTTCCTCCTTGGTCTGTGGAAACACTCAATCGGTGAGAATCGGTGAGGAGGCGCATTATCGTTAGTTAGCCTCTACTACCTCACTCTATGGTATCCCTTACCCAAACTCTAGCCAAAGGGAAAAGCGAAAGAACCAAAACATGACAAGATGACAGCGAGCGCGGGCATTTTTCTCGCCTCTCTCCCCCCCCCCCCAAAAAAAATGGGGTCGAAAATTGGGGCACCCAGAATAGGCTGTACGAATAGGCGGCACGGATAAGCGACACAAACCGGGCGGTTAAATGAGATGAGGCACCGAGACCGTGCATCAAACCTCTCAAGTCGCAACTCTCAAGGTCTCATGCGGCAGTCTCGGTGCCTCATCTGCGGGTTCCCAAAATGGAACCTACCCAGTGCTCGTTTCCGTTCATGCGTCAAAGACGGGCGAGCACCGGGTAGGCGCCCTACGCGCAGGGGATCCTGGGTCCCTCAGATCCTAACGTTCGCTGCTTGGCGCAATGCCGAGCTTTTCCACCCGTACTGAGACAGGTGGCGCAAACTCCCACGCGGCTTAGGGGCGAAAACTTATTTGCTTTCGCGGGCCGCCGAAATAGCGTCAGCGGCAATATGAATTGTTTGGTTCTCCTTCGGAATAACCAAAGGGGTACCAGTGCATGGATCAGGAATAATGACCGATTGCAGGTCAAAAACTTCCTGAATAAGTTCCGGTGTAATTATCGCACGCGGATCGCCCTGAGCGATAATCCGACCCTGCTTCATTAACACAACATGAGTAGCATACCTGAAAGCAAGGTTCAGGTCATGCAACACCACGGCTACCGTTCGACCTTCGGAGTGCAACTTCTTCGTCAGGTTCAGCACCTCAATCTGGTGCGTGATGTCCAGGTAGGTGGTCGGCTCATCCAGCAGAATCAGCGGGGTCTGCTGCGCCAGGGTCATGGCAATCCACACACGCTGACGCTGACCGCCGGACAGCGCCTCAATGGGACGTTCCGCAAGCTCCAGCACGTTCGCCGCCTGCATCGCCTCCACGCAAGCTTGCTCGTCCTCATCAGACCAGGAGCGCAGCAGCGACTGGTGCGGGTAGCGGCCGCGAGCCACCACATCCGCCACGGTCACGCCGCTGGGCGCCTCCGGGGTCTGCGGCAGCATCGCCAGAATCTTTGCGATAGCGCGGGACTTCATCTGCGGCAGCGGGGTGCCGTCCAGGCGAACCTCACCCTCCTTGAGCGGGTTCACGCGGGCAAGAGCCTTCAGGGTGGTCGACTTGCCGCAGGCGTTCGGGCCCAGGATAACGGTCAGCTCCCCCTCCGGCACCTGAAAATCTACCCCGTTGAGCACCGTATGCTCACCGTAGGCAACCACCATGTTCTCGCCTTCAAGGCGGGTCGTCACACTAGTGTTCACTAGCTCTTCTTCCTTTCGAGGTAAATCAGGTAGATCAGGTACAGGCCGCCAATCGCGCCGGTCACCACGCCCACCTGAATGATGCGTCCGGGAACGGCGAATCGGCCAATCAGGTCAGAGCCGAGCACCATGAGCGCGCCCATGAGTGCCGCGGAGGTGAAGCCCACCCCGCCGCTGCGGGAGAGGGTCTTCGCGATGTGCGGTGCCGCCAAAGCAACAAAGGCAATCGGGCCGGTCGTCGCGGTCGCCAGCGAAACCAGAAGCACACCGATAAACAGAGCCGCCACACGGTACGCATTCACGCTCACACCCAAACCGGATGCCACCTGGTCACCAAAACGAATCGCGCCCAGCGGGCGGACCAGCATCAGCAGCAGCGGAGTCACCACGAGCAGCAGACCCATCAGCGCGTAGGTGCGCTCCCACGTGATGTCATTGAGCGAACCGGCAAGCCAAGACGCCGCGGTCTGCGCCTGAGTCAGCGAAGCACGCACCACCAGCAGCGCATTGAACGCCGCCAGGGTCGAACCCACACCAATACCGACCAGCACCAGGCGGAAGCCATGCAGGCCCGTACGGCGCGTCAACAACCACACCAGCACCGAAGTCGCCAAGCCACCAATCACAGCGCCCAGAGCAACCTCAACGGGGCCGGAATTGAAGACAATAATCTGTAACAGCGCACCGGTCGCAGCACCATTCGTGAAGCCGATAATATCCGGCGAACCCAGGGCATTACCCGAAATCACCTGGAAAATCGCACCCGAGAGACCAAGCGCCGCACCCACCAGAAGCGCCGCCACAATACGCGCCGCACGCTGCTGAGCGAAAGTCACCGTAATCTGCTTGCCCTCACCCAGCAGCGCCGGGATCAGCTTCTCCGGGGCGATCTTATAATCACCCTGCAACATGCCCCAAAACGCCAGCGCCGCAATCAGCACCACCAACGCCACATTCAAAATCAGCACACGCCACGGCACCTGAGCACTCAGCGGACCGCGCACAGTCAACACCGGGCGGCCACCCAAATCGCGGCCGCTACGACGCGCAGAACGATTAGCTGCAGTGGTGACGGTCGCCGTCGAAACAGCGGAAGAATTCGACATTAGAGAGCCTCCACCTTACGACGAGTCATCAAGAACAAGAACACCGGGGCACCGGCAAGAGTCGCCACAATACCCACCTGAGTCTCCTGCGGAGCCACCAGCACACGCGCCAACACGTCAGCACACAGCAGCCACACCGGACCCAACAGCGCCGAACCATAATTCACCCAGCGCACATCATTACCGAGTAGGGCACGCACCACAAACGGCACCGCCAAACCCACAAAACCAATCGGACCCACCGCAGCAGTCGCCGCACCGGCAAGCACCGTCACCGCCAGCAACGTCAAATTCTGGGTCGTACGCACACTCACGCCGAGGCTGGTCGCCGCCTCCTCGCCCATACTCAGAGCATTAATCGCAGGAGCCACAAAGAACGCCACCAGCATACCCAGCAGAATCACCGGACCCACCGTCGACGCGATATCCATACCGCGGCCCTCCAGCGAACCGGCAACCCACACACGGAACTCGTTATATGCATCCTGATCAGCCAAAATCAGGCCCTGTGCAATCGCCGACAGCGCCGCAGAAATCGCCACACCCGCCAGAGCGAGCTTCACAATCGACCCGTCACGACCACGACCCAGCGTGTACACCAGCACCGCAGCCAACGCGCCACCAATCGTCGCAGCAACCATGTACTGCCAAATACCCATCACGCCAAAAACCACCACGGAAGCAATCACAGCCACCGCAGCACCGGCATTCACACCCATCAGGCCGGGCTCAGCCAGCGGGTTACGAGTCAACGACTGCATCAAAGAACCGGCAACCGCCAACGCCGCACCCGCCGCAAGACCCACCAAGGTACGCGGAATGCGCTGCTCCATCACAATCGTCTGCGCCTGCTCAGAAGCAGTGCCATTGAAAACAGCCAGAACCTGATCCGGCGGAAGATTATTCGACCCGAACAGCAAAGAAGCAGCCACAGCCCCCACCAAAAGCACCGCAAACAAGAACAGAAAAGCCAGGCGCTTACCCAACTTCTGCCCCTGAATCACAGAACCCTGACGGGACGTACTCTCCTGCTGAACATCTCGGGACAATGAGCTCGTGAAGGCCACTATGCTCCTTATGCTCGATACAAGAAAACGGGGAGGCATACCCGGCGCACCCACACCACACGAGGGGCACCCGGCACACCGGTAGATAATGAGAGAAACGCCGGAGCGGGCGGGTTACTCCCCCACCCGCATCCGACGTTAAGTCTTAGCGCTTACGGGTCAGCAGCAGTGCAGCGGCACCCACAATGCTTACGCCCAGAACCACCACGCCAATCCACGGGAACGCAGCACCGTAAGTCACGGTCTGAACAGTGGATGCGGTGTTAGCGGAGTTCGAAGCCGAAGCGCTCGGGCTCGACGCGGTACCGCGTGCAACAGCCGAAGAAGATGCGCTCGCCGAAGCGGTCGCCTTCTTCTGGGCATTTGCAGAAGCCGAAGCAGCAGGCGCAGCGGAAGAGCCAGAGGTACCGGAAGTATCGGAAGAGTCAGCTGCCGCGTTCAGACGGTCGTACTCCTCCTTGGTGATGGTGTTGCCGTCAGCGTCGGTGTACACGGTCTCAGCCTCAGCCGCGCCGCCTGCAGAACCATTCGAGGAACCGGTCGAGCCGCCATTGGACGAGGACTCGTTGGAATCGTTAGAGCCCTGAGCCTCGTCTGCAGAGTCTGAGTTGTTAGAGTTCGAGCCGCCGTTCGAGGAACCACCGTTGCTCTTCGAGCTGGAAGAGCCGCGGTTCGAGGAAGAACCCGAAGAGTTCGAGGAGGAATTATCCGAACCGCCCTCACCCACCACGGTGAACTCGGGGCTGCGGTTGCTGTACGCCTCGGTACCCAGGTACTTGCCGTCCTTGTCACGCTTCTCACCAGTTGCAAGGAAACGCAGGGTGTGGGTGCCAGCGCCAACATCCGGCAGAATGAAGGAACCGGAGACGTTACCGTTACCATCGGTCTTCTGCTGGTGCACCACGCAAGCGCCCTGAGCCGCGTCGGAGGGGCACAGGTTACCGTCGTCCACCTTCACGGACACCACAGTATTCGCGGGGAAGCCGCTCACGCTAAAGGAAATCACGCCGTGCTCGCTCACAGAAGAGGAAACGGTCGAAGAGGTGCCGGGGGTCGATGCCTTTGCACCGCCCGGAGGCAGAGCGGATGCAGTGCCAACACCCAAGCCCAGCGCCAGGGTTGCGGCAGCGCAGGCGGTCAGCGCCTTAGAGGTCAGGGATGCCTTCGGGGCTCCCGAAAAAGGTGCACGCATGGTGGTCCTTTCAAAATTACCGGGGTCGACACTGAACGCTACCGGGTTCGTGCCAGTGCAGTTCAGTAGGTCGGTGCAGTTCAGTAGGTTGCGACCCGAGTGGTTAGTGGGGCATCCGGCCCACGCCCCTGTTCAAGGGTGCGGGGCCAAGAGTGGGGGGCGTGAGCCGGTGCCGATATGAATGTGTGGTCAGAGCTTACTTCTTGAGAGAGCTTACTTCTTGGAGGTGCGCAGCAGCAGAGCCGCAGCCAAAACCACCAGGCCAGCCGCCGAGAGCAGCAGGTTATTGGCGTTGTTGACCAGCCACTTGGTCAGACCGGTCAGCTCAGTACCCTCAATGACCGGACCCTGTGCCTTGGTGCCAGCGGCGGAGTTCTGCGAACCCTGCGTGTTCTGCGAGTTCTGCGAGTTCTGCGAACCAGCGGCTGCCTTCGCAGCCTTCTTCGCGTTGGCTTCGGTCTTCTGCAAGCTGGTAGCCAGGGACTTCTGCGCGTTCTGAACCTTCGCCTTAGCCTGCACGCGGTTCACGACCGGAGCGGTGCTCTGCGAGAGGGCGGCGAGGGATGCGTCTACGTCGGTGGCGCGGGTGCTGATGCGACCGCCTGCGTTACGCATGGGCACAGGTGCCGTGGAGGTTGCGGTTGCGGGGTTCTCGTTCAGCTCTTCGACCTGCTGGTCGGTGGCGTCCTGCTCATCGCGGGAAACTTCCTGACGAGGGGTAACGGCACGTTCCACGGTCATGTCAGCAAAACCGAGCACCGCATTTTCAGCGCCCTGGTTGCCGTTGTGCACGACCACACGGTAGGTGGCGGCGGGCATACTCACGGTGGTTTCGTAGCTGAAGCTGCGGTTGTTATCCAGACGCTTCCAGCCGGAGCCGTAGAGGGTCTGCGGGGAGTTGCCGAGGTAGGTCGCGGCGTACACCCAAGTGCCCGGTTCAGCGTTCGGCACGGTCACGGTCACGGTGGAACCGTCACGGCTCACCTGCACGCCATTACCCGCGGTCAGTTCGGAGGCGTTGACCGGCTCGGGTGCGTCAATGGGGGCGTACTCCGGAGCCTTGTCGCTGAGCTTAATCTTCTGTCGAATAGACACGCCGCGGTCGTAGTTTTTACCCTGCTCATCTGCTCCGCCCAGGGAACCGGAGAGGATCTGCACGTTGTGCTCGGAATTTTCGGTAGCCCAGCCTGCCTTAGCCAAATCTTCAGCGCTCAAGCCGGTGTTTTCGGTGGTGGGCAGGGGAACCTCAACCTCGAAGGTGCCGTCTTCATTGGCGATTGCCATGAAGTTTGCGGGCGAGTTGCCGCCCTTCTTGGTCAGGGGGTTAATGGCCTGGTGCGCATTATCGGGGACGGCATCCAGGAATTTGACCGCAAATATGGCGCCGCGACCGGGAGCATTACTTACGAAGCCTTCACCGCGCACCACAATCTTGCCTTCGCGCCACTTTTCGGTGGAGATGGTGACATTCGCCTTTACCGGGTTCGCGGGCTTGGGGTCAGCAGGCTTCGGGTCAGCGGGCTTGGGGTCAGCAGGCTTGGGTTCAGCGGGCTTCGGGTCAGCGGTGGGCTCTGCGGTCGGTGCGGGGGTGGGTTCTGCGGTTGCGCTCGGCTCCGCGGTAGGCTCGGCAGTCGCAGAAGGCTCAGCGGTAGCAGAGGGAGCAGCGGTAGGCTCGGCAGTTGCGCTGGGCTCAGCGGTAGGCTCAGCCGTCGCAGAAGGCTCTGCGGTCGGTGCGGGGCTCGGCTCCGGATCGCTCAGCGTAATATTCTGCGACACAGATGCACGACGGTCGTAGGTGTTGCCGTCCGCATCCACACCGCCCAGGGAACCGGAAAGCACCTGAATACGGTGACTGGTACCCTCCACGGTCCAACCCTTGGTCTTCAGATGTTCAGCGGTCAGACCGGTGTTTTCGGGGGTCGGCAGGGACACTACAACCTCGAAGGTGCCGTCCTCGTTCGCGGTTGCCATGAAGTTCGCGGGCGAGTTGCCGCCCTTCTTGGTGAGCGGGTTAATCGCCTGGTGAGCCTCATCCGGCAGGGCGTCGAGGAACTTCACCGCGAACACGGCGCCGCGACCGGGAGCGGTGCTGGTAAAGCCGGTTCCGCGCAACACGAGCTTGCCTTCGCGCCACTTCTCGGTGGAGATGGTCACGGTAGCCTTATCAGCCTGCTGGGTGGTGGCGGGAGTATCCGCGAATGCGATGGTAGTGCCGGTCAGCGCTGCTCCGGGGGTGATGAGCGCGCCGGCGAGAGCCACGACGGCACCGTAGCGGGCTGCGGTGCGCACGGGTCGAGTTTCGGTCATTGTGGTCCTTGAGGATGGTGTGGTGGGTCGTGCATCCCCTTCCCACCGCGGTTTTTAGGTCGCGGCGGGAAGGGTGGCGGAAGCTTCAGCGGGTGATTGCTTCACAGGGTATTTAGAGCGGGGCGTTTAGAGCGGAAGCGCCTTCTTGACGTCTTCGATAATGCCCTCGAGCAGCAGCGGGCCGCCGGTGGAGGTCCACTTGGAGCCGTCCACGAGAATCACGTGGTCGTCCTTGACTGCCTTCAGGTTGGTGAAGCCGGAGGTTTCCTTCGCCTTATTCAGTGCTTCTTCGGCGCCCTGCAGACCTGCGGTACCCTGTGCGTTCGGGTTCTTCTGGCTTGCGCCGCCGAGGGTGCCGAGGAACATGTAGTCCGCGTCGATGGTTGCCAGGTTCTCCAGAGAGACCGGTTCGGAGTGGCCCTGGCCGTTGCGGTCCTGCGCCTCGGGGCGCTTGAGGCCCAGGTCGTTGAGCACCTGACCGGCGGGCAGTTCCTTGAGGATGAGGGCGGGGCCGTTGCCTGCCCAGCGGACGATGGAGAAGGTCTTGTCGCCGTACTTGGGGGCGAGCTGATCCTTCAACGTTGCGGCGCTTGACTCGTATGCCTTGATGACTTCTTCGCCCTTGTCGACCATGTTCATAGCGTTGGCGACGTTGCGGAAGTTGATGCGCCAGTCGCCGCCCGCGTAGCCGCAGTAGACGACGGGAGCGATCTTCTTGAGGGTTTCGAAGGCCTCGGAGCGCTTGTCCACGCCGGTGGAGTCGACCAGAATCAGGTCGGGATCAAGGTTGCCGATCTGCTCGTAGTTGACCTGGGCGACGGTGCCGATAATCTGCACGCCCTTGGCGCGGTCGGCAAGGTAGTTGGGCACGCCGGACTGGCCGCGACCGGAGACGGAACCGACGGGGGTCACGCCGAGGGCGAGCAGGCCGTCGAGGGTGGGTTCAGAGAGGACGATAACCTTCTGCGGGTTGGCGGGAACTTCTACATTCTCGTCGTCAATGTCCTTGATGGTGCGGGTACCGCTGTTGCCACCGGAGGTGGAACCGCCGGAAGTGGTGGTCGTGGTGGTCTCGCTGCTGCATGCCGCGAGGGCGAGAGCAGCCGAGGAGGCGAGCGCCAGGCCGAAGAATGCGCGGCGGTTAACGCCCGATGCGCCGTGGTTTTCGGCGTCGGTCAGCTCGGTTCGGTTGAAAGACATAGTTCCCCCTAGATATGACTAAACTATACCTAACCTTACAGATATCTGAGTGTTACATCAAGGCGGGTTCAGCTTGGATTCTCCGACCGCAGGAATGCCCGGTTTTGCCGCGGAATTGCGCGGGGTAACGTATTTCACGCTTTGTCATAGTCTTGCTGACACTACGTCACTTAAATGGGGGTCTATCCCCTGCTATTACCTTGCTATAAATCTGCGGTGGTTGAGAACGCCTGGCACGCAAAACGCCCCGCCGCGAAGAGCCGCGACGGGGCGCAGACTTCACAACGGGGCGTTGAGGTTTTATAGACGCGGGGGTGTCATCGATGCGGGGCACCGTTACAAGCAAGCACCGTTACCGGCAAGCACCGCTAGCAGCCGCAACCGGCGCCGGAACGCTTGACCGATGCGGCCGCCGCACGCAGGGAGGCGATTGCCGCCTCCGGACCGCCGAGCGCCTCGTCCACACCGTAGACCGAGCTACCGGCAACGAAGCAGGTTGCGCCCGCATCCGCGGCACGCAGGATGGTCTCTTCGGTGATGCCGCCATCCACCTGCACGGTCACCGGCAGGTTCGCACCCTCAATCGCCTTGGCGGCGCGGGCGATCTTCGGCAGGGTCACGTCCAGGAACGCCTGGCCGCCGAAGCCGGGTTCCACGGTCATGATTAGCAGCATGTCCAGTTCGCTGAGCATGTCCAGGTAGGGTTCCACAGCGGTTGCCGGGCGCAGCGCCATACCCGCCTTCGCACCCTCAGCACGCAAGGTGCGCGCCAGCTTGATGGGGGCGATAGCCGCCTCCGCGTGGAAGGTCACCGATTCGCAGCCCATGCTGGCGTATTCGGGTGCCCAACGGTCGGCGTCCTCAATCATCAGGTGCACGTCGAACGGCACCGGGGAGATTTCGCGCAGACGCTTGACCACCGGCGGGCCCCAGGTGAGGTTGGGGACGAAGTGGTTGTCCATCACGTCAATATGCGCGGCGTCTGCGGTGGAAATGCGCTCCAGCTCGCGCTGCAGATTCGCGAAATCCGCCGAGAGAATCGAGGGGTTAATGGCAATACCCATGGGGTTCCTTTCAAATCCGTGCCGTATGGCGAATGATGCTAGGCGGTGAAGCGGCTAGTTCTTACGCAGCAGGGCGAGGAACATGGCGTCGGTTCCGTGCACGTGCGGCCACAGCTGCGCGGTGGTCGGGTTCTCCGAAGCCTTCACAACCGGCGCGCCCTTCTTCACCTTGATCTCGGGGGTGTGGCCGGGGTTCTTCTCCCCCGCCAGCACGCTCACGGGTTCGCCGTTCGCGCCTTCGGTGTGCAGGGCGACTTCACGCAGTGCGGCGGCGGAGTCGAGCAGGCTGACCGCGCCGCTTTCGAGCACCTCAGCCACAATGTTCTGGGTTTCTGCCGCGTGCGGGGAGCAGGTCACGTAGGCGATGACGCCACCGGGGCGGGTCGCCTCAATGGCCGCATCCAGGAGCTGACGTTGCAGGGGCAGCAGCTCGGCAATATCGCGCGGGGACTTGCGCCAACGCGCCTCGGGGCGGCGGCGCAGGGCACCCAGACCGGAGCAGGGCACATCCACCATCACGCGGTCGAAAAGCTGACCGGGTTCAATGGATCCGGGCAGGCTGGAGGCGTTCTTGCGCAGGGTCTCGCGGATCTGGCGGCCGTCGCCGGTGAGTACCGTGTAGCTGTCCTCGGGCAGGGGGCGCATGGAGGATTCCACGAGCTGGGCTCGGTGCGGTGCCGCCTCGTTGGCGACCAGGGATGCGCCGCGCTGAATACCGAGCGCGCCGAGGAGTGCCGCCTTACCGCCGGGGCCCGCGCACAGGTCGAGCCAGGCGGTGTCGGTGCCGTCCAGGGGTGCTGCGGCGAGCGCGCGTGCTACCAGCTGGGAGCCGGCATCCTGGGCACGGACGGTGCCTTCACGTACGGATTCCAGGCGTGCCAAGTCACCGGAGGTGTACAGCGCCGAGCCCTCAACCAGCTCGCCGTCGACTGCTCCCTGTTCGCGTGCCTCGTCGAGGCTGCCCAGGCCGGGCAGTGCCACCAGGTTCACCACGGGGGCGAGGTTGTCCGCTTCGAGCAGCTGCTCAATTTCGGAGGCGGGGCGGCCGTGCGCGACGAGTGCCTGACGCATGGAACGCACAATCCAGGCGGGGTGCGAGGCGAGTAGCGCCATGCGCTCAGTGTCGTCCTTCGCGTCCTCGATGATGAGTTCGTACCACTCTTCGGGGGTGCGCTCGGAGACGCGGCGCAGCACCGCGTTGATGAAGCTTGCCGGGCCCGCACCGATCTTTTCGCGTGCCAGGGACACGCTCTGGTTCAGCGCCGCGTGGGCGGGAACGCGCATGTTCAGCAACTGGTGCACGCCCATGCGCAACACGATCAGGGTGGTGGTGCCGACCTTCTCGATGGGGCGGTCTACGCAGCGGCTGAGGATTGCGTCGTAGGTGCCCTGGTGGCGTAGCGTGCCGTAGGTCAGCTCGGTGGCGAAGCCTGCGTCGCGGTGGTCGAGGCGGTGGCTACGGATCGCCTTGGGCAGCACAAGGTTCGCGTAGGCGTCAGATTCCGCCACGGAGCGCAGTACGTCGAAGACGGTTGCGCGTGCGGTGTCTGCGGTACGCGAGCGTGCGGAGGGTGCCGCCGCGGAGAATTCGCGGGCGGACATGGAGCGGCGGTTGCGTTCGTGGCCGCTCTTATTGCGCTGGGAGGTGCCGCCGCCACCGCGTTTGGTGTCGTCGTGTTCGGTCTTGGCGCGGCGTGCGGCGCGTTCGACGCTGGTCAGGCCGTCAAAGCGGCGGCCGGTGCGGGATTCTGCGCGGTTCTCATGACGATTTTCGCCGCGCGGCTCGAAGCGCTTCTTGTCGCCGCGGGAGTTGTTATCCCACTTCTGCTGGCGGTTCTGCTCGCCTGCACCCGAGCCATTACCCGAGCCGGAGCGGCGGCGACGCTTACGCTTCGCGCCGCCCTGGCCGCCGCCCTGGTTGAACTTACCCTGACCGCTACCCTGGCTGAACTTGCCGTTGCCGGGCTTGCCATTGCCAGCGTGACCGGATTTGCCGTGTCCTCCCTTGTAGGGGCGCTTTTCGTTGCTCATGCGAGTACCACCAGGCCTTCCGCCATGTCCTTGCCAGCGCCGCGAGCCCACGCGGGCGCATCCATCATTTTCTTACCGGCAGGCTGAACCTGCAGCAGCATCAGGGGTTCGGTACCGGTGCCGACCAGTACCTTCTTTGCGTGCAGACGCACCGCACCGGGTGCGAGGGGGCCGCCGTTCGCCTCGGTCAGGGACTGCACCAGGCGCTCGTCGGCAACCGCCAGGCCACCGATCTTGAAGCGGTTTTCGCCCAGTTCGCACCATGCACCGGGTTCGGGGGTCACGCCGCGGAAGCGTGCCAGGATTTGCTCGGCGGGTTCGGTCCAGGTGAGGCGGCCGTCGGCAATGCTCATCTTGGAGGCGTAGCTGACCGATTCGTCCTCGATCTGCACGGTGCCGTTCTCGCCCGCTTCGAGGCGTTCGAAGGTGCGTTCAAGCAGTGCGCCGCCGCTGGTTGCGAGGCGCATCAGCACGGTGCCTGCGGTGTCGTCGGCGGCTACGGGGGTGGATTCCTGTTCGAAGGTGGGGCCGGTGTCCAGGCCTTCTTCGAGCAGGAAGGTGGTGGAGAAAATTTCCTGCTCACCTGCGATGAGGGCGCGCTGCACGGGGGCGGCGCCGCGCCATGCGGGCAGCTTGGAGAAGTGCAGGTTGACCCAGCCGTAGCGCAGGGATTCGAGCGCGGGCAGCGGCAGCAGGGCACCGTAGGCGACCACGGCGGCTGCGTCAGCGTTCAGTTCGGCGATGGCTGCGGCGGCTTCGTCGTTCCAGCGGTTTGCCTTCACGATGGGCAGGCCGAGCTCTTCGGCGCGCTGCGCGACCGGGGAGGGGGTGAGCACGCGCTTGCGGCCCACGGGGGCGTCTTCGCGGGTGAGCACGCCGACCACGCGCACCTTATCGGAGTTAGCCAGGTAGTCGAGCGGGGGCACGGCAACGTCGGGGGTGCCTGCGTAAATGATGTTGAGCATGTGAGCCTACTTTCCGAAGCTACCGAAGGATGAACCAGCAGAACCGGCACCGAATGCGCCGCCGCCACCGAAGGCACCGCCCACGCGGGTTGCACGCTCGGTCACGGTCTTCGCGGCGACCGTGTTGTAGTCTGCGGCGCGCAGGGCACGCATCACGCGCTGGCGGTCTTCACCCACGAGGCGGTCGATGAACAGCTTGCCGTGCAGGTGGTCGGTTTCGTGCTGCAGCATGCGCGCGAACAGGCCCTCACCCTCCAGCACGAGGGGTTCGCCGTGGCGGTCCACGCCGGTCACGCGCGCCCAGTTCTTGCGCGGGGTCGCGGACTTCTGACCGGGCACGGACAGGCAGCCTTCGCCGCCTTCCTGGTCTTCTTCGCCGACTTCGAGCACGGGGTTGATGATGTAGCCTTCGCGGTCGTCAATGCCGCCGAAGGTGAAGATCTGTTTGGAGATGCCAACCTGCGGGCCGGCAAGGCCCACGCCGCCCACGTCGTACATGGTTTCTAGCATGTCGTCGATAAGTCGTGCCAGGTCGTCGTCGAAGACGGTGATGGGGTCGCAAACGCTGCGCAGCACCGGGTCGCCTACGGTGCGGATGCTCAGGATGGTCATGGTTCTCCTCTGCCGGCAGGTGCCGGGAATGTGCTTACGGATTTCACTATGGTGGCAGAACTGCGCTGGTGGAGCCTCCCGGGTGAAACCGCGCTGGCGGGCTCTCTCGGCAGGAGGGTTCTCCCAGTAGCGGGTTCTTCACAGCGGGTGCGCGCCGTTCTGCCTATTGTTCTATTGTCGCCGATTCAGTAGCGCGAATCTAGAACGAATCGAGGCGCTGGGGGTGGAGGCGGCAGGGTGAGGGCTGAGCCTCACCTCCCCACACTCATCTCCCCGCGCTCACCTCCTCAGGGGGTTTGAGCCTCTCCCCTATACCCGCTACTCCCCTATACCGCCCAGTCTTCTAGTCGGCGGGGGTGCTGGCCTATGCCGCAGGTGGCGGCACTACGGGCATGAGCGCGGGGTCTTCAAATTCTTGAACCTGGCGGTCGAATTCCCAGACGCGGCGCAGGGCGCAGAACTTGTACCAGTTGCGTTCGAGCACGGCGGGGTTTGCTTGCTGCGGCAGCACCTGCGTTTCGCCGAGGGCCACGCCCATGAGGACGGGTGCGTCGCCGTATTTCCAGGGTTCCCAGGTGCCTGCGTCGGGGTCGAGGAGGGATTCTTCGGCTTTGAGTCCGGCTACGAGCTGCATGACGACTTTTTCGTCGAGTGCTTTGACGCGGCCGCGTTTGTCGGTGCCTTTGGTTTTGTAGTCGATGATGCAGGTTCGGCCTGCGATTTCTGCGACGAGGTCGAGGGTTCCCGCGTAGCCGACGGTGTCGTTCCAGATGGTGACTTCGGCGGCGAGGGGGCGGGGCTTGAAGGCTTCCCACCATTCGTCGAAGCGGTCGGCGTAGGCTTGTTCGCCGTTCATGATGAGCTGTTCGCGGCTTTCGTCGAGGTTGTGTTCGCGTCCCATGGCGCGTAGGGCGACGTTTTCGGCGTAGTTGTGGACGCGGTCGCCTCGGGCGGCGGCTGCGTCGCGGTATCGTTCGGAGGCGTTGGCGGCGTCGCGGATAATGGCGAACTTGAGGCCGTGGGATCCGGAGGCGCGGTAGGCGCGCTGATCTTCGAGGGCGGCTTTGGCGGCCATGTACCCGTGCCAGCCGCTGAGGTCGTTGGCGTGTTGCCCGATGACGGTGGTGATGGAGGGGACGAGGAGTTCTCCTCCGCGGACGCGCGCGTACATGCGTCCGTAGTCGGTGGCTGCGGCGAGTTCGGGTGTTGTCACGGGGTACCTCATTCTCGGGTGGTTGTGTCCGCGGCTGGGTTTGTACTGCGTGTGGGCACAAATACCGGTGGGCATAATAAAACCCCCGTTCCTTGAAACGGGGGTTATTGGTGCGTGATACTGGGTTCGAACCAGTGACCTCTTCGGTGTGAACGAAGCGCGCTACCACTGCGCCAATCACGCTTACGGATAAGACTATACCGAGGCTTGGCGTGAAGGTCAAATTTTGCGCTCCCCTTTTTTTTCTTCCCGTTCCTTTCCGCCGAGAAGCCACTTGTGTTTCGAAAAGCCACAAAAATGGTGGCTTCTCGAAACACTTGTGGCTTTTCGAGGAGTATGCGGCGGCACCATAGAATCTGGGCTCAGTTTTGCCCAATAAACAAATAAACCCTCAGCCAGAAGACTGAGGGTTTATTTCCTAGTGTGACCCCAACCGGATTTGAACCGGTGTTGCCGCCGTGAGAGGGCGGAGTACTAGGCCGCTATACGATGGGGCCGCAACCTCCGTTAGGAGGTTAGCTGGGATACCAGGACTCGAACCTAGAACAAAGGAACCAGAAACCTTCGTGTTGCCAATTACACCATATCCCATTACTCTATTGAGTTACCGTTCCGTTTTTCGCCTTTCGGCTTTTCACCGGAACGAGTAATAACTATACGGGTCTTTCTGGAGGCGTGCAAGCCGAAATCTGGAGAGACGCCTCACATTCACGGTTTTATGCCCGCTACTTCCGCGTGTTTCCGGGGTTTTTGGGGTTAAAAAGTTTTTTAAATTTCTTCAAAAAGAGGGTTTTGGAGCCGATTTTCCCCCTTCACAGCAGCTCCGAGGTGGCTCGGAGAGTAGTTTTACCCCCCCTCCTCTGCACGCTTTGTGTCCCAAATTTTTTGAAGATTTTTCCTGCACTGCCTCCCGATAGCCAGATGACCGGGCAGTCAGGTCGTCAGGTAACCAAAGCAGCCTGGCGGCCACCCCACCCAAGCAACAACCTCGGGAAAAATCACAGGACCCGCTGCCCACGCCTCCAAAAAACTAAAAACCCAGAGACAACGAAAAAGCCCCGAGGCGAACCTCGGGGCCTTAGTGGAGCGGTTGACGAGACTTGAACTCGCGACATCCA
>NZ_KV810735.1:98594-114111 GCF_001812895.1 Rothia sp. HMSC069C04
AGGTGGTGCTCTACCAACTGAGCTACAACCGCATGTTTTCGCTTTGAACTTTTCAGTTCGTCGCAACAACAGGTACTACTATACGAGCCTTTGCCGGGGTGCGCAAACCAAATTCTTGCCACACTCCCCAAAATGGAGCCAGATTCACCCCAATAAAACATACTGACTAGTAGTTTTACAGGAAACACCCATCACAAAAAATATTCTCAAATTTATGAAAAATCCCCTTATCCGCCGGGTTTCCTTCAGACCTTTCGGTCGTCAGATTCCCGCTGGATAAGGGGATTCTCTAGAGCTTAGTCGCTGCTACCACCAGAGTCGCCTCCACCGGAATCGCCGCCGCCAGAGTAGTCGGAGCTACTGTAGCTGCTGTAGTCCGAACTGCTGGAGCTGCTGGAGCTTCCGGCGTCGAAGTCGCCCGCGTCCGGGTCGGGTCCCGGGTCCACGAAGTCGTCTTCGTCGTCCTCTTCACGCGAAGAGTCCGAGGTGTCTACGCCGTCAGACGAACTGCTGACGTCGCCGCCGCGGGCGTGCCGTGCCTGAGCTTCTCGAGCGTTCAGGGCGGCGCGCGCCTCGAAGTAGGCAGTCACGTATCCGAAGGCTGCCGCAACGACAACAGCGACCACCATCAAGACGGACTTGTCCATGTTGGCGATGTACAGAATCAGCCAGATAATGCAGGCGTTGGTGAGCGCCATGAGGGTGCCCTTCAGCAGCGCCTTCCCCATGATTGACTGTTTCATAGTTAGCTCAGTTCAGCGGCAAGCTTGCGCAGACGTGCGAGGGAGGATTCCTTGCCCAGGATTTCCATGGATTCGAACAAGGGCGGGGAGATACGCTCACCGGACACTGCGATGCGCACGGGGCCGAATGCGAGGCGCGGCTTGATTTCCAGGCCGTCGACGATTGCGGCGCGCAGGGCTGCCTCAATGCTGGCTGCGGTGAAGTCCTCGAGGGGCTCCAGAGCTTCGATTGCGGCGGCGAGGACCTGCGGTGCGGATTCCTTGAGCTGCTTGCGTGCGTCGTCAGCCACGGTAATCTCGTCGTCGCTCTTGAAGAGGAATGCGAGCAGGCCGGGTGCTTCGCCGAGCAGCTGCATACGCTCCTGTACGAGGGGTGCAGCTTCGGTGAGGACCTGCTCTTCACGCTCGGTGAGGGTTTCATCGAGTACGCCTGCAGCCTGCAGGTACGGGATGAGGCGGTCGCGGAAGTCCTTGGGGTCGAGCGCACGGATGTGGTCGCCGTTGATGGACTCTGCCTTCTTCACGTCGAAGCGTGCGGGGTTGGCGACAACGTCGTGTACGTCGAAGTGCTCGACGAGCTCGTCGATGCTGAAGACGTCCTGGTCTGCGGAGAGGGACCAGCCCAGCAGAGACAGGTAGTTCAGCAGGCCTTCCTTGATGAAGCCGGAGTCGCGCAGCAGGAAGAGGTTCGACTCGGGGTCACGCTTGGAGAGCTTCTTGTTGCCCTGGCCCATGACGTAGGGCAGGTGGCCGAATTCGGGGATGAAGCTGGTCACGCCGGTGTCGATGAGCGCGCGGTAGAGCGCAATCTGACGCGGGGTGGAGGAGAGCAGGTCTTCGCCGCGCAACACGTGGGTGATGCCCATGAGTGCGTCGTCGACGGGGTTCACGAAGGTGTACAGCGGGTCGCCGTTGGAGCGGACGACCACGTAGTCGGGTACGGTGCCTGCCTTGAAGGTGATTTCACCGCGAACGAGGTCGTTGAAGGTGATGTCTTCGTCGGGCATGCGCAGGCGCCACACGGGCTTACGGCCCTCGGCGCGGTAGGCTTCCTTCTGCTCTTCGGTGAGGTTGCGGTCATAGTTGTCGTAGCCGAGCTGCGGGTCCTGACCGGCTGCCTTGCGGCGTTCCTTCACCTCGTCGGGGGTGGAGAAGTCTTCGTACACGTAGCCGCCTTCAACGAGCTTTTCGAAGATCTCGTTGTAGATGCCTGCGGCCTTACGCTCGGACTGGCGGTAGGGCTCGTGGGGGCCGCCGACGCCGACGCCTTCGTCCCAGTTGATGCCGAGCCAGTGCAGGGATTCGAGCACCTGGTTGAACGACTCTTCGGAGTCGCGTGCTGCGTCGGTGTCTTCGATGCGGAAGATCAGCTTACCGCCGGTGTGGCGTGCGTACGCCCAGTTGAAGAGGGCGGTGCGGACCATGCCCACGTGCGGGGTGCCGGTGGGCGAGGGGCAGAAGCGGACGCGGGTGTCTGCGGGGCTGTTGAGTACGGGACCGTGGTATTCGGTCATGATGTCTCCTTGACGGTGTGTTTCAGGATGTACGTTACGTTTTTGGGTGCGGGCTGTTTAGTCGCGCACGCGGGTGACGAGGGAGCCGATGCCTTCGACTTCGACCTCTACTTCGTTGCCGTCGCGCAGTACGCTGATGCCGGCGGGGGTGCCGGTGAGCAGTACGTCGCCGGGCAGCAGGGTGAAGATTTCGGAGGCTGCGGCAACCTGTTCGGCTACGGAGTAGTGCATTTCGGAGGTGTTACCTTCCTGCACGACGTCGCCGTCAACCCAGGTGGTGATGTTCAGCGAGTCGGTGTCCAGGTCGGTTTCGATCCAGGGGCCGAGCGGGGTGGAGCCGTCGAAGCCCTTGGCGCGGGTCCACTGGCGGTCTTCGAGCAGGTCGCGGGCGGTGAGGTCGTTTGCCACGGTGTAGCCGAAGATGACCTCGTGCACGCGCTCAAGAGGCACGGACTTGGCGATACGACCGATAACGACGGCGAGTTCACCTTCTGCGCTGACGGCTTCGGAGTACTCGGGCAGGGTCACGGGGTCGCCGGGGCCAATCACGGTGGTGTTGGGCTTGAGGAAGAACTGCGGGGAGGCGGGCGCCTCGGTTCCTGCCCAGTTTGCGATCGCTCCAATCACCTTGGAGCGGGGGATGATCGGGGCGAGCAGGCGCACCTGGTCGATGGGGTAGGTGGTGCCGGTCGGTTCGATGCCCGAATAGAAGGGGTCACCGGCGAGTACGCGCAGGGTTTCTTCGCCTGCGTCACCTTCTACCAGCCCGAAGTGGAGCTCATTATTTACGGTAAATCGTGCAATACGCATACTTTCTAGGGTACCAGCCTTCGAGGGCGGGGGCGGCGGGCGGAATTGGCAAGGCAGATTTTAGCCCGGCGGGGTTCAACACTATTAGGTTCGGCGGGGTGCACCTCCCCTCCCCCTGTCCTCGTGTTATCAACGCCGCGCGCAATATCCGCCGGGCACGCCATTTACCCAGCACCTCATTTTCCGGGCACAGTGAATCCCCGCGGGTTACTCACCGCGCGACGTGCGGGGTCGGGCGGAGCATCCTGCGGGGATTTCGCTGGTTACGTTAGATTCACGTTTTAGATGAGGCGGGTCATCCAGCCGTGGCGGTCTTCTACTACGCCGGTCTGAATGCCGACGAGCTCTTCGCGCAGGCTCTTGGAGATTTCACCGAAGTGCTCGGTGGGTGCCGGGATTTCGAAGTCTTCTGCCTTGAGCTTGCCGATGGGTGCGACCACTGCTGCGGTGCCGCAGGCGAAGATTTCGGTGATGTCGCCGTTTGCTACGCCTTCACGCCATTCGGTGAGGGTAATTGCGCGCTCTTCGACGGTCATGCCGCGGTCCTTGGCGAGCTGAATCAGGGAGGAACGGGTCACGCCCTCCAGGATGGTGCCGGTCAGCTCGGGGGTGACGATCTTGTTTTCCTTGCCGAAGATGAAGAACACGTTCATGCCGCCGAGCTCTTCGATGGCGTCGCCGCGGTGCGGGTCCTTGAAGATGACCTGCTTGCAGCCGTGCTTTTCGCCTTCGATCTGGGCGATCATGGATGCCGCGTAGTTGCCGCCGCACTTTGCCGCGCCGGTGCCGCCTTCGCCTGCGCGGGCGTAGGTGGTGGAGAGCCAGATGTCTACGGGTTCGGGGGTGCCGAAGTAGTTACCTGCGGGCGAGCCGATGACGTGGTACTGCACGTGCTTTGCGGGGCGCACGCCGAGGTACGCTTCGGTTGCGATCATGAAGGGGCGGAAGTAGAAGGCTTCACCGTCGCCGGTGGGTACCCATGCTTCGTCTGCCTTAACGAGTTCGCGCAGGGATTCAACGAACAGTTCTGCGGGCAGTTCGGGCAGGGAGAGGCGGTGTGCGGAGTTCGCGAAGCGTTCTGCGTTCTTTTCGGGGCGGAAGGTCCACACGGAGCCGTCGGCGTGGCGGTAGCCCTTGACGCCTTCGAAGATTTCCTGGCCGTAGTGGAAGACAGCGGAGGCGGGGTCGAGGGTCAGCGGGCCGTAGGGGTGAACTCGTGCGTCGTACCAGGTGCCGCCGGTCTTGTAGTCGCCTTCCCAGTCGATGGTGACCATGTGGTCGCTGAAGTAGTCGCCGAAGCCGGGGTTTGCGAGGATTTCGGCGCGGCGTTCGGCGGTGGCGGGTGACTGGTTTGCTTCGTGGCTGAATTCGGTTGCCATCGTTCTGCGTTCCTCTTCGTCTAGTTGCCTCTGTGGGCGTTCTTTGAGTGGCGGTTCTCGCGGCGGGGCGAGGGACCGGTGTGTGCCGCCGGGCGCGTTGTCGTGCGGGGCAGATGGTGCATCTAGCGGTCTGTGCTAGTTGGATGCATCAAAGCTAGTGGTGGATGGTGTCCACCGCCGAGGTGCCGGGCGGGTGTGCCTGACCTGTTTTAGAGTACCGGAAAGATGAGTTTGCCGCATGCGCACCTTTTCTGCCATTCAGGATGTGAACAGGTGAAGCCCGGAAGGTGCGTTCCTTCCGGGCTTCACTAGCGTAGTTCACGTTTTAGCCGAGCCAGTTATAGCCGGGCAAGTATTAGGCAAGTATTAACCGAGGCGTGCGAGCACGTCCGCGCCGACCTGATCGGTTCCGCGCACGCTCGCGCCGTTTTCGCGCATATCTGCCTCAACAGCGTCCTCAATGCGGGCTGCGGCGGCGTCGTGGCCGAGGTGGCGCAGCAGCATTGCGCCGGCGAGGATTGCGGCGGTGGGGTTTGCCTTGTTCTGGCGGGCAATGTCCGGTGCGGAGCCGTGTACGGGCTCGAACATGGAGGGGAACTCGCCGACGGCGTTGATGTTGCCGCTTGCCGCGTAGCCGATACCGCCGGTCACTGCACCTGCGAGGTCGGTGATGATGTCGCCGAAGAGGTTGTCGGTGACGATCACGTCGAAGCGGGCGGGGTCGGTGACCATGAAGATGGTGGTCGCGTCAATGTGCAGGTAGTCAGTCTCAACCTCGGGGAATTCAGCCGCGATTTCGGTGAAGTAGCGGTTGTAGAGGCGACCTGCGTGGGTGAGCACGTTGGTCTTGTGTACGAGGGTGACCTTCTTGCGGCGGGTGGATGCCAGCTCGAAGGCGTAACGTACCAGGCGCTCCACGCCGTGTGCGGTGTTGAGGGAGACTTCGGTGGCGATTTCGTGGGGGGTGCCCTGGCGAATCACGCCGCCGTTGCCGATGTAGGGGCCTTCGGTGCCTTCACGCACGACGACGAAGTCGATGTTGCCGGGGTTGGCGAGCGGGGAGACTGCACCGGGGTACAGGCGGGAGGGGCGCAGGTTGATGTAGTGGTCGAAGGCGAAGCGCAACTTCAGGAGCATTTCGCGTTCGATGAGGCCGGAGGGAATCTTGCCGCTGCGCGGGTCTGCACCGATGGCACCGAAGAGGATCGCGTCGTGCTGCTTGAGGGCGTCCATGGTGGAGTCGGGCAGGGTTTCACCGGTTTCCAGCCAGTGCTCGGCGCCGAGCTTGTAGTGGGTGGGGGTTACGGTGATGTTTTCGAGCTCGCAGGCGCGGGTGAGGATGCGCTGGGCTTCGGTAATGATTTCGGGGCCGATGCCGTCGCCGGGGATGACGGCGAGGTCGATGCTACGTGCTTCAGTCATGCCTCTACCGTAATACGCGCAGCGGGTGGGCGGTAGAGTGTGCGGACGGGTTCTCAGACTCTGGGCTAGACGGGCTCTGGGCTACCCCCCCCCCAGTCTCTGCCCGGCAGCGCCTTGACCCAGACCCGCCTCCTGAAGTCTGGGGTTCTGGATTCTGTGGTGTTCAGCCTCTACCGGTTAAAACAATATTCCCCGGCTGAATTATCAGCCGGGGAATATCGTTACGAGTTCTCACTCAGAGTGAGAGCCCTAAAGGTCTATGCAATTACGCGGTGCGCTTGCAGAGGGTGACCTTGACGTAGCCGTTGCCACGTTCGCTACGAGCGGTCGGAGCGTTACCTGCGGAGGTAATGGTACCGCCGGAAACACCGGGAGCAACGTAGGAACCACCTGCGCCGCCGCCGCCGCCGAGCTGGCCGAAGGAGACGTTCTGGCGGATACCGTTGGGGTTGTTGTTCCACTTCTGGGTCAGAACGATTGCGGAGGAGGAGCTGGAAGCACCGGAGCCACCGCCACCGTAGCCTGCGCCACCACCTGCGGAGATGACGGACTCGTAGCCGTTGAAGTTGAAGCCGATGGAGGAGTACTCGAGAGCGTAACCGGTACCGTTGTGGGTACCCTCTTCCTTCTTGGTGCGATCGTTGTTGTCGATCAGGTAGGAGTAGGATGCTACACCGTCACCACCGGCACCGGTGAAGCCGGAGCCACCATTGTTACCGGACTTGGAGGACTGGTAAATCTCCTGGTTGTTGGCGGAGGAGAAGCCCAGAACACCGTTCGGGGACTTGCCGGTGTGCAGAGCGGTCTTAGCACCACCGTTACCACCGATACCGTTTGCGCCACCTTCACCGGCCTCAACGGTTTCGCGGATAGAGTTGTCAGCGTCGTAGATACCGAAGCCTTCAAGACCTGCAGAACCCGATGCACCGTCAGCGGAACCACCGGTGGAACCGAAGATGATGTTGCCGTTGCGCTTTGCGCCGGAGGGCCACTGCCAAGAAGCGGTCACTGCGCCAGCTTCCATGTACTGGGGGTTGTTGTTAGCGCCACCGTTGTTGATGAAGCCAGCGCCACCACCGCCACCTGCGACTGCAACGGGGGTACCGTTGATGACCAGAGCGGAGGAGCCACCACCGGATGCGGAGTAGGTAATACGCTTCAGGGGGGAGTTAGCGGGCCAAATAGTGTTGACCTGCTGCATGATGCTGGAGGGGATGGGGTTGGGCAGGTTGGAGGAACCACCGTTACCGTAGCCCTCACCACCCTCAGCTGCAGTCAGGGGGCCGTTACCAATACCACCGGCTGCGCCGATGAGCTGAACGGTCTGGCCGGGCTTGACCTCGATGATACCGGTGATCTTTGCACCGGAACCTGCTGCCATATCGTCGTAGTTGGTACCACCAGCGCCACCGACGACCTCGAACTTGATCTTGTCGACCAGTGCGGGAACGACGAAGGATGCGGTGCCCTTAGCACCGGATGCGGCGCCGTTTGCGGAGTAAGCTACGGTCTCTTCCCACTCACAAACAGTGGAGGAAGCGAAAGCGGGAACTGCAGCAGATGCTGCGACAACCGGAGCAGCCCATGCTGCGCCAGCGACAACCTTGCGGCGAGAAATGTTAGTAGACATGTATGTCCTTCGAGAGTGATGTCATTTTGAGGAATAAAAGTTATCACCCGCCGTCGTGCGCGGCGAAGAACGTCACCTGATGAGATTCGAGTGAGTGAAGTAGGCTTGCGCCTAACCTCTGGTGATAACGACATAATGCTGTACTCCGCTCCCCTACATAGGGAGACGCGCTTCAGAACGCTTGGTGTTCGTTCTGTAAGGCCTTAGACCTCGGGCGCAGATTTCGGGTACGGCTAAAACTATACCCATCAAGAACCTATCCCGCAATGGTTCCAAAAATGGTTTGATGAGGGGGTTTCCCTTAAACTCTCCGCCTTAGTTGAAGGTTTTTCAACCAAAATAGGTTGCTTAAGGGAGTTACTGGTCTCTTAAACCCGAATTCGAAGCCCATACAACCCCAAACTCTCAAGTTTTAGTTGAAGGAATATTTTTCAAAAAAGTAACTAAGGTCACTAAAAATAGCTGTTTTTGGCGTGTCATACTCACTCAAGCACACACCCCCACACACAAACCCACAAAATATCCCTGCATGTGAGAGTAGAAAGAGGCTCCCAGTCCCGCCCCACCACCCCGATACACTGGAAACATGCCCCTCAAGCACACCGAACCCCAGCAGAACCCACAGCACAGCACAGAGACAGCCGAATCAGGCCACGCCGTAACGCATACCCGCGGCCGCTCAGAAAACAGCGACCTACCCGCCGACGCAATCAGCGCCTCCAGCCGCGTGCAAAACTATATCAGAGACAAACGCAGCTGGATGAACATCATCGTCGTTGCGCACATGCAGTTCTTCTGTTGCGTGCTCTCAGCAGCCTTCGTCAACAGCTACGGCTGGATCCCGGTCATCTCCGCGCTCTGCAGCACCACCGCGCTCTACTTCCGCTACCGCTTCCCCTACGGCAGCATCTACGTGGTCATCGCGGCGCTCTGCCTCACCCTCGTGGAGCCCTTCCCCGACTCACTCGCCATCACCTGCTACCCGCCCGTCAGCCTCGCCGCCTACCATATCGGCAGGCATTGGACCCGCCGCGCCCGCTTCCGCGGCCTCATTCTCGGCTGGGTCGGCGCACTCGCCGTCACCGTGCAGGCCTCGCTCTCATTCCTCTACCACTGGGACGACATACCCGCCCGCATCTTCATCTCCCTGATGTTTGGCGTGCTCTGCGGATCCATCTTCACCGTCTTCTGGTTCCTCGGCGACTCCCGCCGCATGCGCGAACTGCGCAGCGAAGAGTTCAAAGAACGCGCCCGCCGCCTCGAATACGAACAGGAACAGGAACGCCGCCTCGCCGCACAGGATGAACGCACCCGCATCGCCCGTGAAATGCACGATATTGTGGCGCACTCGCTCTCCAGCATTATTTCCCAGGCAGACGGGGCACGCTACGCCGCCGCGAGCGCCCGCACCGCACGCACCGCCCGCGCCCAGCAAACACAACAGGCACAGCAGGCAGAGCAGCAAACTGAACAGGCTGAGCAGTCCGGTCAGGCTCAGCAGAGCGAACCGGATATTGCCGAGCAGACCCTAGAACTCATCGCAGACACGGCACGCGACTCCCTCACGCAGATGCGTTCCCTGCTCGGGCTACTCCGCACGGACGAGGCGACCGCCTACGCGCCCGTGCCCACCCTCAACGATGTGCCCGCCCTCGTGGAGCAGAGCCGCCGCGCCGGGCTACCCGTCACCTTCACCGGAATCACCGGCACCATGGCGCGCACCCTACCGCAGGGCGCAGAACTCGCGGCGTACCGCACCGTGCAGGAGGCGCTCACCAACGCGCTCAAGCACTCCCCCGGCGCGGCAACCACCGTCACCATTCACTGGGGCGAGGACGGTCTGCAGTTGTGGGTTCAGAACGGCCCGGTTTCCTCTGCCACAGCTCAGCACATTGCCCGCCCTGTACCCGGTAGCGGCAACGGTCTGCGCGGCATGAGCGAGCGCATCGCCCTCTACCACGGCACCCTCACCTACGGCCTGCAGCCTGACGGCGGCTGGCTCGTTGAGGCGGCGCTGCCCTACCGCGACCTCTAATACCGGTGCCCTCTACTACCTCGTGATCTAGGATTGAAACTATGTACTCTTCTGCACCACAGACCACCCAGCCGATCCGCGTGATGCTCGTTGACGACCAGCGCCTAGTGCGCGGCGGCTTGAGCATGCTCGTCAACTCCCAGCCGGACCTGCAGGTCGTCATGGAAGCTGATGACGGCCTGGCGGCGATTGACGTTTTTGACCGCATGGTCTCTGAGGGGCAGGCGCCGCAGGTCATCCTCATGGATGTGCGCATGCCGCACTGCGACGGCCTGGAGGCGGCGCGCCGTATTCTGGAGCGTGACGGCGAGCGTGAAGTTTCCGAGGATGAGCGGGTGCGCATTATCATGCTCACGACCTTCGACATTGACGAGTACGTGTATTCTGCGGTGCGTGCGGGTGCGAGCGGGTTCTTGTTGAAGGACACCCCGCCGGAGCAGCTGCTGGAGGCGATTCGTACGGTGCACCGCGGCGATGCGGTGATTGCGCCATCTGCGACTCGCCGACTGTTGGAGCACATGATTCCGGTGCTGGACTCCCCCGCACCTGCCGCTCCTGTTGTTCCTGCCGCCGAGTCTGTTCCTGCTACTCCCCCGGCTGCTGGTTCTGAGCTTCCGAAGGCAACGTTTATTCCGGCTGAGCATGCAAGCTTTGAGACTGTGCAGGGTTATCCGCATCGTGAGTTGATTGAGCAGTTGTCGCCGCGTGAGTTTGAGGTGCTGGGTTTGATTGCGCGCGGCTTGTCGAATGCGGAGATTACGCGGGAGCTGGTGCTTTCGGAGGCGACGGTGAAGACGCATGTGTCGCATGTGTTGGCGAAGTTGGGTGCGCGTGATCGTGTGCAGGCGGTCATTATGGCGTATGAGGCGGGTATCGCCCACTAGCGCTCCCTTATATAAGGGCACAGTGAAGCCCCGGCGGGCGCCTCCTTTTCGAGGCACCCTCCGGGGCTCTTTAGTTAAGTGGTTTCTTGTATCTCGTCGATGATTCGTTCAAAGTCGCTCATCAGCTCAGGTAACTTATTCCGGGCGACGTCCCATAGGACAGCAAAATCAACGCTCACATAGCTATGAGAAATGATGTTACGAATAGCAATGAGGTACTGCCATTCAGCCCGTTCATACCGTTCATAATCTTCTGGGTATTTTGAACGAATTCTATTGAGGGTTTCGCCAATGACCTGAAAGCGCATGCAGAGCGCGTCCTGGACTACCCCGTTTGAATCGTCTATCAGGTCTTCATATCGCTCGGGCGTAAAAGCGTAGATACGCTGAGCTGACTCAAGAATCAGAAAGAAGTCGTCAAGCGAGCTTTTCATAGCGGCAACTCCACCATGTCTGGTTCTGCCTCCGCATAGATGCGGGGGCGTAGCTGGGTGACCATATCCACGCTGCGGCCGGTCAGCTGTTCAATACGGTGCTGAGCATCGACCATCTGCATGAATTCGTCAAAAGGGGCTACACCCGGCATCTGCACCAAAAAATCCAGGTCGCTGGTTTCGGTCAGCTCACCGCGGGCGGCACTGCCGAAGAGTCGGGCACGGCGCACACCAGCGTCACGGAGGATCTGAAGAACCTCCGCTTCATGGGGTAGCGTGTACCCGCGACGCAGATTGGGGTGGCTAGTGCTCATACACCCATCATACGCGCAAAGCCAGGCTACAGGTCAGCTCCAAGAGTCTGAGAGCACAAGCACGGCAGAATAGAGGACACAGTGAAGCCCCGGCGGGCGCCTCCTGATCGAGGCACCCTCCGGGGCTTTCTCACGCCGAGTATCCGGGTTCGCCGGGTACTGTGACTATGCCAGGTACAGCGGGTTAGCCGCGCATACCCTCAACCGGGGACATGCGAGCCGAACGAGCCGCCGGCAGAGCCGAAGCCAGCATCGCGGCGAGCACACCCACAATGAGGATGACCACGTACCAGACGTACGGCAGGTCAAGCACGAGCGGGGCGGAAGCACTCATGGAAGACATAATAATCTGCGCCGAGAGGCTACCAATCACCGCACCGGAAACCATACCGAGCACCACAGCGGCGAGCGTAATCAGAATCGCCTCAATGGAGATCATGCGGCGCAGCTGCTTGCGGGACAGACCCAGCGAACGGAGCATCGCGTTCTCGCGGCGGCGTTCGTTGACCGACAGGGTCATCGTGTTCGCCACACCAATGATGGAGATGACCACTGCGAGCATGAGCATCACCAGGGTGAAGGTCAGCATAACGGTCAGCAGCTGGTCGTAGGTCTGACGTTCCTGCAAGCCACCGGTGAAGGAGCTGTCAGGGCTGGCTCGGTTCAGGTCAGCCTGCAGGGTCGCGTTCTCGCTACTGGTCAGCGGGGAGGCGGCGCGCACCAGAACGACGGTGTCGTTACCGGTTGCCTGGCTGGTGACGGTCAGACGTGCTGCCTTTGTCTGAGCTTCCTTGTCACCGCTGGCGATTGCTTCTTCCAGGCGCTTCTGAGCTTCCTCAGCGGCAGGGTTGGCAACCTTCTGCGGGTTCTTGGCGTCCTGCAGCTTGGCGGCGGTGGCAGGGTTGACAATCAGCAGGTTCTGCTTGGTTGCGGACTTGACGGGCTTGAGTTCCACTTCGCCGAGCGGGCCGTGTGCCTTCAGACGGCTGGACTCATTCAATCCAGCGGACTTCCAGAGGCCCTGCGGTACGAGCACGGTGTCATCCGCAAGGTTCAAGTTTTCGCCCGGCAGGATTGCCTTCAAATCGGAGGAGCTCAAGGCCACCAGGTCGGAATTCTGGTTGGCGGTCTGTCCCTCGTACTCGACGGTGTAGTCAACCACACCGGCTGCGTAACCGACGGCGGATGCCTGAACGTTCTTAATACCCTTGACCTTGGAGGCGATTTCCTCCGCCTTGGTCACGGTGGAGGCAGCCTCGGACTGGTCGTACGAGCTGTACTTTGCCTGCGCAGAAATCGGGTACTGCTGATCCAGGGCCTTGGTCAGCGATGCGCTCAGCACCGAGTAACCGGTCAGCACAGTCGACACGACCAGGGTACCCACCAGCACAGCGCGGCCGGTGGAGACGGTACGCTTGGGCGAACGCAGTGCGTTGGCGAGCGCCAGCTTGCCGGTCTGGGTGCGGGTGACCTTACCGAGGGCACGTACCAGCGGGGGCAGTACCAGCGGGGTGAGGAGGAAAACCGCAATACCGAGCAGCAGCGCGGCCCCCATCATGAAGGCAATGGCCTTATTGCCGGCGCCCTCACCGGAACCCTGGTTCTGAGCCAGCATAGCCAGGCCGATACCTGCGGCACCGAAGACCAGACCCAGGATCGGGCCGACCTTGCCGGGCTTGCGCACCTCAAGGTTGGTGTGCTCGCTCATCGCGCTAATGGGCGAGATGCGCAGGGCGCTTCGTGCCGGGGAGAGCGACGCCAGAACCGTCACGATGGTGCAGAGGAGCACACTCACCAGGATCGGGGTGATTGAGTAGGAGATCATGATGGTGGTGAGGTTTGCACCAACCAGCGCGCCAACCGGGTAGGTCAACAGCGCACCGATGAGGGAGAACACCACGCCCACGGTAATGGATTCGATGAGTAGCATCCGTACGAGGGAGCCGCCGCGGGCACCGAGGGTGCGCAGCAGAGCCAGCTCACGGATGCGCTGGCCGACCAGCACCGCGAAGGTGTTGGAGATGACGAAGGAGGAGACCAGCAGAGCCAGCGCCGCGAAGGCGCCCAGAACCACGCTAATGGAGGTGAAGACCGTGGAGATGGTCTTCTGGTAGTCTTCCAGCAGCTTCTGACCGGTCATGACGCGCGGGTCGTTCTTGGTGTCGCCGCTGCTGAGGGTATCCTGCAGGCTCTTGAGCTTGGCGTCGGTTACGCCGTCCTTGAACTTGAGGTAGATGAGGTTCGCGCCAGCCATGCTTCGGTAGCCTGCCGCGGAACTCTTGTTTTCTGCCTCAGCTGCCTTCAGGGCGGCTTCGCCGAGGCTGGTGCCGCCAATGAAGACAGCCTGATTGGTGGTGGAGCCTTCAAAACCGGGGTCGAACAGACCGACGACGGTGTATTCGGCGGTCTTGTCGGTACCGGGGGCGCTGACGGATTCTACAACGTCGGTGCTGGTGACCTTGCCGTTCAGCGAGAGGTTGTGCTTCTTCGCGAAGTAGGTAGAGACCATGATTTCGTGGTCGCTACCGGGGATTTTGCCCTGCACCTTGTACGGGAAGAGGCTCGAGTCGGCGGGCAGCTGGTTGTACTGCACGAGGGTTTTCTGATCGCCGGTACCGAGCGCGCCCGAAACGGCATACTGAACCCAGTAGCCGGAGAGCAGGTCGCTCTTTTCTACTTTCTGAATCTGGTCACGGGTCAGGTAGATAGAGGTGCTGTCTTTACCGTCGCTGGTTGTAGCGGCGGAGGCGACAACCGCCTCGGCGCGGGAGAGCACGTCACCTACGGAGGAGTTGACGGTCGCCTGCAGCGAGTTGGTGAGCATCATAATGGCGGCGATAAAGAAGGATGAGATCGCGATGCCTATGCCCGTGAGAATGTATTTTCCTTTGGAGGCGCGCAGATTGGAGCGCGCCACCGTGTTCAGTGTGGTTGCCACGGCTTATCGACCTTCCAGCTGTGCCATTGCGCCGAGCACGGCGTCGTAGGTGGGTTCGATCATTTCGCCGGCGACCATGCCGTCCTTGATGAAGACCACGCGGTCTGCGTAGGAGGCGGCGTTTGCGTCGTGGGTGACCATGAGGATGGTCTGTGCGTGGTCGGTTGCGGCGGCACGTAGCAGGCGCAGCACCTCGGCGCCGGAGTTGGAGTCGAGGTTACCGGTCGGTTCGTCGGCGAAGACCACTTCGGGGCGTGCGAGCAGGGCGCGCACGATGGCGACGCGCTGCTGCTGACCGCCGGAGAGCTGTTCGGGGCGGTGGTCGAGGCGGGTTTCCAGGCCGAGGGTCTTAACCAGGTAGTCGCGCCACTGCGGGTCCGGCTTCTTACCGGCGAGGCCCAGGGGCAGGTCAATGTTCTGGCCCGCGGTGAGGGTGGGCACCAGGTTGAACGCCTGGAAGATGAAGCCGATGTGTTCGCGGCGGAATTCGGTAAGGGCGTTGTCCTTCAGACCGAAGAGCTCGGTACCGCCAATACGGATGGAGGTTGCCGGGTTCGGGTCGGGGGTATCCAGGGTTGCGATGGTCTGCATCAGCGTGGACTTACCGGAACCGGAGGGGCCCATAATTGCGGTGAACTTGCCCTGCTCAAAGTCAACGGAGACGTTGTTGAGGGCGTGGACGGTGGCTTCACCGATGCCGTAGGTTTTGGAAAGGTTTCGTGCGGAGACGGCGGGCTGTGCCGTCTGGGCGTGAGGAGTTGTAGTAGTCATAGTTCAATTATTTCACGCAATGTGGCGCTGACTACTGGGTTTTTATCATCCTCGAGGCTGATTTTGGCAGGTGTTCACCGACTCTTGACCTGCAGACGCAGGGGCTATTGCTAAGCCCACGGGCTGAGATGCGTCTGAGGCGGCAGGAACGGGAATCCGGCCTCATCCTTAAGTATGAGTGGCGGTTCAGCCAGGGCTACTACCCCACGCGCAAACCTACCCCTACGTACATACAGAAAGCCCCCGGCTCCTCCCCCATTGAACTGCCTCCCGTTTCTTGGACAACAAAAATAAAGTCCAAGAAACAGGAGGCTTTTCATGTCTATAAATCTGGGAGTAAGACATGACCGTTTGCTTCGGAAACAGGCAGTACAAATGTTTGAGAAGGGATGTGGCTATCGTTTGACCGCCAGAAGGCTTGGTGTGTCCGCCGCGACTGTGAGAGAGTGGCAGAAAATGTACCGCGTCATCGGGAAGGGCGGGTTTCTTGCCATGGGAGTAAAGCGGACCAGATACGACTATGAGACCAAGGTCGCCGCAGCGAAGGCCGTGGTTGATGGTGGGATGAGTAAGCCTGAGGCGATGGTGCGCTTCGGTATTGCAAGTGCGACACCGTTGAAGCAGTGGTGCAAGCTGTACCGGC
>NZ_KV810736.1:0-1894 GCF_001812895.1 Rothia sp. HMSC069C04
GAGAGTTTCAAAGCTGATCTTGATGCCTATATCACGCACTGGAATACGGTAAGGCGTCAGGTGAAGCTTAGGGGCCTGACCCCGGTGGAGTACCGGGTTCAGGCCCTGCAGGAGGCCGTATAGCGGCTATTATTTAATGCGTCCAAGTTTCGGGGCGCAGTTCACATCTGGGGGGCAGGAAGCCGGGGGCTTTCATACGCTATTCGCTATTGCAGAAGCAGCTGTTATGCCTTGGGCGCTTCGTAGCGGGGGAACACCGGTGCGGGTGCGGGCAGTTCGGTGCCGGGCACGAGTGCGGTGCCGAGGGCTGCGAACTGGCGTGCGTCGCCTTCGGGTACGCCGAGCAGGGTCAGCAGCTTGGCGGTTGCGTCGGGCATGACGGGCTGCAGCAGCAGGGCGACCTGGCGCACGACCTCGAGGGTCACGTACAGCACGGTGTTCATGCGGTCGAGTTCGCCGTTCTTGCGCAGGGTCCAGGGTTCCTGCTCTGCGAAGTAGGCGTTGGCGTCTGCGAGGACGGTCCAGATGCGTTCCAAAGCGCGGTGGAATGCCTGCTCGTCGAAGTCTGCACGGACGGGCTCGTAGAGGGCTGCCGCCTGGTCGAGGATCTGGCGGTCGGCTTCGGTGAATTCGCCGTGCTCAGGCACAGCTCCGCCGCAGTTCTTGGCGACCATGGACAGGGAACGCTGGGCGAGGTTGCCGAGGTTGTTGGCCAGGTCGGAGTTGATGCGGTTGATGATGGACTCTTCGGAGTAGGAGCCATCCTGGCCGAAGGACACTTCACGCATGAGGAAGAAGCGGACCGCGTCCAGGCCGAATGCGTCGACGAGGTTTGCGGGGTCGACGACGTTACCGACGGACTTGGACATCTTTTCGCCGTTGACGAGCAGGAAGCCGTGGCCGAAGACGCGCTTGGGCAGTTCGATTCCGGCGGACCACAGGAATGCGGGCCAGTAGATGGAGTGGAATCGGGTGATGTCCTTACCGATGAGGTGCAGGTCGGCGGGCCAGTACTTGACGAACAGTTCGTTGTCGGTGTCGGGGTAGCCGAGGCCGGTCAGGTAGTTGGTCAGCGCGTCGACCCACACGTACATGACGTGCTTGTCGTTGCCGGGTACGGGCACACCCCAATCGAAGGTGGTGCGGGAGATGGACAGGTCGTTCAGGCCGCCCTTGACGAAGGAAATCAGTTCGTTGCGGCGGGATTCGGGGTAGACGAAGCCTTCGTTGGCGTAGAGTTCGAGGAGCTTGTCACCGTACTTGGAGAGGCGGAAGAAGTAGGATTCTTCTTCGGTCCATTCGACTTCGGTGCCGGTTGCGATGGCGTAGCGCTGGCCGTCGCGGACTTCGGTTTCGTCTTCGGCGTAGTAGGCTTCGTCGCGGACGGAGTACCAGCCGGCGTACTTGTCGAGGTAGATGTCGCCGTTTTCTTCCATGCGCTTCCAGATTGCCTGGGATGCGACGTAGTGGTCGGGGTCGGTGGTGCGGATGAAGCGGTCGTAGCTGATGTTCAGCGCGTCGTTCATTGCTTTGAAGCGTGCGGAGTTCTCGTCGGCGAGTTCTTTGGCGGTCTTACCGAGCTTCTCGGCGGTGGTCTGCATCTTCTGGCCGTGCTCGTCGGTGCCGGTCATGAAGCGCACGTCGAAGCCGTCGAGGCGCTTGAAGCGGGCTAGCACGTCGGCTGCGATGGTTTCGTAGGCGTGGCCGATGTGCGGGTTGCCATTGGGGTAGGAGATGGCGGTGGTGATGTAGAACGGAGTTGCAGTCATAACTTTCAGTTTACCGCAGTCTTAGGCGCGACTCTCACCGGGGTTACACTCTGATACGCGATAAGCACCAAGCCACCAGGTAACAGGCTGCCACGCCGCATGTTTCCTCCGCGCCTACGCAGGGG
>NZ_KV810736.1:1994-24492 GCF_001812895.1 Rothia sp. HMSC069C04
CGGAGAGCGTCCGTGTGACACCCTGAGGGCGCTTCCGGAAAACACGGCGCACCAGCCTAAACTTCCAGCCACCAAGCAACACGCTAAACCGCGACAGCCCTCCCCCGCCCCACACGCAAAACACCAACCACCAAGCAACAGGCTAAAAGGCGACAGTCCTCCCCCGCCCCAGTTCGCTAGGCACGGGGCGCACACCCAAACCACCGCGCAGCTACCGCAACCCCGGCGGGATAACGTGCCCCTGCCGAACCCGCAGAAACCATCTGAGGAATCGGTGTCGTCCGTAGTGACATCAGGGTGTCCGAGCTCTGCGAGGACAGGTCCCCTGTAGGAACGAGGACGAACACCGATTCCTCAACCCATGAAGACTGCTTTTCAAGGGGAACGCAAAAATCCCGCCGATTCCTAAGAATCAGCGGGATTTTCTTTGAAGTGCGCCCCCTGGGACTCGAACCCAGAACCCATTGATTAAGAGTCAATTGCTCTGCCAATTGAGCTAGAGGCGCTTATTTATTTTTCAGGGTTTCCCCTGCAACAAGTAAATACTATACGGCATTTTATAGACACCCGCAACTCAAGTGAGCATGAAATGCATCACATATTTGTTGAGTGTTGTTGTTCAGCTTGAAACAGCAAGAATCCGGCGCCCACCTCCTCCCCTGTGCGGGATGAGAGGTGGAACGCCGGATTCTTAGAAAGCTATTGCTGAGCTACCGTTTAGCGAGCGACGGAACCTTCGGTGTAGTCGTCGTCTGCAGTGTTCCAGGAGAACAGCTCGCGCAGCTTGCGGCCGGTTGCCTCGATGGGGTGTGCCTCGCCCTTTGCGCGCAGTGCCTTGAACTCGGGTGCGCCTGCAGCCTGGTCTTCCATGAAGCGCTTTGCGAAGTTGCCGTTCTGGATGTCTGCCAGGACAGCCTTCATGTTTTCCTTGACCTCGGGGGAGATCACGCGGGGGCCGGAGACGTAGTCGCCGTACTCTGCGGTGTCGGAGATGGACCAACGCTGCTTAGCGATGCCGCCCTCGATCATCAGGTCAACGATGAGCTTGAGCTCGTGCAGCACCTCGAAGTATGCGATTTCGGGCTGGTAGCCAGCCTCGGTCAGGACCTCGAAGCCGTACTGGACGAGCTGGGAGGTGGCGCCACAGAGGACTGCCTGCTCGCCGAACAGGTCGGACTCGGTCTCTTCGGTAAAGGTGGTCTTGATGACGCCTGCGCGGGTTGCACCCAGTGCCTTTGCGTAGGACAGTGCCAGTGCGAGTGCTTCGCCGGATGCGTCCTTCTCGACTGCGACCAGGGCGGGAACGCCGCGGCCTGCTTCGTATTCGCGGCGGACGGTGTGGCCGGGGCCCTTGGGGGCGACCATTGCCACGTCGACACCCTCGGGTGCGGTGATGTAGCCGAAGCGGATGTTGAAGCCGTGTGCGAAGAACAGTGCGTTGCCGGGCTTGAGGTTCGGCTCGATGCTCTCTGCGTAGACCTTTGCCTGGACCTGGTCCGGGGTCAGGATCATGATGACGTCTGCTTCTGCTGCTGCTTCTGCAACGGTTGCAACGCGCAGGCCTTCTGCCTCAGCCTTAGCACGGGACTTGGAGCCCTCGGACAGACCGACGATGACCTTCACGCCGGAGTCACGCAGGTTCAGTGCGTGTGCGTGGCCCTGGGAGCCGTAACCGATAACTGCTACGGTGCGGCCCTGGATCAGGGAGAGGTCTGCGTCGTCGTTGTAGAAAATGGTTGCTGCCATTTCTTCTCCTCAGTAAGTTTGGTATGCGGCCCAGACTGGGCTCAACATTGACTATTCTACTTGATAGCTTTTGGGGTGCGGGTTTACGAGAGCACTTCTCAGATTTTGGCTGGAAGTATTTGTGCCCTGCATGGTCGGGGGTACAGGGGTTTACTGTACCGGGGTTTACCATATCTGGCGCTCCCCCGCCCGCACTGCGAATACGTGTGTTTCGGTTGTGCGGGCGGGAGAACTGCTACGGGAATGTAGCGTCAGGTATTTTGTGCTAGATGCGCTCGCTCATAGCGCGCGGGCCACGTGCCAGGCCGATGGTGCCTGCGCGAACAATTTCACGAACACCGTAAGGCTCCAGAACATCCAGCAGTGCGTTGAGCTTCTCCTGGGAGCCGGTTGCCTCGATGACAAGGGACTCGGGGGAAACGTCGATCACGGATGCGCGGAACAGGTCAGCTGCCTGAACGATCTGCAGGCGGACTACGGGGTCTGCCTTGACCTTGATCAGGATGTGGTCGCGCTGGGTGGAGGAGTCGGCGGGAAGCTCGACGACCTTCAGCACGTGAACAAGCTTGTTCAGCTGCTTGGTGATCTGCTCGATGGTGTGGGCGTCACCCTCGGTCACGACGGTGATGCGGGAAACACCGGGGTTTTCGGTGGGGCCCACAGCCAGGGAGAGGATGTTGAACAGTCGGCGGGAGAACAGACCGGAGACGCGGGTGAGAACGCCCGGCTTATCTTCTACCAGAACGGACAGAGTGTGCTGAGACATTAGTTCTCTCCCTCACGATCGAACTCGGGCGAAGTGTTCTTCGCAATCCAAATCTTGTCATTAGAAACGCCTGCCGGGACCATGGGCCAGACCAGGGCGTGGGGGCTGACGGTGAAGTCAATGACCACGGGGCGGTCGTTGATTTCGAGGGCAGCCTTGATGGTTGCGTCCACGTCTTCGTCGCGTTCGCAGCGGAAGGTTGCGCAGCCGTATGCTTCGCCGAGCTTGACGAAGTCGGGGATGCGTACGGTGCCGTGGCCGTCCTTCAGGTCGGTGTTGGAGTAGCGCTCGTTGTAGAACAGAGTCTGCCACTGGCGCACCATGCCGAGGGAGGAGTTGTTGATGATGGCAACCTTGACGGGGATGTTGTTCTGTGCGCAGGTGACCAGTTCCTGGTTGGTCATCTGGAAGCAGCCGTCACCGTCGATGATCCACACGGTGGAGTCGGGGTGTGCAACCTTTGCACCCATGCCGGCAGGAACGCCGTAGCCCATGGTGCCGAGGCCTGCAGAGCTGATGAAGTGACGGGGGCTCTCCTGCTGGATGTAGTGTGCACCCCACATCTGGTGCTGGCCAACGCCGGTGACGTAGTATGCGTCGGGGCCGGTGAGAGCGCTGATGCGCTCGAGGACGTATTCGGGCGAGCCGAGGCCATCGTTGGGCTTCTCGTAGCCGAGCGGGTAATCCTTGCGGATGACGTTCAGCTCGTTCCACCATTCGGTGAGGTTCGGCAGCTGGTCTGCGAACTCGGTGGAGAGCAGGTCGGTCAGCTCGGGCAGCACGTACTTGAGGTCGCCGACGATCGGCACGTCTGCGAAGCGGATCTTCGAGATTTCTGCCGGGTCAACGTCAATGTGGATGACCTTAGCCTCGGGTGCGAAGGAGTCGAGCTTACCGGTGACGCGGTCGTCGAAGCGTGCGCCGAGGGTAATCAGCAGGTCAGACTTCTGCATTGCGGCGACGGCGGGGACGGTGCCGTGCATGCCGGGCATGCCGAGGTTCTGGGGGTCAGAGTCGGGGAATGCACCGATAGCGTTCAGGGTGGTGACGACGGGTGCGCCGATGAGCTTAGCCAGCTTGTGGAACTCTTCGGAAGCACCTGCGCGGACCAGACCACCGCCGACGTAGAAGACGGGGCGCTTGGATTCGGTGATGAACTTTGCAGCTTCGTGAATCTGCTTGGAGTGGCCGCGGGTGACGGGGGTGTAACCGCGCAGCTCCAGGTCCTCAGGAATGCCGCGGTATTCCATCATGCCGACCTGTGCGTCCTTGGTGACGTCCACGAGCACGGGGCCGGGGCGGCCGGTGGATGCAATGTGGAATGCTGCTGCGAGCGCGCGGGGGATGTCCTGCGGGTCGGTGATCATGAAGGAGTGCTTGGAGATGGGCATTGCCATGCCGACGATGTCAGCTTCCTGGAATGCGTCAGAGCCCAGCAGCTTAGTGGACACCTGGCCGGTGATTGCGACGAGGGGGACGGAGTCCATGTTTGCGTCTGCGATTGCGGTCAGCAGGTTGGTTGCGCCGGGGCCGGAGGTTGCAATGCACACGCCGGTCTTGCCGCTGGACACTGCGTAGCCCTGAGCGGCGTGGCCTGCACCCTGCTCGTGGCGGACCAGGATGTGGCGGACCTTCTTGGAATCGTACAGGGGGTCATAGGTCGGCAGAATGGCTCCACCAGGCAGGCCGAATACGTCAGTCACACCCAGGTCTTCGAGGGTGCGGACGATTGCCTGAGAACCGGTCATGCGTTCTGCGGGAGCGTTTGCCGCGTCATCAGAAGTGGAAAATCCCATAGTCATGGAAATGCCTCGTGTCTTAATGGTTCTTCGTTGTACTCAATGTTCTGCGTGGGGTTTGTGTGATCCTCACGCATCCTATGCCCGGGGGTACCAAGCTATAAAAAATGCCCCTCGCTGTTGGTGGTAGCGGTAGGGGCGCTCAGTCGCAGTGAATAGACCCTGCCACTCGCCCTAGGCGACGTCGACAAGGTTTAGAATTCGCTGGAACATTGCTGTCTTCACCCTTCTATGGTGCGCCCCAAGAGGGGGTGAGTCAAATCTCTATCGGGCAACACACCCGTTTTTGTTCATAAAGGCGCAGGTCGGATACTTTCTTTCATGATGTGGACACATTGCACTTGTTTACACATTCCCACGTGTTCATTTGAACAGGTGAGAAAAACTCGCATTTTTGGACGTCATGGCGCGTAATATGTGCGAATACTCGTGACCTTCGTTGGTTGCCCCGGTAGACTGATGCTATGACCGAACCGATTATCACGGTCGCTGATGAGCTGACCGAAGCAAGTAAGTACGCAGAGGTTATCGACCCCCGTAACTCTGTTGAGAGTAGCGAGTTTTTGACGGGTGAGGAACTCATTCGGGTTCTGCACCCGGTTTTTGACGAGCAGATTATTAATTACGGTGCATACAATTTGGTGTATGCGACGGGCCGTGCGGTTTACCGTAATCCTGATTTGGCGTTGCATCAGTCTCCTGATCAGCAGCATTTTATTGTTGGGTATCAGGATGCGCCTGATGAGGTGATTATTGCTCCGGTGAATTTGCCGGCATTGACGCCTGCGGGTACGGCTACGACGATTGATAATACGAATGCTCTGCATGCGTATCGTGTGGGTGATGATGCGGTGACGCTTGAGTCGGTGAATGGCAGCTCGTTTTATTTGTCGTTTGAGGATAATGCTGAGGTGGCGACTCGTTTTGGTGTTGGCCTGTTGGAGCAGGGTAAGGACGTGGAGGATTTCCGTGAGTTTGTGACGCGGATTTGGCCGGTCCTGTAACGGAGACTTTTCGTGCTGGATGCCCGCTGCAACTCTTAGGGTTGCGGCGGGCTTTCGCATGCCCACACCCCGCTACGTTGACCGCTTGAGGGGCGGTGCACGTCCTCGCTCCTACAGGGGCACCCGCCCTCGCTTCGCTTCGGGCACCCTGATGTCGCTACGGACGGCACCGACGCCTCTGCGCACACCAGACTAGCTATCTCGCAAAAGCCTGAAAGGCGACAGCCCTCCCCCGCCCCACACACAAAACACCAAACCACCAAGCAACACACTAAAAGGCGACAGCCCTCCCCCCGCCCCAGTTCGCTAGGCACGGGGCGCACACACTGAACCACCGCGCAACCCAACGAACCGGCGGGATTCCACGAACCCCTGAACCACAGGACGTAAAGAGGAGCGGGGCGGCACATCGGTAGCGCGCCGCGTTTTCCGGATGCGCCCTCAGGGTGTCATACGGACGCTCTCCGCAGCGAAGCAAGGAGGAGCGGAGCGTCCGGGTGACGGGTGCCCCTGCGTAGGCGCGGAGGAAACATGCGGCGCGCGTCATCTGAAACAAAGCCGGACACAAGCTCCTCAAACCCAAAAACTGTATTTATTCGGGGAACGCAAAAATCCCGCCGATTCCGAAGAATCAGCGGGATTTTCTGTGAAGTGCGCCCCCTGGGACTCGAACCCAGAACCCATTGATTAAGAGTCAATTGCTCTGCCAATTGAGCTAGAGGCGCTTATTTGTTTTTCAAGGTTTCCCTTGCAACAGAAAAATACTATACGCGAGTTTTCATGGTGTGCGCAAGTTGATTCAGGGTGAGCCTGGACACATTGTTTGGGTGGGGTGTGTGGGACACTAGACTGTGTGTATTGCACGGGGCGCATCCGCCCTTGGTACGGTGTGGGGCGCATCCGCCCCTCCCCTAGTTTTTGTTGTTTTGAGGAGTTATTGATGAGTGTTCGTCTTGAGCCGGGTACTCCGGCACCTGCTTTTACCCTTTCTGACGCGTCGGGTGTGGAGCACAGCCTGAGCGATTATGCGGGTAGCAAGGTGATTTTGTATTTCTACCCGAAGGCTTCGACTCCGGGTTGCACGAAGGAGGCGTGCGATTTCCGCGATAATTTGGCGTCGTTGAAGTCGTTGGGTTACGTGGTGTTGGGTGTTTCTCCGGATTCGCCGGCGGCTATTGCCCGTTTTGTGGAGAAGGAGTCGTTGACGTTCCCGCTGCTGTCTGATGCTGATCATGCGGTGGCTGAGGCGTATGGTGCGTGGGGTGAGAAGAAGAATTACGGCAAGGTGTATGAGGGCCTGATTCGTTCGACGTTTGTGATTGATGAGCAGGGTGTTATTTCTGTGGCTCAGTACAATGTGCGTGCGACTGGCCATGTGGCGAAGTTGCGTCGTGATTTGGGTATTGACCCGAAGTAGGGTCACGTTTTCTGGGGTTTGCGTATCGCTGTTCTACTGCTTCTTGAGGGGCTGTTGTTCGGCGTGTTTGCAGGCTTTTTGCCCTATGGGGGCTTCTTTTAAGGCTTGGAGAACCTTGGTTCCTGGTGTACACTAATTTTTTGTTGCCTCAGACGCATGCATCTTCGGATGTGGGGTGACGCTACGCGCGAGTGGTGAAATTGGCAGACACGCAGGATTTAGGTTCCTGTGCCTTATGGCGTGGGGGTTCAAGTCCCCCCTCGCGCACACACATTCACATTGGGCCCGCCGTCACGGTTTTCGTGGCGGCGGGTTCTCTTGTATGCGCCTTGCCGGGGTGGGTGTGTCTCGCCCGGTTGGGTGTTGAACCGTTATCCTGAGAGATAAGCATCCGCGACGGAAGAGAGGACCCTCCCGTGCAGCATCAGCCTTATGCATCGTCAGCTGTTGGCAATTCTGATGCGCTGCTTCGAGCCACTGTCGGCTCGAGTGGCTTGAGTCGACGCGCCGTTTTGCGTTTTGGCGCACTTTTTAGTGCTGGTTTGGCGCTTTCTGCGTGTTCTGGTCAGTCTTCTGCTGGTTCGTCTGCTGGGTCTTCGGCGAGTGCGTCGTCTGCTGATGCGCGTCGTGTGTTCCGTTTTGCGCAGGGTGCGGCGCCGTTGGGTTTGGATCCGGCGTTGTTTCCTGTGGCGAGTACGTATCAGGTGACGGCGCAGGTTTTGCAGACGTTGTTGGTGGCGAATCATTACACGGGTGATCCTGAGGTTCAGGATTCTTTGTGTAGTGCGTGGACGGTTTCTGATGACCGTTTGGTGCATACGTTTGTGTTGCGTGAGGCGCATTTTAGTAACGGTTCTGCGTTGACTGCGGATGCTGTGGTGCAGAATTTCCAGAGGTGGCAGGCGTTGGCTACGGGTGAGGGTACTGCAGCTCATGCGGTGCCTGCTCAGCCTTTGTTTGCGTGGGGTTTTGGTGTGCCGAAGCCGGGTTCTATTGATCCTTCGGCGGTGGAGCCTGCGCCTGTTCAGGCGTCTCCGTCGGGTGCGACGACTCCGTCAGCAAGTGCTTCCCCGTCTGCTTCTGCGAGTGCTTCTGAGACCGCCTCCCCGAGCACTTCCCCGTCGGCTTCTGCTTCTTCTGATGCCGCTACCCCGAGCGCCTCTGCGAGCGCTCATGCTGCTACTCAGCCGGATGATAAGAAGACCAGCAAGAAGGCGGATGCTCAGTCGTCTGCGGTGCAGTCGTTCTTGCCGCTGGTTTCGTCGGTGGTGGCGAAGGATAACTCTGTGGTGGTGACGCTGTCGCGTCCTTCGTTGGCGTTCCCGCGTATCTTGACGCAGCAGGCGTTCGGCATTATTGATCCTTCGCTTTTTGGTGCTGATCAGAAGCTGACGGGCAACCCGGTGGGTACGGGTGCGTTCCTTGTGGATTCTTTCAAGGACGGCACGGTGCGTCTGCTGAAGAATACTCATTTTGACGGTCAGGCACCTGAGCTGGATGAGATTCAGATTTCGACCCTCACTTCGTCGGATAAGCGTTATTTTGCGCTGATGGAGGGTCATATTGATGCGTGTGATCAGGTGAATTCTTCTGATCTGGGTCAGTTGGCGCGTGATGGTTATCAGACGCCGGGCCGTGACCCGTTCTCGCTGGTGTATTTGAGCCTGAATACGGCGCATCCGGTGTTGAAGAATATTTCGGTGCGCCGCGCTATTTCGCATGCGGTGGACCGTGGCGCGCTGCGTCAGTATTACCCGCAGGGCACCTCGGATGCGCAGACGCTGATTTCGCCGTCGTTCCGTATTAAGGCTGATGACGCGAAGGATTACACGGACCGCAATCAGGATACGGCGCGCTCGCTGTTGGCGGCGGCGGGGTACGACAATCAGGTGATTGAGTGCTACTACCCTGCTGACGTTTCTCTGCCGTGGATGGATACTCCTCAGAAGGTGTATTCGGAGATGGTGGCTTCGCTGATTGAGGTGGGTTTGAATATTAAGCCGGTGCCTCTGCCGTGGGCTGAGTATCTGCCGAAGAGCCGCGAGGTTTCTTCTGAACGCGGTATTACGCTGGCCGGTTTCTACGGCATGTACCGTGACCCGTACGCATTCTTTGGCCCGGTGTTGGCGCCGCTGATTGCTGAGCATCAGGTGCGTTCGTTGATTGCGAATGCGCCGTCGGATATGACGACTGGTTTGACGAAGAAGAGTTCTGATGTGCCGTCGTCGGGTGGTGCGAATTCGAATGTGCGGATTTCTGCGACTCCGAGCCCGCAGCCGAGTTATTCGCCGGACCCGTTGACGCCTGAGGAGGAGGCTTCGGCTTCTGCTTCGCCGAGCCCGTCGGCGTCGCCTTCGCCGCAGCCTACTGCTGTGGCGGTTGCGCCGTCGCCTCGTTTTACGGAGATTTTGGAGGCGATTCGTACCGCGGATTCTGCCGATTCGGTGGATTCGCAGCGCGAGTTGTATGCGAAGGTTGTGTCTCAGCTGGGTCAGTTCATGCCGGCGGTTCCGTTGCTGAATGTGACGTCGAAGGTGGCGGTGAGCCGTGAGGTTCAGGGCTATCAGACGGAGCAGAATGCGATTGAGCTGTTCGGTAAGCTGCGCAAGTCGTAGCCTGCGTTTTTAGCTTTTGCGGAAAGGGGTGCATCCCGATTGGGGTGCGCCCCTTTCGCCGTGTTTGGGGCTTTCGTGGGGCTTTCGGTGAGCGGGTGGGCGGGTATTTCTGGAGCTGCTTTCGGGTTGTTGCCGGCGGGTGTAGCAAATGCATGCGATTACGGGTCTTTTCGACCCTAAGAGATTTATTGATATGAACTGCAACACTCTCTCTCGTTTTGTGGATTCTGACTATGCCAACCCCACTAAAAGGGGTAGGCTAGATGATGTACCCCACATTCACTGTGCCCAGGCCGGGCACCCGCACCCCTAAGGGAGAATTCAGTGGTAGCACGTACTGAACGAACCGACGTCGTCCTGGTCGGCGGCGGCATCATGAGCGCCACCCTCGGCGTGTTCCTCAAGGAACTCGAACCGACCTGGAACATCGTCCTGCTCGAACGCCTCGACAAGGCCGCTCAGGAATCCTCCAACCCCTGGAATAACGCAGGTACCGGCCACTCGGCACTGTGCGAACTCAACTACGCACCCGCTGGCCCCGACGGCACCGTCTCGGCAGCTAAGGCGCTGAACATTAACGAGCAGTTCCAGATTTCCCGCCAGTTCTGGGCATCCCTGGTTGAAGAGAAGATTCTGGGCAACGCAGACTTCATTAACCCGGTCCCCCACATGTCCCTGGTCTTCGGTGAGGACCACTCCAAGTACCTGGCAGCACGCTACGACTCCTTCCGCAAGGAGAAGCTCTTCGAGCGCATGGAATTCTCCACCGAGCGCGAGAAGATTGGCGAGTGGGCACCGCTGACCGTCAACGGCCGCAAGGGCAACGAGCCGATCGCCGCAACCTGGTCCCCCGAAGGTACCGACGTTGACTTCGGCGCCCTCACCCAGCAGATGATTGACCACCTGCAGACCAAGGGTGTTGAGGTTCGCTACGGCTACCAGGTCACCAACCTGAACCGCGAGTCCAACGGCTCCTGGACCGTTGACGCTATCAACCGCATCAACAAGGAAGAGCCGCTGACCATCAACGCGAAGTTCGTCTTCCTCGGTGCCGGTGGTGGCGCCCTGCACCTGCTGCAGAAGTCCGGCATTGAAGAGGGTAAGGGCTACGGCGGCTTCCCCGTTTCCGGCCTGTTCCTGCGCAACACCCACGAGGCCACCGCAAACCAGCACAACGCTAAGGTGTACGGTCAGGCTTCGGTGGGCGCTCCTCCCATGTCCGTGCCGCACCTGGACACCCGCTACGTGGACGGCAAGCGCGCCCTCATGTTCGGCCCCTACGCAGGTTTCAAGACCAACTTCCTGAAGCAGGGCTCCCTGTTGGATCTGCCGCTGTCCCTGCGCCCGCACAACATCTACCCGATGACCCGCGCAGGCATCGACAACCTGTCCCTGGTCAAGTACCTGCTCTCCGAGCTGGTCAAGGACAAGAACGCACGCCTGGAGTCGCTGTACCAGTACTACCCCGAGGCTGTTGGCGGCGAGTGGGAGCTCATCGAGGCTGGCCAGCGCGTCCAGATTATGAAGAAGGACGCAAAGAAGGGCGGTATCCTGCAGTTCGGTACCGAGGTTGTCTCCGCAGCGGACGGCTCCATCGCGGCTCTGCTGGGTGCATCCCCCGGTGCTTCCACCGCGGCTCCGATTATGCTGAACCTGCTGGCTAAGTGCTTCCCCTCCAAGATTGCCGGTTGGGAGCCTCGCCTGAAGGAGCTCATCCCCGGTTACGGCGTGAAGCTCAACGATAACCACGACCTGGCTGATGAGCTGATGGCTCACACCGCTAAGGTTCTGGGTATTCACAACTAGTTTTCAGTTAGGCTCAGCAGGTAGCTTTATACCCTAGCTGACAAGCCTTTTTTGAGGCTTTTCGGGGCGGTTACCCTCTCTAACTGACCGACAGGTCAGCTATCTGCACTCGCAGAAAAATGCGGGAGGGTTAGAAAACCCTATAATGTCACCGCAGGGGCGGGAAGGACAGCTCATTGTTCTCCTCGCCCCTTCTGTGCGCCCACACGCTGAAGCTCATAGGCGCACCACTGTGTACACCCCACTCATTCAAGGAGCCCCATTGGCTGCACACACCGGCTCTTCCACGGACACCTCCTCAACCCAGGTACCCGCCGGAGCTCGACGCGGTCTCTTCTCCCGCAAGCAGAAGCCCGCTGACCCCAAGTACGTCAGCGTCAAGCTGCGCGACTTCCCCAAGGGCAGCATCCTCTACATTCTGCGCCGTGCCATCTACAAATTCGGCGCAAACGGCGGCACCGACATGGCGGCAGCACTCACCTACTTCACCGTGCTGTCCATCTTCCCCGCCCTGCTGGCGATCGTCTCCCTGCTAGGCGTATTCGGTCACGGTGAGGAAAGCGCCGCCGTCATCCTCGCCTTCCTCAAGGACAACGCGCCCGCCCAGATGTACGCCATTATGGAAGACCCCATCAAGCAGATTACCGGCGACCATGGCGCAGGCCTGGTGCTGTTGACCGGTATCCTCAGTGCGCTCTGGTCCGCCTCCGGGTACACCGGATCCTTCGGCCGAGCTCTCAACACGGTCTACAACGTGCGTGAAGGCCGCCCCGGCTGGATTCTCAAGCCGCTGAACGTCTTCGTCACCGCCGTGATTATCATCCTCGTGGTACTCATGATGCTCATGATGCTGCTGGGTGTAACCGTCCTGGACATGGTCGGTCAGTACGTGCCCGCGACCGTCGACATGGAGCTCATCAAGCTCATCTGGCTGAACGGCCGCTGGGTGCTGATTCTGTTCATGGCAATCGCCCTGATCACTCTACTCTACGCCGCCACCCCGAACGTGCGCCGCTTCAAACAGTGGAAACTCTCCCCCGGTGCGGCGCTCGCCCTCTTCGGCATGGGCCTGGGCGGTTTCGGCTTCACCCTCTACGCCAACAACTTCAGCAAGTACAACGCCACCTACGGCCTGATCGGTGGTGTGATTGTGATGCTGCTGTTCATCTGGATCATGAACAATATGCTTCTCTTCGGCGCGCATCTGGACGCCGAAATCATGCTCATGCGCCAGATTATCGCTGGCGATGACGACCACGGCCACCTGAAGGTGCAGCCGCGCAGCACCTCCGCATCGCGTGCACTGAAGGCACGCCAGGAACGCCTCATGTCCGCCGGACGCGAATTGCAGCAGCAGGCGGCAGGCCAGGGCATGCTCCCCAAGCCGAAGGGCCCCTCCATTGCGGATCGCGTGCAGAAGGCGGTGGACACTAACACCACCATGATTCGCACGTTCATTGCCGACGGCAAGGAACGACTCGACAACGGCAAGGAACAGTTGCAGAAGAAGCAGGCGAAGGCTGATACCGCCGAGGCTCAGGCTTCTGAGGCAACCGCGGCGAAGGCAGAAGCGAGCGCAAAGGCTGAACCTCAGCAGGAGGCGCTCTTCGACCTGGGCACCGATAACTCAACCGGTGCGGCCAAGAAGAACTAAGCGGTAGCTCAGCTGAGCGCGTACCGCCTCAACCTTTCAAAGGGCGCAGGACAGAAACCCTGCGCTGGTCACTAAGATAGAACTATGACCAGTGCAGAATTCTCTCCCGCGCCCTTTGCCGTACCCAATGCTGTTGTACCAGGCACTACCCTGCCCGACCTCGAGTACACCCTCTACCAGCCGCAGCAGCTCAAAAGCCGCGTCCCCGCCCTCATGCTTCACGGCTTCGCCACCCGCGGCGAACAGCTCTACGGCGGCACCAGCTGGATCCGCCAATACCTGCGCGCCGGATACCCCGTGCTGATTGTTACCCTGCCCTACCACTCAGACGAATACCTCAAAGACCCCGAATCCATGCACGCCGTCGACTGCAAACTCCCCGACAACACGAGCGTGCGCAGCCGCACAATTCCGTTCGATTCGGTGCCCCCTGTCGATGCGGCAGGTCAGCCGCTGACCCCCATGCACCTGTTCACCAACCTGCTCGCCCAGCTGCTGCGCACCGTCGCCACCGAGAACGACCTCGGCGTTGAACTGGAGCCCCGCGCGCACGTTATTGGCTTCTCCTTCGGCGCCCGCGTCGGCTGGGAACTCGCCCTCACCCACCCGGAGGCAGTCGCATCCCTCACCCTGGGCGGCCTGCCCCTACACGACCACCTCATTACCCTGCGCGCCATGCTCGAAGCGCACGAGGGAACCAGCGCCTCCGCGAGTGCAGAAACCCCGGCGGCAGACTCCACCGACGAGGCGATTGCCTCCTTCACCTCGATTATTGACAACTCCCCCATTCAACCCGACGCGCTGCTGAAGTTCGTGAGGATTCCCTTCGGCCCGTTCTTCGACGTGCCCGCCCTGCGTGCCGGATCCCCCAACCTACCTGCGGGTCACCCGGGCGCGCATCCGCACGCACCCATCGCGGTCGTGCTCGGTGACTCGGACACCATCGCCGCCGACGGAGCGGAACTCTACGACATGGTGCGCGGCAACAATCCGCTTAACCGCTTCATCTCCCTGGCCGGCCGCGACCACGTGAACGCACTGACCTCGGGCGCGTTCCGACGCGGTGCGCTCGCCTTTGCGGCAGAGGTGGAGGCGGCAGAGTAAGTAGCCGCAGACTACGCGGGTTCCGGGAGGAGTAAGAGACAACGTCATAAAACGTCACATTCACCTGGGGGCTTCACGCTCAGCCCCGGGGTGCATCAGGTATGCCTTAGCTCTTAGAATGGGAACGTATCAAAAAACCTTTATCTGCGGTTGAGGCTCAACCGCGCCCAGCAAAGGAGCACCATGCACAAGGTTAAGGCTGTCGTAGCCCTCGCCCAGGACGCACCCGTCACCGTCACCACCATCAACGTACCCGACCCCGGCAAGGGCGAAGCACTCGTCAAGGTCCTCACCTGCGGCGTCTGCCAGACCGACCACCACTACGTCACCGGCGGCGTTGGCCAGGACTTCCCCTACCTGCTCGGCCACGAGTCCGCAGGTATCGTTGAGGCTGTCGGCGATGACGTCACCGACATCGCCCCCGGCGACCTGGTCATCCTCAACTGGCGTGCCGTCTGCGGCGAATGCCGCGCATGCCGCAAGGGCCAGCCGCAGTACTGCTTCGCAACCCACAACGCAACCCAGAAGATGACCCTCGAGGACGGTACCGAACTCACCCCCGCACTGGGTATCGGCTCCTTCGCTGAGAAGACCCTCGTCGCAGCTGGCCAGTGCACCAAGATCACCGCTGACATCAGCCCCGAACAGTACGCAGCCATCGGTCTGCTCGGCTGCGGCGTCACCGCAGGTCTGGGCGCTGTGCTGAACACCGGTGAGCTCAAGCGCGGCGAGTCCGTGGCAGTCATCGGCTGTGGCGGCGTCGGCACCGCAGCAATCGCAGGCGCACAGCTCGGTGGCGCAACCACCATCATCGCCGTCGACATCGACGAGGATAAGCTGGCACGCGCACGCGAACACGGCGCAACCCACACCGTGAACTCCTCCAAGGTCGACCCCGTCGAGGCCATCAAGGAACTCACCGGCGGCTTCGGTGCAGACCTCGTCATCGACGCTGTCGGCATCGCCCCCACCTTCAAGCAGGCATTCGAAGCACGCGACCTGGCTGGCCGCGTCGTCCTCGTCGGCGTGCCCGCACCCGGCACCACTTGGGACATCCCGCTGGATGAGGTGTTCGGCCGCGGCGGCTCCATCAAGAGCGCATGGTACGGCGACACCCTGCCCTCCCGCGACTTCCCCGAATTCGTGGACCAGTACCTGCTCGGCCGCCTCGACCTGGACGGCTTCGTCTCCGAGCGCATCCGCCTCGAAGACGTCAACGAAGCATTCGAAACCATGAAGACCGGCCGCGTGCTGCGCTCGGTCGTGGAACTCTAGGAGCGTAGCGTGAGCGAACGTATTGAACGAGTCGTCACCTCCGGCACCTTCTCGCTGGACGGCGGCTGCTGGGACGTCGACAACAACGTCTGGATCATCGGCAATGACTCCTCCGTGATCATCATTGACCCCGCCCACGACGTCGACAAGATCTCCCGCACCGTCGCAGGCCGCACCGTGGAGAAGATTCTGCTGACCCACGCCCACGACGACCACATCCGCAGCGCCAAGGAGGCGGCAGAACGCTTCGGCGCACCCGTCTACCTGAACCCCGCAGACCGTGTGCTCTGGGAAATGGTGTACCCTTCCTGGGACTTCGACCACGAACTCGCTGACGGCGATGTACTGCGCATCGGCGACACCGAACTGAAGGTCCTCGCCACCCCCGGCCATTCCCCCGGCTCCGTGTGCTTCTACGCACCCACCCTCAGCTGGGAAAACAGCGAAGGCGTCGTCTTCTCCGGCGACACCCTCTTCAACGGCGGCCCCGGCGCAACCGGACGCTCCTACAGCGACTTCGACACCATCATCGAGTCGATCTCGACCCGCCTGCTGACCCTGCCCGCGTCCACCGCGGTCCTCACCGGCCACGGCGACAGCACCGGCATCGGTCTGGAGGCGCCCGAGCTTCCTGCATGGATCAAGCGCGGTCACTAAACTGTAGCCTCACGCTGAAGTTCACAGGCTGAGGCTCTCACACCGAGGTTCTCAGGCCGAGGCTCACCACAAACCGAGCACGGTACACAAAAGGCGGATGCCCCACCACCTGCAGAAGGTGGCGGGTCATCCGCCTTTTATCGCGCGCTCATCACGCTCAAGCTACCGGCAAGGAACTAGCAGCAACCCAAACTAGCCGCGTTCCGTCTCAGCCAAAGGAGCCAACTGCTCCTCATGCTCCTCACGCCACAAGTAGCCGTACAAATGACCCAACGCAAAATACAGCGTCGCAATAATCACCGGCACCATAAACGCATTACGGTAATACGGAGCGTCACCCATATAGCCGCCCCACATACTACCCATCGCAAGACCAATACCCAGCATCGAGCGGGTAAAGAAGCTCGCCTGCGCATCAGGAATATGCTTGAGCGAACGGTTCAGCCACAGCTCATGACCGCCAAACGCCACACCCAGCACCGCACCACACAGCACCAACGCATAGAAAATCGTGGACGTATCATCACTCGCCGGCAAATACAGGGCACCCATAATCAGCAGAACGCCGCTCACCAACCAACCATGCCACGGGTTCACCGAACGGGCACCCAAAACCACGGGGAAAGACACAAGCACCATCGCGCCGGTACCGGTCGCAACCATCGCCATGAACAAGTTCATCGAACCGTGAATCAGCGAGAAGCCCAGCAGACCCGAACCGACCGCGCCCATACACGCACCCAGCAGCACCAGACCAAGAATCAACACCACCGTCTGCTTATTCGGACGGACCAGATTCTTCGGCGGAGACATGCGAATACGCGAAATATCCGGCAGCCACATCGGCGCGGCCAGAACCACAATGAACAGTAGCGCATCCAGAATCATCGTGATCCAGAAGCCCGCATACTCATGATTCGGGGTGAGGTACGCATCGCCCAGCCGCACCAGCAGAGCAGCCAGCGGGTACATCGACAGGTTCGCCGTCGTCCCCCAAGAAACAGCTGTCGACAAGCGAACATCACTGTACTTATAGTTGCGGCGGTACAGCGACTCCAACGCAAACGGCGTCCACGGCGGAGTCGTAAAACCCATCGCCACGCAAGAGAGCGCATGGTATGTCGTACTCACGTTATTCGGGTCAACCGTCAAACGCCAACCAATGACCAGCATATTCAGCACCGCAGCAATATTCAGCACCGACGTAATCGCCAGCAACGCCCTCAAACCCAGGGCACGCACCAGCATCGGGCCGAGCATAATCTGCACCGAATACGCGCCAGCAAACGCCGCCACCGCATAGCCGCCATCATGCACACTACCCAGGTGGCTCGCCAACAGAATATACAGCGCAAACGCCGAAGAAGCCGCCGGAATATGGAACAGAATCGTCAACACATTACGGGCAAAGCCCTCATCACGGAGCACACCGCGCAGATGGTAACGCTGCTCCTTACCGTTACGCAGGAACAACGCCCAATGCTGACGCAAAATATCCGGCACCGAGGCGTTCGTATTAACCTCATCCGCAGTAGGAACCGGTCGCGGCGGCAACTCCTGCAACACGTGCTCGTTACTGCGCACCACATCCGTCAGGGAGGTGCCCGGAACCGTCGGAATGCCTGTACCCGAAGCACTCAACCTATCCGAGGTATCGGGGGCGGGTGCCACCTTCATGGTGCGCGGAGGAACCTTCGGCGCGGATGCGTTAGTGTGCGCATCAGCCGAAGGTTCCACACGATACGTTGAATTCGGTGCCCTGTCCTGAGGTGTCGAGGTCATCATCTCTTTCACGAATAAGCCGCCGGACATGCCATAACAGCAGCCCGGAAGCGAATTTATGCCTACTAGGAGTTTACCCTCACCGACGAGCCGTTCTGACCCTTTTCAACCACAATCTGGGCGGGAATACGGTTCTTCATCTCCTCCACATGCGAAATCAGGCCAATAGTGCGGCCACTATCACGCAGCGATTCGATTGTGCCCATCACCATGTCCAGAGTTTCAGCGTCCAACGTGCCAAAACCCTCATCAATGAAGAGGGTATCCAACTCGATACCGCCATTATTCGCCTGAACAACCTCAGCCAGACCCAACGCCAACGACAGCGACGCCAAGAACGACTCACCACCGGACAGCGACGACGCCTCACGCGGCTCACCCGTCCAAGTGTCAGTAATCTCAAGGTTCAGGCCGCCACCGGAACGGCTACCCTTCGCACGGTGATCACTGAACACCATGCCGTAGCGGCCCTCACTCATACGGTCCAAATGCAGCGACGCCGATTGCAGAATACGCTCAAACTCGGCACCCAGCACATAGCTGACCAGGTCAACCTGATGCTCATAACCGCCCAGAGTGTCACCGCGGGCAGCCGCCGCCAAGTTAGCCAACATCTGCGCACGGTCATAACGCTGCGCCGTCTGCGCACGGAACGCCGCATACTCGCCACGCAGAGCCTGCAAAGAACGCAGCACGCTCTCCCGCTCGCCCTCACGAAGAGTCAAACGGTGCGCCGCCGCACGCAGCTGCTCAACCCGCTCACGCACGCCCTGCAGATCATCCGGCGCCTGCTCACCAGCGGCAACACGAGCCGCCACCGCAACAATCGCCTCACGACCAAAGCCCTCAAGGAGGCGGGCATGCTCCAGCTCATACGCGGCAACAGCCTGCTCTAGGGCATCAACACGCTCGGGGGTGCGCACCGCCGCCTGCACCAGCTCAGCGCTCTCAAACGCAGACTCAGCCAGCAGACGCTGCGCCGCAGCAGCCGCCAGAGCATGACGCTCACGCGCCTGCCCCAACAGCAACACCGCACGAGCAAGACGCTGATGCGCCGCACGGTAGCCCTCCACAGCCTCAACACGCTGCGCAAAGCCCACCGCCGCACGAGCAGGCGCCAACTCAGCCGCAGCCGCCTCACAGCGCGCCGCAGCGTCGCGGTGACGAGTCTGAGCCTCAACCGCCGCGCCCTCAATGGTGCGTAGCGCCTCCTGAGCCTTCTGCCGTTCAGCCTGCACCCGCTCAACCTTCACCAGCACGCCGTCACGCGCGGTCACACGCGACTGAGCCTGCGCGAGGCGGGTCTGCGCCTGCTGCAGCTGGGCGGCGCTCTGCTCCACATCGCACTCGCCCTGAGCCGCCAGGGTCTCATACTGGGTGCGGGCGGCGGCGAGCGCCTCGGAGGCTTCCTGGTGCGCCTTGGTCGCCCGATCCTTAGCCAGCTCGTGGGTGCGCGCCTGCTTGTGAGCCTTGTCTTCACGCTCCTTGGCGGCGTCCAGGTCGGCACGCTCAACCAGCTGCTCGCCCTCGGCAATCTGTGCGGGGGCGGGGTGCTCGACCGAGCCGCAGACCGCGCAGGGTTCGCCGTCCTTGAGCTCGCGCGCCAGCAGCGAGGACGCCTGGGCGAGGCGCAGCACCTGCAGGTTCTTGAACTCCTCCGTGGCTACGAGCGCCTGCTGAGCCGAAGCCTGCCACTTTTCCTGCGCCTTCTGCTCGGCGGTGGCGGTGCGCTTGCTCTGTTTCTCAGCCTCAGCAACCGCTGCGGAGGCGGCATCGAGCTTCTGCTGCATCTGCTGAGCGGCATCGAGCTTCTGCTGCGCCTCAGTGACCAGGTGCGCGGCGAGGGTACGCTCTTCGTCGGCGGTACTGTAGCCGGCGAGTTCTTCGGCAAGCTGCTCGGCGGCGGCGGTCAGGTCGCTCAGGGTCTTTTCGGCACGCGCCTTGTCCTGCTCGAGGGCGTTCGCCTGCTTCAGCAGGGCGGCAACGGCGGCTTCCTCGTCGGTAAGCTGTGCGTCCTTCTTCTGCAGGGCGCGCAGGGTGTCGAGGAGCGCCTCGAGCTGGGTTTCCTGTTCAGCGGGCTCGAGCTCCGGGAGTGCGGCGAAGGTCGTCTCCTCGGGGAAGGTGACGTCTTCCGGGGTTTCCTCATCGCGCAGTGCCGCAAGCAGGGCGCGACCAGTATCATCCAGCGCGGATGCGCACGCCGCCTGGTCCTGTTGGCGGGCGGCGAGCGCCTGCGATTCGGTGTGGACCTGCGTGTACTGTGCGTGCAGGGGCGCGGCGGCACGCGCCTGCGCCAGCTCTTCACGATGCGCTTTGTGCTCGTCGGCGCGTTCGGTCAGGCGGGTGCGGCGTTCGCAGAGCTGCTCGTATTCGCGCCAGTCGGCCTGCAGTTGGGCGCGTTCGGCGAGCAGGCGGGTGTTCCGGTCGGCTTCGTTGGTGAGGCGCTGCTGTTCCTGCTTCTCGCGCACGGAGGTTTTGCGGGCGCGTTCTACTCCGCCGGCAACCCATGCGTCGAGGGTTTCGGCGGTGACATTCTCGGCAGTGACGTTCTCAGTGGTGAGGTTTTCGGAAGTCTCCGCCTCCACAGGGTCTTCGGTAGCGGAGCCCTCCCCTGCAGCATCTTCAGCGTCCGGATCCGCAACATCCAGTAGCGCCTGCAGGGCGAGCATTTCTACGCGGGCACGTTCAAGGTAGCCGCGCTGGGTGTTTTCGTCCTGGGCGACTTCCTGCTGGGCGGTTTTCGCTTCTTCGGTGAGTGCGGCGAAGAGCTGTTCGTAGTGTTCGACGGGGAACATCTTTTTGAGCAGTTCTTTGCGTTCTTTGGGCTTGGACTTGAGGAATTGCGCGAACTGGCCCTGCGGCAGGAGTACGACTTTGAGGAATTGTTCTTTGGTCAGGTGGGTGCGTTCGGCGATGGTGCGGTTGACTTCGGCGACGCTGCTGGAGATGGGGGTCCAGGCTTTTTCGTCGGTGGGGTCGGCGCCGGATGCGAGTTCGGCGAGGGTTGCTTTGGCGCTTTCTTCGCGCATCTGGCCTTTGCGGGCGCCGCGGGTGATGGGCTTGTTGTAGGCGGGGGTGCGGTCGATGCGCAGGCGCTTGCCGTGGAGGGTGACGTCGAGTAGCACGCGCGGTTTGGTGCCGCTGTGCACCGCGTAGGTGGAGTGCAGTTTGGCGGATTCGCGGTCGCTACTGGTTTCGCCGTAGAGGGCGTAGCAGATGGCGTCAAGGATGGTGGTTTTACCGGCACCGGTGGGGCCGTTGAGCAGGAATACGCCGGCGTTGTTGAGGGTGTCGAAGTTAATTTCTTGGCGCTTGGGGTATGCCATGAAGGCTTCGAATTCGAGGCTGTGCAGGATCATGCGTTGTCCTTGTGGCTTTTGATGTGGTCGCTGAGGGTGGTGATGACGTCGCGTTCTTCGCTGGTGAGGGGGCGGTTGCGTACGTATTGATGGAATTGGTCGAAGGTGTCGACGGGGTCGGCGTCGCGGGTGGGTTGTGCGGCGGCGGGTTTGTCGGCGGCGGGTTGGGTGCTGCGGTAGCTGAAGTGGGAGATGGTTTCGTAGCGGCTGCGCAGGCGGTCGACGGCGCCGACGGGTAGGGTTTCGTCGGTGAGTTCGATGCGGCAGTAGTAGCCGTGTTCGTAGTCGGTGTGTTCGGGGCTGTTGAGTAGCTGCTCCATGGTGCCGCGCAGGGTTTTCATATGTACGCGGGTTGCCCATTCGTGGCCGCTGATGGTGGGTTCTTCGCCGGGGTTGAGTTCGATGAGGTAGGCGCCGTTGCGGTTGTGTTCTTCGCTGAATGAGAAGCCGAGCGGGGAGCCGCTGTAGCGGATGGTGTGGGTGACGGGGTAGCGCTTGTGGATGTGGCCGAGGGCTACGTAGTCGAAGCCGTCGAAGAGGGAGGCGGGTACCCAGTCGATACCGCCGACGCTGATGTCGCGTTCGGAGTCGCTGCGGGGTGTGGTGTCTGCGCTGCCGGTGGTGTCGCTGACGGTTGCGTGGCTCATGACGATGATGCGGTCGGCACCTTCGCCGCGGGCGCGTCGTTCTGCGGCGTCGGCGCGGATGGCGTTGGTGACGGCGCCGAGGACCGCCTGGTGGGTGGGGTCAACGCCGAGGGCGGTGGCGTGAAGGCGCGGCGCGAGGTAGGGGATGGCGTAGACGTGCACGCGCTGGGTGCCGTCGGTGAGTTCGACGGGGCGGGTGGCGTCTTCGAGGCTGGTGCGCAGGTGCACGCCGGAGGCTTCGAAGAACGCGGCGCCGTAGCTGAGGCGGCGGAAGGAGTCGTGGTTGCCGGAGCTGAGGATGACGTGCACGCCAGCGCGCATGAGGCGGGTGAGTGCCTGGTCGAGCAGGGTGGTGCTTTCGGCGGTGGGGATGGTGCTGTCGTAGACGTCACCGCTGATGAGGAGGGTGTCGATACCTTCGGCGTGCACGTAGTTGAGCAGTTCGTCGATGAACTGCTGGTGTTCGCGGGTGAGGGGGCTGCGGTGGAAGGTGCGGCCGAGGTGCCAGTCGGAGGTGTGCAGAATCTTCATGGTTTCAGTATGGCACTGCGTCATGTTTTGCGCCTCGCAGTTCGTCATTCAGGGGTCGGAACCCACCACTGCGTAGGTGCTCATGCGGAGCGGGGGCTCCGTCCTCAAGGCGCCCCAGCGCCGCAGAGGGGGCACTCCCCCGCGAGCATGAGCGCAAAGCCGTTTTTGTCTAAGCCTCTCCATTCCCGGCGAGGAAGAGTAGCCAACCATCCTCGGCGTAGGTGCTCATGCGGAGCGGGGGCTCCGTCCCCGGTGTCTCCCCATCCGCGGAGTAGGCACCCCATCGCGGCGAAAGTGCTTATGCGGAGCGGGGGCTCCGTCCTCGAAGCGCCCCCA
>NZ_KV810736.1:24592-35125 GCF_001812895.1 Rothia sp. HMSC069C04
CCAGGCGCTGAAGAGGGGGCACTCCCCCGCGAGCATGAGCACGAAGCCGCTTATGCCCTAGCCTCCGCGTCCTGAACGCACATGGGATAATCGCCCTATGAGTTTTTCTTCTGTTGAGTTCACGCGTGCACCTGAGGTTTCGGCTGAGTTTACGGGCAGGGTGCGCGGCCTGTTGTGTGCGTCTGCGTTGGGTGATGCGCTGGGTTATCCGTTGGAGTTGTTGTCGGCTGAGCAGATTGCGGAGCGTGCCCCTAAGCCGTGGGAGTCGGCGTTTGGTGAGCTGCTGGTCAGTGATGATACGCAGCTGATGTGTTTCACTCTGGATGGCCTGACGGAGGTTTTGGAGTGGAATAATGAGGGCACGGCGGCGGATGAGTTGGCGTGTTTGTGGTTGGCGTATTTGCGGTGGTTCCGCGGTATTGGTGATGTTCTGCCGGAGTCTGCGCCGTTTTCGTTGGATCGTGAGATTGATGGGTCGGCAGAGTTGACGGCTCGTCGTGGTCCGGGTGCGGCGACGTTGCGGGCGTTGGGTACCGGTGAGATGCAGTTGGTGTCGAAGTCGGTGAATCCTGATGCTTTGGGTAGTGGTGCGTTGGTGCGTTCGGCGGCGTTGGGTGTGTTGCCAGTGGCGCAGGAGCGTACGGTGGTTTTGTTGGCGGTGCGTGCGGCGGCGTTGACGCATGGGCATCCGGAGGCGTTGGCTTCGGCGGCGGCGTATGCGTTGCTGGTTCGTGACCTGTTGGCGTCCCCGGCTGGCTCGTTTGATGCGTTGTTGGATTCTGCCCGCCGTGTGCTTGACTGGTGCGGCACGGTAGCGGCGGATGATTCGATTCCGGGTGATGCTGCGCGTACGGCTGCGGCGCTGAGCCGTGCCCTTGAGCTGCTGGAGCGCGGCGTGGTGCCGGTGCCGCAGGCTGTGGCGGAGCATTTTGGTACGGGTTGGACGGCGCCGGAGCTGTTGGGTGTGGCGTTCTGGTGCGCGGCGGATGCCATGAAGGGCCTGTCTGCTGATGCCGATGAGGCGACGGTGCGTGGTGCTCTGTTTGAGGAGTTGTGCCGTGCGGTGTCGGTGGATTCGGATTCGGATTCGGTGGGTGCGATGACGGCGGCGTTGTGGGCGGCGGCTGGTTTGCCGGTGTCTGGCGGTGAGGCTGATGCGTGGTCGCAGGCGCTGGGTCGTGTGCGCGGTTTGGATCAGGTGGAGGCGGTGGCGGACCGCTATCTGCACCAGCTGGGACTGTAGCGGCGCTGAACCTCAACGGCATAGCGGCGATGCGTAGCGGGGGCTCCGTCCTCGAAGCGCCTGGCCCATTCATTTATTGGGGCGCTGAAGAGGGGGCACTCCCCCGCGAGCATCGTCCACAAGCCGTCGCAACAAACTGCCTAAGGGTACAGAAAAGGCTCTCCGGTATTTCGGAGAGCCTTTTCTGTATGTGCAACTAAACCTTACGGCGTAGCCGGTCACGCGGAGCGGGGGCTCCGTCCTCGAAGCGCCCCCAGGCGCTGAAGAGGGGGCACTCCCCCGCGAGCGGGAACCGGTGCGCCGTCTGTAAGGACAAGCGCACGGAGTCCGGCCCCGCACTCCCCTGCGAGCATTGTCCGCGTGCCGGACAGCAGACCAGCTGCACGAGCATCCGCCAGCACGTTAGAACCGCTAGCTATGAACTTTTTTAGTCCAGGTAGTCGCGCAGTACCTGCGAACGCGACGGGTGACGGAGCTTAGACATGGTCTTGGACTCGATCTGGCGGATTCGTTCGCGGGTCACGCCGTAGACCTTGCCGATTTCGTCGAGGGTCTTGGGCTGGCCGTCGGTCATGCCGAAGCGCATTGCGACCACGCCGGCTTCACGCTCGGAGAGGGTGTCGAGCACGGAGTGGAGCTGTTCCTGCAGAAGGGTGAAGGACACTGCGTCTGCGGGGACGACTGCCTCGGAGTCCTCGATGAGGTCGCCGAATTCGGAGTCGCCGTCTTCACCGAGGGGGGTGTGCAGGGAGATGGGTTCGCGGCCGTACTTCTGGACTTCGATGACCTTTTCGGGGGTCATGTCGAGTTCCTTGCCGAGTTCTTCGGGGGTGGGTTCGCGGCCGAGGTCCTGGAGCATCTGGCGCTGCACGCGGGCGAGCTTGTTGATGACTTCTACCATGTGCACGGGGATGCGGATGGTGCGGGCCTGGTCTGCCATTGCGCGGGTGATGGCCTGGCGGATCCACCAGGTTGCGTAGGTGGAGAACTTGAAGCCCTTGGAGTAGTCGAACTTTTCGACGGCGCGGATGAGGCCGAGGTTGCCTTCCTGGATGAGGTCGAGGAAGAGCATGCCGCGGCCGGTGTAGCGCTTGGCGAGGGAGACTACGAGTCGCAGGTTGGCTTCGAGCAGGTGGTTTTTGGCTCGCTTGCCGTCGTGGACGACCCAACGCAGGGCTTTCTTGAGGTCTTTGTCCATGTCGGGGTTTTCAGCGAGCTTGTGTTCGGCGTAGAGGCCTGCTTCGATGCGCTTGGCGAGGTCGACTTCCTGCTGTGCGTTGAGCAGGGAGACTTTGCCGATTTGCTTGAGGTAGTCCTTGACGGGGTCGGCGGTTGCGCCGGGGGTGACGACGCGCTGTGCGGGTGCGTCGTCGTCGTCGTTTGCGGTGAGGACGAAGCCGGAGCCCTTGGCTGCTACTGCTTCTGCGGCCTTCTTTTCTTCTATTTTGGCTGCGGTTTCTTCGTCTTCTTCGTCGGTTTCGTCTTCGCCGTCGGTGGTTTCGAGTTCTTCGTCGAGTCCGAGGTCGAATTCGTCGTCGCTCTTTTTGCGGCGGCCACCGGTCTTGCGCTTGGTTGCGGTTTTGGTGGTGGTGGTGGTTTTGCGGGTGCGCTTGGGCTTGTCTGCCTCGGTTTCGGCAGTAGTTTCGGCAGTGGTTTCAGCACCGGTTTCGGCGGTTGCGCCGGTGGTGTCTTCGGTTGCCGCTGCGGCTTTGGTGGTTGCCTTCTTGGTGCGGGTGGTCTTGGTGGTGGTTTTTGCGACGGTTTCTTCGGTTGCGTCGCCGGTCACGGTCTTCTTGCTGGTTGCAGGTGCCACTAGAACCCTTTCTGGCTTGTGGTGGGGTGTTTTGTTTGCAAAACACCTAAGACCCTGTCAAGTCTGTGCTGGCGTCCTCGGTCGGGGTGTTTGCTGCGTTTGTCCGGTTTAACGCTGTGGGGGCGGGTTTTATTCCGCGTGCGTTGGGCGGTTTGCAGGGTTCCGTTGCTCGTTGTGTGGAGCGGTTTGAGGGCGCGTTATAGCGCATTGACTGTACGGGGTCAATATATAAGTATTGCAGATTTTTGGTTGCTTTCAACTTGACGCGCTGTTTGGGTGGCTTGTGGGCCTGGTTTTGGGTGAGTGCGGCTGTGTGCGGGAGGGGCGTGCCCGGCGGCGCCCCCCTCCCCTGCTTTTGTTGTTGGTTTATTCCTTTCTGGTTTTATGCGCTGGGCTTTCGCGGTTTGAGGGTGCTGATGGGTTCGCGGTGTGTTCCGGGTTCGCCGCAGATGGTGTATTTGATCCAGGCGGGTAGGTTGCCTGCGTTGAGGTGTACATCGAGGATGTTGAGGTCCTTTCCGAATGTGTGGCGGTGGGCTTCTTGGCGGAGCATGCGGGCGTAGGTGCTGTAGCCCTTGTACCAGTTGGCCCAGGCTTGGGTGTTGCGTAGTTCGGCGTATTCTCCGTCGGTGCTGTGGGGTGTGAGCAGGCTGGTGAGTAGTTCGAGTGCGTTGAGGCGTGCCCAGTGGGGGCTGTCTAGTTTTCCTTTGAGGGCGTTGAGGTAGTGGGTGTAGACGGCGTGGTGTTTGGTGAGGTATTCGCTGTTGGTGCAGCTTTCGTCGATTCGTTGTTTGAGGTTTTCGAGTTTGTTGTGGGCGTTGTGGTCTTTGGGGTGTTCCTCGAGGCGTGGGAGCAGGTCGCGGCTGATGGTGTTGAGTTCGGCGGCGCTGGCGAGGTCGGCGGGGGTGAGGTTTTCGAGTGCCCAGCCGTTGAGGTTGGTGTGCTGGTTGCTGCGGTTCTGTTGAATGCTGCGGCTCTGCTGAATGGTGCGGTGGGTGCGGCGGATCCAGTCTTGCCATTGCACGCATTTTTCGGGCACGGCGCGTACGTGTGCCTGTTCGGTACCGGGTGTGGCGCTGAGTGCGTGGGTGAAGCTGGCGGGGATGTAGGTTTTGCGGGTGATGCGGGTGCCGTAGCGGGGTGGTTCGAGCGGCGCGCGGTCGGGGCTGGGGTATTCGCCGCCGAAGGCGTGGTAGGTGTATTGGGCGGAGTAGTGCAGGTAGGCGAGCGCTTTTTGGGCGTGGTTGAGCCCGTAGCCGGCGAGGTAGGTGAGCATTTCGGCGGTGATGGGGTTGAGGGTTGCGGGTGCGATGGAGGCGCGTAGGTGCCCGGCGATTTCGGCGGGGATGAGTTCGCGGAGGGCGTCGCCGATGGTGGGCGCGTCACCGGTGATGGGGTTGCCCGCGTTATCGACCGGGTGGGTGGTGAGCAGGTGCGCGGCGGCGTTGATGGCGGCGTCCCAGTAGCAGAGGTCGATTTGGGCTTGGCGGTAGATGGTGCGAATGTCCTGGCGGCGGGCTTCATCGTTCCGGGTGGTGTTGGTGCGGGTGTTGTCCCAGAGTTCTACGGCGTTTTCCCAGTCGTGGCGGATTTCGGGGTTGGTTGTGGGGTCGGTGTCCCAGGGGCTGTGGGCGTAGTTGTGCTGGGCGGTGTCGGCGATGGTGTCGCCGTGGCGGGTGAGCCAGGTGTAGTAGCCGCTGTGGTGGATTTCTTCGATGGGTGCGAGGAGGGTGAGGGCTTGCTGTTCGGGGTTGAGTGCCCAGATGCTGGCGCCTCCTGCGTAGATGACGTCTTCGCAGCGTAGTTCGCTGACGATGCGCGGGTCGTGGAGCAGGTGGAGCCAGGTGTTGATGTTGATTTGGGTTTCGAGGTCGTTATGGATTTCGTCGATGGTGGCGAGCTGGGCGGTGTCGGGGTTGAGTTGGCGTTGGCGTACGGTGTTGTCGCCGTCGATGATGATGGCGTAGAAGCGGGTGAGGGTTTCGCCGTTGTGGCTGGTGGGGAGTTTGGTGAAGGTTTCGTGGAGGAAGTCGGCGCGTTCGGGCAGGGTGCAGGGTTCGTCGGGTAGGTTGACGCGCAGGCTGGGGCCGAGGGTGTTGTCGGTTGCGGTGAGGATGATGAGTGAGTGGTCGGGCCAGTAGCCGTGCTGGTGGAGGGCGCAGCTGAGCACGTCGTATTCGTTGCGGATGGGCGGGGGCGTGTCGTAGCCGCTGTTGGGGATATTGCCGTTGGAGATGTTGCCATTGGGGATATTATTTGCGTTCATGCCTTCACGGTGGCATGGGTTGCGCGGGTTCGGGGTTAAACGAATAAATCTGTGGATACTTCGGTTCATGTGTCCGAAGGTTCCACAGATTTATTCGTATTGTTCGTTTGTTTACCGGGGTTTGTCCACAGCGGCGCGGGGTGCCGCGTCATAATTTGTCACGCAATATCTGTCAGGCACTATCTGACGGGCGGTATCCCCTACTGCGCACGCTTTACTGTTCGTCGAGGAACCGCTCGAAGAGCGCACCAATCTCGTCGCGGCTGGGCACGTTGTGCGCGTCGCGTCGCGAGAGGGGAACCGCAATGTCGGAGGTGCGGAAGTTCTCGTCGTAGTTCTCTTCCATGGTCGTAATCATGCGACCAATTTCGGGGTTCTGCTTGACCTGATCGTTGATCTGGCTGTGCACGTGGCGTGCGGCTTCGCGCAGGTTCTCGGTGGGTAGGGAGAGGTGCGCCGCCATGCCCACGTGTTCGAGGGCAGTGAGGGTGCCCTGCGGCAGGTCCGCCTCCGAAATGTACTGGGGAATGTTCACGCCGAAGCCGACGGTGTCGATTCCGTTTTCGGTGAAGAGCACTTCCAACAGGTTGGTGACGGTTGCGTGCACGTCCGCGCTGGGCTTCCACGGGGAGATGCCGCGAATCAGGTCCTTGCGGGAGCCGTGCGCGGTAATCGGGAAGGGGCGGGTGTGCGGCACCGGCATGGGGAATGCGGAGACCAGCACGACCAGGGAGGGCTTGACCCGCTGGGCGATGGTCAGCACCGCCTTTTCGAAGCGCTGCCACTGCAGGTCCGGTTCGGCACCGGTGAGTAGCAGGAACGGCTTGTCGAGGCTGTCTTCTACGGCGTAGAGCTTCAGCTGCGGGTATTGCGGCTTTTCGAAGTGGTCTTTTTCGTAGCGGATGTAGGGGCGGCGGGCGCGATAGTCGTGCAGCTGGTCGCTGTCGAACTCGACGATTTCAATGTTTTTGAGTTCGCTGAGTAGCACCTGCCCGAGCTGACCTGCGGTGGAACCTGCGTCTTGCGGGCTGGAGAGGGCGATGACGAGGGTTAGCCCGTGCATCCTGGGGTCGTCCAATATTTTGGTGTTGGCTAAGTAGAGATCTTCGGGGTTGAGCATTACGCCTCCTCACTTCTGTCTGGTTCGCGTCGCGTTCGGGTGGGCTTAGTGTTTTCTGCCGGTACCCGAGGTGTTGGGGCGAAGGGGCGTCTTCTGTTATCTGACGCTTTCCGTAGTCTTTCATTTTATGCCACTACTGCCCTGTCTCGACAGTGCGCGGGCTTTTCTCACAGTAGGTGAACTTGTTTGATGTCTCGTCGACGTTCTTAAGAGGTTACAGCTCGGCTTCTTGTGCGTTTTTCTGCCCTGCAAGCTGTTTGGGAGTGAGAGCTGAACCTCACGCACTCCTACATATCCGTGTAGAGTAGAAGCAGTAGTCCGCGCGGCTTTGCGCGGCGGTATTCATCCTCACTCTTCGAGGGCCTACAGTTGAGTTTTTCGGGCGCGAGGATGTGCCCCGACTATTTTGAGAAGACATACGCAAAGGAGTAACGATGTCTCTGTCTCTGTCTATTCACAGCACCGACCTTGAAGCGCTCGAAGCTGACGTTCTGGTTCTGGGCGTTCTGAAGGGCGCTGACGGTGCGTACCTGGCGCCGAGCTCCCTGTCTGAGGACTCTGTTGAGGGTATTAACGAGCTGCTGGAGGCGCTGGGCGCCTCGGGTGCCCCCGATCAGCTGCTGCGTCTGCCCGGTCTTGAGGACACCGGTGCCGGCATTGTGGCGCTGGCGGGTCTGGGCTCTGATACTGCTGAGGGTCAGGAGCGTTTGGACGCTCTGCGTTACGCTGCTGGTTCTGCGGCTCGTCAGCTGGTTGGTTCCGCTGAGGAGATTGCTTTCGATTTCGGTGTTTCTTCGGTAGAGGAAATTGAGGCTATTGCTCACGGCGCTGTGCTGGGTAACTTCGTTGAGGAGGGCCTGCGCGGCAAGACTCAGGACTCGATTAAGGAAGAGATCGATTCCATTCTGATTGTTTCCTCGATTGACCAGGAAGAGGCTGAGGAGGCTCTGGTTCACGCCCTGGTTCTGGGTGAGACCGCTAAGGACGCTCGCCGCCTGGTGAACCTGCCTCCGTCGCACCTGTACCCGGAGACTTTCGCTGAGTTCGCTGCTGAGGTCGCTGAGGATTACGCAAACATTGAGATTGAGCTGTTCCACCACGACCGCCTGGCTGAGGAGGGCTTCGGCGGCATTTCCGGTGTTGGTCAGGGTTCGCCCCGCAAGCCGGTTCTTGCCGTTGTGAAGTACACCCCTGAGAACCCGAAGGCTCACGTGGCTCTGGTCGGTAAGGGCATCACCTTCGATACCGGTGGTAACTCGCTGAAGCCTGCCGCTTCGATGATGACCATGAAGTGCGATATGGCGGGTGCCGCATCCGTTCTGAACGCTGTGCTCGCTTCTGCTGAACTGGACGTTCCGGTTGCTGTGACCGGTTACCTGTGCCTGGCTGAGAACATGCCCGGCGGCCACGCACTGCGCCCGGAGGACATCATCACCATGCGTGATGGCCGTACCGTTGAGGTTCTGAACACTGACGCTGAGGGCCGCCTGGTCATGGCTGATGGTATTGCTCTGGCTTCTGAGTCGAACCCGGACGTCATCTTGGATATCGCTACCCTGACCGGTGCCGCTATGGCTGCTCTGGGTCTGCGCACCGCGGCTCTGCTCGGTGACGAGGAGATTCGTGACCGCGTGATTGCAGCCGGTGCTGCTGCGGGTGAGTCTTACTGGCCGATGCCGCTGGAGTCCTACCTGCGTAAGAGCCTGGAGTCCCCGGTCGCTGACATCAAGAACATTGGTTCCCGCTACGGTGGCGCGCTGACTGCGGGTCTGTTCCTGAAGGAGTTCGTGGGCGAGGGCATCCCCTGGGCTCACCTGGATATTGCGGGCCCCGCGTTCAACGAGGAGGCACCCTACGGCTTCACCCCGAAGGAAGGTACCGGCTTTGGTACCGCTACCCTGGTGAACTTCATCCAGTCGTACGCTAAGTAGCCTGTAGCTTTACTGGGCGCGCGGCATCACTAGGTACGTGTCCGTGCGCATCCACCAGCATAGACATCTGCCAGCATAGAGCTGATCAGAGGAGGGCTTTCCGGTATTTCTACCGGGGAGCCCTCCTCTGCGTCTGTTCTCGGACACGTTCTGTGCGACCGCTGTGGTGGTCCTGCCATCTGACTGTTCCCTGCCATCTGACTGTTCTATGACGCGCCGCTTTTCTTGAGTGGTGAAAAATTTGCGCTGTTTGGGTGATTAATCGGCTAAAACCGCCCTGAGTGAACTTAAACGACCGCCAACGGGGGTATTGTTGTATTAAGTGTTTTTCTGCGTACGCGGAGGGGCGCGCGATTTTTTGTAAGTCGCGGGCCTTTCGCGCATGCTGGGGAACCTACCAATAAATTGGTAAAGAACTCATTGCAGGGGTCTTTAGCCCCCACAACTATGCAAGGGAGCAATATCGTGGCTCAAGAATTCGACATCCTCATCCTCGGCGGCGGTTCCGCTGGCTACTCTGCAGCTATTCGCGCACGCCAGCTAGGCTTCACCGTCGGCCTGATCGAGAAGGAAAAGGTCGGCGGCACCTGCCTGCACACCGGCTGTATCCCCACCAAGGCGTACCTGCACGCTGCTGAGCTGGCTGAAGAGGCACGCGAGGCGTCCAAGGTTGGCGTTAACGCTGTGCTGCAGTCCATCGAAATGGGCAAGGTTCGCGATTACAAGGACGGCATCGTCTCCGGTAAGTTCAAGGGTCTTGCAGGCCTGCTGAAGATGAAGGGCATTGAGATTATCCCCGGCGAGGGTAAGCTCACCGCTCAGGACACCATCACCGTCGGCGGTGTTGAGTACAAGGGTAAGAACATTATCCTGGCATCCGGTTCGGTCTCCAAGACCTTCGGTCTGCCCATTGAGGGTCGCGTTCTGACCTCCACCGAGGCACTGGAGATGGACTACCTGCCCAAGAGCGCTATCGTGCTCGGTGGCGGCGTGATTGGTTGCGAGTTCGCATCCATGTGGAACGCTATGGGCGTTGACGTCACCATCATCGAGGGCCTGCCGAACCTGGTCCCCAACGAGGACCCGGCTATCATCAAGGTTCTGGAGCGTGCGTTCAAGAAGCGCGGCATCAAGTTCAACACCGGCACCCTCTTCGAGAAGGTTGAGCAGGACGCTAACGGTGCTAAGGTCACCCTGGCTGATGGCAAGGTCTTCGAGGCAGAGATTGTTCTGGTTGCTGTTGGTCGTGGCCCGAACACCGCAAACATGGGCTACGAGGAGCAGGGCATCCCCATGGATCGCGGCTTCGTTCTGGCTAACGAGCGTCTGCACACCGGTGTGGGCAACATCTACGCTGTTGGCGACATCGTCCCCGGCGTTCAGCTGGCTCACCGCGGTTACCAGCAGGGTATCTTCGTTGCAGAAGAGATTGCTGGCCTGAACCCCACCGTTGTTGAGGACATCAACATCCCCAAGGTCACCTTCTGTGACCCGGAGATCGCTTCCGTTGGCTACTCCGAGCCCAAGGCTAAGGAGAAGTTCGGCGCTGAGAACGTTGAGACCGCTGAGTACAACCTGGCTGGTAACGGTAAGTCCGCTATCCTCGGTGCTACCGGTATCGTGAAGGTTGTCCGCCAGAAGGACGGCCCCATCGTTGGTGTTCACGCTATTGGTAAGCGCATGGGTGAGCAGATTGGTGAGGCTCAGATGTGGGTTGCTTGGGAAGCATTCCCCGAGGACGTCGCTAAGTTCATCCACGCACACCCGACTCAGAACGAGTCCCTGGGTGAGGCTGCAATGGTCCTGAACGGCACCCCGCTGCACAGCGCATAAATTTTGCTGACTGGCGTTAGCGCGTCAGCTTAGTATTGACGACCGTTGGTCGTTAGCGGTTGCCGGGCGTATCCGCTGAACAACGCCCCTATCCGGATGCGCGTCGACGTGCTTCGATGCATGCGGCGCGCATCCGGGTCGCCGCTCACATTTTTCTAGTTCAAGCATTCACAAGGAGAACGGGAAAGATTATGTCCCACACCGTAGTACTGCCCGCACTGGGCGAGTCCGTGACCGAGGGTACCGTTACCCGCTGGCTCGTTGAGGTCGGCGACACCATTGAGGTTGACGCACCCCTGGTTGAGGTTTCCACCGACAAGGTTGACA
>NZ_KV810736.1:35225-118405 GCF_001812895.1 Rothia sp. HMSC069C04
AGGTTGACACCGAGGTTCCCTCCCCCGTAGCAGGCGTTGTTGAGCAGATTCTCGTCCCCGAGGACGAGGACGTCGAGGTCGGCGCTGCTCTGGCTATCATTGGCGACGGTTCCGGTGCTGCTGCTCCGGCTGCTCCCGCAGCTGTTGAGGCTCCCGCAGCTCCCGCTCCGGTTGCTGAGGCTCCCGCTGCACCCGCTGCTGCTCCGGCTGCTCCCGCAGCTGCTGCTGCAGGCATCGAGGTCGTACTGCCCGCACTGGGCGAGTCCGTCACCGAGGGCACCGTTACCCGCTGGCTGAAGGAAGTTGGCGAGCAGGTTGAGGTTGACGAGCCCCTGGTTGAGGTTTCCACCGACAAGGTTGACACCGAGGTTCCCTCCCCCGTAGCAGGTACCCTGCTCGAGATCCGCATCCCCGAGGATGAGGACGCAGAGGTTGGCCAGGTTCTGGCTATCATCGGCGACGCTGCTGCTGCAGCTGCTCCCGCTGCTCCGGCTCCGGTTGCTGAGGCTCCTGCTGCTCCCGCAGCACCCGCTGCTGCTCCGGCTGCTCCCGCAGCTCCTGCAGCTCCCGCTGCACCTGCCGCTCCGGCAGCTGCTGAGGGCGAAGCATACGTGACCCCGCTGGTCCGTAAGCTCGCTAAGGACAACGGCATCGACCTGTCCACCGTCAAGGGCACCGGTGTTGGTGGCCGCATCCGCAAGCAGGATGTTCAGGCTGCTATCGCTGCTAAGGGTTCCGCTGCTCCCGCCGCTGCTGCACCCGCTGCAGCTGCTGCTCCGGCTGCTGGTTCCGCAAAGGCACCGCACACCTTCGAGGTTTCCCCCAAGCGTGGCACCGTCGAGAAGACCGCACGTATCCGCCAGGTTATTGCAAAGCGTATGCGTGAGTCCCTGGACATCTCCACCCAGCTGACCCAGGTCACCGAGGTTGACGTGACCCGCATCGTTCAGCTGCGTGCAAAGGCTAAGGACGGCTTCGCTGCTCGTGAGGGCGCTAAGCTGACCTTCCTGCCCTTCTTCGTCCAGGCATCCGCTGAGGCTCTGCAGCAGCACCCCGCTCTGAACGCTTCCATGACCGAAGACTACAAGCAGATCACTTACCACGGCTCCGAGAACATCGCGATTGCTGTGGACACCCCCAAGGGTCTGCTGGTTCCCGTCATCAAGAACGCTTCTGACCTGGGCATTGCTGGCCTGGCAAAGGCTATTGGCGACCTGGGTGGCCGTGCACGTACCGGCGACATCTCCCCCGAGGAGCTGTCGGGTTCGACCTTCACCATCACCAACATTGGTTCCTTCGGTGCACTGTTCGACACCCCGATCATCAACCAGCCGAACGTTGCAATCCTCGGTACCGGTTCCATCGTGAAGCGCCCCATGGTTGTTAAGGATGTTGATGGTAACGACGTTATCGCTATCCGCTCCATGTGCTACCTGTCCCTCACCTACGATCACCGCGTGGTCGACGGTGCGGACGCTGGTCGCTTCCTGCACACCCTCAAGACCCGCCTGGAGGAGGCAAACTTCGAGTCTGAGCTGGGCCTCTAAGACCTGCATAGATTCAAGGAAGTTTCCTTGTGGCGGTGCCCTGATGGGTAACCGAGCGTAGCTCTCCGGGTTTTCCCGGACAGTGAGCAAAAGGCGGCGGTTCCATCCACTTCGGTGGGTGGGGCCGCCGCCTTTTGTTGCGTCCGCGTTTCTACAGCGTCAGTTACACAGTGTTAGTTACTCGGTGTCAGCTATGCCGGTACGGGTTCGGCGCGGGCGATCTCCCAGCCTTTCTCACCTCGATGCAGGTCGAAGATGACTTTCTGGCGAGTGACGCCGTTTTCTTCGCTGAGTTTGCGGGCTTCCTGCTCGGTTTTATCGGCGCGGTAGCCGGGCGCAGAGACTACCGCCATCACGCGGATGTTCTCGCTGTCGCGGCTGAGTTCTTCGGCGGTGTCGACGGTGAGCTCTGCACCGCCTCGGGCACGGCGTTCTTGGTTTCGCTGGTCGATCAGGGCTCGTAGAATCTGATCGCCCTGCGCGCTCTGATCCTGTGTGCTCTGATTCTGTATTGCCGTGCCACCGGGGTCCTGCTCCCCCGTTGCGTTCACGGCTTGAGCGGAGACGGGCTGTGCCGTTGCCGGGGCGTTCTGCCCGTAGAGGGTGAACCCGAGCGGTAGGGCGATGGACCCCAGAGCCAGCGCGGCTACGCCCAGACGTACGGAGGGACGGCTCAGCGCACCGCGTAACGCCGCAAGGCGAGATGAGCCTGTCGCTTCTGCGTTCTTTGCGGCATCTGCATTCTTCGGAGCGGGTGCGCTCTTTGCAGGGCTCAATGCGGAGCACGCCACAGGGCTCAACGGCATAGAGCCTGCGGTAGCTGCCGGCTTCTTCACGCGAGGCAAACGTTCCGCCAGGTAGCGTTGCGCTTTCTGCGTCTTTGAGAGCATCTGTACCGGCGCGGGCTCCACAGCTGCGGGAATTAGAGCGCGGGCTCGTTCTGAACAGCTCAGGTAGACGTTGAGCGGGCGAGGCGGCACCTCCTCCGCCAGGGCGACCACGGAGCTGAGCCCTGCGAGCGCTGCCTCCTGGGCGGGTGCGTCCAGCAGGTATTCGAGGGCTCTGCCGAGGCGCTCAATCCACTCGCTGCTGGGTGCCCCATCGGTTGCGGTGTCGGCGGCTCCCATGCGCTGTGAATCCATGCGCAGTGAGAGAGGTACGCGGGCGGCGGAGGGTTCCGGTGTGTGCCCGCAGGCGGCTTGCCAGAGCAGGGCTGCTGCGGAGCGTGCGTAGTTGCCCCGAGCGGCGGTGAGCTGTTCCGTATCTTGAGGGGCCGTTTCACGGTAGACGGCGTCAGGTAGCAGGAGTTTGGGCACTCCGGCGGCGCTCAGAGCAATATATTCGGCGCTTAGTTCGGCGCGCCCCTCCCCTACCTTTTTGAGGCTGCCGAGCGCCCGGTGCAGGGTGCGTGCCAGGGTCATGAGCTCGGCGGGTGTCAGGGGGCGAGCGCGCAGGAGCTTGTCGAGAGTGCCCGCGTCGAGGGGCTCGTACCAGAGGCACAGCTGATCGGCGCTGTCGGCGCTATCGGCGCTCTCACTAGTAACGGCGTGGAGCTTGGCGAGTCCGGGCGCGTTACGTAGGGCCGCGGCTACCTGCGGGGTCTGGGCGTGCCTCTGAGCGGATGCATCCGTGTTTTCCTCGAATCCGTACCCATTGGCTGCCGCGCGCAGAGTGGGTGCGGCAGGAGCCAGCTGGGTGGAGGGAGCTGCCGGGGCGGAGGGGTCTAGCGGGGTGGGCTGAGAAATGGTGCGCAGGGTGTAGCGTCCGGGGTGCACAGAGGGTAGGGAACGTGCGGTGGGTGCGCTTGCGGTGGTTTCGCCCCGGTACTCGACAATCTGCAGGGTGGGTAGAGCCGGGTTGGCGATACTTTCCAGAACGTGTGCTTCTTTGCTTCTCATACCATCATGTTATCAAATTACATCAAATAATATCTTTAAGCACACTAAAATAGTTCAAATACTCCAAAGAACCCCAAAAGTGAATTCAGGTATTTATCTGCTTATTCTCTCTCCCTCCCCTTGAGCACACCCTCACGTAACATTCCGACGTGTTCGCTCATCACGTGATTCAGGGCGCCCTAATTTTCTTCCCTCCACTAGCAGTACTAAGGTAGAAAGTATGTCTGTGACGATTGAACGCGTGGGCTTCGCCCCGAACTATGTGAACTATGTTGAGTGCCTGGACGAGCAGTACCGCATCCACGATGAGGTGGCTAACCGCACCCGCCAGAATACGATTCTTCTACTTGAGCACGAGGCAGTGATTACCGCCGGTAAACGCACCGAAGACCACGAGTACCCCGCAGACAAGTCCACCCCCGTCGTCAAGATTGACCGCGGCGGCAAGCTGACCTGGCACGGCCCCGGCCAGCTGACCGGCTACCCGATTCTGCGCCTGCCCGAGCCCATTGATGTGGTGGCATACGTGCGCATCGTCGAGGAAATCATCATTAACGTCCTGGCTGGTCTGGGCATTAAGGGTGAGCGCGTTGAGGGCCGTAGCGGCGTGTGGATCCTGGGCGACGGCATCACCCAGGACAAGAAGATCGCGGCACTGGGCATGCGCGTTTCGCGTAACACCACCATGCACGGCTTCGCAATCAACTGCTGCAACGACACCGCACCTTTCCAGCAGTTCATTCCCTGCGGCATTAGCGATGCGGGTGTTACCACTATTTCGGAGCAGCTGGGCCGCACCGTCACCCCCGCCGATATTTTGGAGCCGCTGGAGGCAGAGCTTCTGAAGTACCAGGACCGCCTGGCAGAGTCTTTCGAGCCCATTGCGGCGCAGGACTAAACGCAGGGTTAGACGCAGTCAAGAAGCATCGAACGGGTCGTACACGTAACGCGTCCGGCTTTGTTCGTCATATACGAAAATCAGTTTCACCTACGCCTGAGCGGGCGTAAAATAGAAGATGGCCCACCTGCACAGAGGGCACATCTAGACCAAGGAGAAGACTTTTGAGCACCGCACCTGAAGGACGCAAGCTACTGCGTGTGGAGGCCCGCAACGCTGAGGTTCCCATTGAGAAGAAGCCTCACTGGATTAAGACCAAGGCTATTGTTGGCCCCGAATACAACGAGATGCGCGAGCTGGCTCGCGGTCAGGGCCTGCACACCGTGTGTGAAGAGGCAGGCTGCCCCAATATTTACGAATGCTGGGAAGACCGTGAGGCAACCTACCTGATTGGTGGTTCCGAGTGCACCCGCCGTTGCGACTTCTGCAATATTGCGACCGGTAAGCCCGTTGCTGTTGACTACGCTGAGCCGTTCAAGGTTGCTAAGAACGTGAAGGTCATGGGTCTGCGTTACGCAACCGTGACCGGTGTTGCTCGTGACGATCTGGAAGACGGCGGTGCGTGGCTGTACGCAGAGACCACCCGCCAGATTCACAAGATGTGCCCGAACACCGGCGTTGAGATGCTCGTCCCCGACTTCAAGGGTGTTCCCGAGCATGTTCAGAAGGTGATTGACGCTAAGCCTGAGGTTTTCGCGCACAACCTGGAGACCGTCCCCCGTATCTTCCGTCAGATTCGCCCGGCGTTCCGTTACGAGCGTTCCCTGGATGTTATTACCCAGGCTAAGGAAGGTGGCATGGTCACCAAGTCCAACCTGATTCTGGGTATGGGCGAGACCGACGAGGAGATTTACGAGGCGCTGTGCGATCTGCACGATGCTGGTTGTGACATCATTACCCTCACCCAGTACCTGCGCCCCGGCCCGCTCTTCCACCCGATTGAGCGTTGGGTGAAGCCGCAGCAGTTCGTGGATTTTGCGAACATGGCTGAGGAGATTGGTTTCGCTGGCGTTATGGCGGGCCCGATGGTTCGTTCTTCGTACCGTGCAGGTCGCCTGTGGGCTCGTGCAATGCGTAAGAACGGCTACCCGATCCCTGAGAACCTTGCCCACATTGAGGGTGAGGGTGCAGCCCTGCAGGAAGCCTCCTCCCTGGTGGCTGCGGGCTACTAAGCCTTTTCAGAATCTTTCTGAGAGCGTTGAGGCTCCTCGAACCCGGTGTTCGTCCGGTGTTCGGGGAGCCTCCCCTTATGCCCCGCCCCTTGTGCGGGTAGGGTAAACTAGAAAAATTGCAGGCATACACTGCATCGTTACGTCACTATGGTTCCGTGAGCGTTTGAGGCGCTTCTCGGGGCCGCGGAAGAACCAGCCGAGGAAGAATCGTGGCAGATAAGCGCGAAGAGAAGAAAAAGAAGAAGGAACGCACTCCGGGCACTTTCGCCCAGATGAAGCAGGTCTACCAGATGACCAAGAAGTCCGACCCGAATATCGGTTGGATTCTGAGTCTGTCGGCTCTGGGTACCCTTTTGGTTTTCCTCCTCATCGGTATTGCCCTGGGTAACTGGATTACTTTCCTGATTCTGGGTCTGGGCGTTGCCGCTATTGTGGCGATGCTTCTGCTGGGTCGCCGCGCGCAGACTGCGGCTTTTGCTCAGATTGAGAACCAGCCCGGTCGTAGTGGTGCAGCGATGAACTCGGTGCGCCGCGGTTGGATTGTTGAGGAGCAGCCCGTTGCTGCGAACCGCAACCAGGATCTGGTGTTCCGTGCGCTGGGCCGTCCCGGTATTGTGCTGGTGACCGAGGGCCCTCACAGCCGCGTGAACTCGCTGGTGAACACTGAGAAGAAGCACCTGGCTCGTGTGGCTCCCGGTGTGCCGGTTCATGTGATTGAGACCGGTCACGATGAGGGTCAGGTTGAGCTCAAGGACGTTGTGAAGACTATGAACAAGCTTCCGAAGGCTCTGACTCAGCAGGAGATGCAGGTTGTTTCTGGTCGCCTGAGCACTCTGAACACTATGCGTAACCCGATGAATGGTCTGCCGAAGGGTGTTGACCCGATGCGTGCACGCCCCGACCGTCGTGCGATGCGCGGCCGCTAAGCGAGACGCTGATATGAGGTTTTGAAGGCTCCGGCTCTTCCCGTGTGGGGAGGGTCGGGGCCTTTTGTTACGCCCGGTTATTGCGCTGTTGCTGGCATTGATATTGGCTTTGCTACTGGCTCTACTGAGGGCGTTAGCATCTCTACTGTGTTTCGTGAGGCAACGTAGATGTAACTCCTTTCCAGGATTTGTAACATTACCGAAACACGATAGTCACGCACGCGCAAAAAATAACCACTATGCTTGATATGTCACAGGGTTTTGCCCGCGGCCAAAAACTAAACCAAAGACTGAATGTGATGAGGGAAAGCACCCTCCTGCACCGTCAGTCGAACAAGGAGCAGTCCTCATGTTTACCAGCCCCCAGGAAGTTCTCGACTTTATCAAGAACGAAGAAGTAGTCTTCGTTGATATCCGATTCACCGACATGCCCGGCGTGCAGCAGCACTTCAACCTGCCCGCTAAGGCGATTGATGACGATTTCTTCGTCAACGGCCAGCTTTTTGACGGCTCCTCCATTCGCGGCTTCCAGGGCATTGCAGAGTCCGACATGCAGCTGATTCCCGACGTTCAGTCCGCGTACGTTGACCCCTTCCGCATTGAGAAGACCCTGGTCATCATCTGCTCCATCGTGAACCCCCGCACCGGCGAGCCCTACCACCGTGACCCCCGCGGCGTCGCTGAGCGTGCCGAAGCATACCTGCAATCCACCGGCATTGCAGACACCGCGTTCTTCGCATCCGAGGCTGAATTCTTCGTCTTCGAGGACGTCCGCTACCAGGTCGAGCCGAACTCCGTATTCTTCAAGATCGACTCCGATGAGGCTCCCTGGAACACCGGCCGCAAGGAAGAGGGCGGCAACCTGGGCAACAAGACCCCCGTCAAGGGCGGCTACTTCCCCGTCTCCCCCGTCGACAAGCAGGCTGACCTGCGTGACGCAATGTGCGTAGCAATGGACGAGGTCGGCCTTGAGGTTGAGCGTAGCCACCACGAGGTGGGCGCAGCCGGCCAGGCAGAAATCAACTACAAGTTCGACACCCTCACCAAGGCTGCTGACGACCTGCTGAAGTTCAAGTACGTCATCAAGGGCACCGCAGACGCATGGGGCAAGTCCGTGACCTTCATGCCCAAGCCCGTGTTCGGTGACAACGGCTCCGGTATGCACTGCCACCAGTCGCTGTGGCAGGACGGCGAGCCCCTCTTCTACGACGAGCGCGGCTACGCTAACCTCTCTGACACCGCACGCTGGTACATTGGCGGTCTGATTGAGCACTCCTCCGCTGTTCTGGCGTTCACCAACCCGACCGTGAACTCTTACAAGCGTCTGGTTCCCGGCTACGAGGCTCCCATCAACATGGTGTACTCGCAGGGTAACCGTTCCGCCGGTATCCGCATCCCGATTACCGGCACCAACCCGAAGGCTAAGCGTCTGGAGTTCCGTGCACCGGACCCCTCCGCTAACCCCTACTTCGCGTTTGCTGCTCAGCTGATGGCTGGTCTGGACGGTATCCGTAACCGCATTGAGCCGCCGGCACCGATCGATAAGGACCTGTACGAGCTGCCCGCTGAAGAGGCTAAGGACATCAAGAAGGCTCCGGCTAACCTGGAGGAGGCGCTGGCGGCTCTGGAGGCTGACCACGACTTCCTGCTCGAGGGCGGCGTCTTCACCGAGGACCTGATTCAGGCTTGGATTGACTACAAGCGTAAGAACGAGCTGGAGCCGCTCTCGCTGGTTCCGCACCCGCTTGAGTACCAGCTGTACTACGGCGTCTAATTCCAGGCTTCTAGATTTGAGCTCTGAGCCCTGCCCCGTATAGGGCTACGTTCCGAATAGTGTGCAATGGCCTATATGTTCCCTTGGGGAGCATATAGGCCATTGTTGTGTGTTCTGAGGGGTTTCTGCAGGGTTTCTGCGGAGTGCAGGCTCGCCGAACCATTTGGGTGACGGTTCGTGTCTAATATTTTTCTGTCTCGATGAGCTTCGTATGCCTTAGTTGCGCTTAGAGCGGCTCTAAGGGCTAAGCTGTTGGTGCTGGCGTTCCCTCCCTTTTCGTCGTGCAACCGGAGGGAACGCCAGTCTATTTTTATGCCCTCGCGTCACTTGCGGTATATCAGCCCCGCTAAGTCAGCCCCGCTAAGTCAGCCGCACTTGGGTAATTCACGCCAGGGTGATCCGTTCAAGGGTCACATCATAAGATGTTGTACCCGCTAGTCCCGGGGTTCTTCCTGCACAGGCGTACAATGAAAGTGCGTGCGCCCGGCCGGCGGCACCTACGAATTCCGCGAGAAACGACATCACAACGCCGTGTTCTCCCCGCCGCCCTTCCCCTTTTTAGCATCAGCTAGGGCGAGTATCGCCGATGACCGACCGACCCGTCTGACGCCGCATCCACTGTAACGAGGAGAAATCTCATGGCATATCAGCCGACCATCCTAAACGGTGAAACTGTTTTCCGTAACGAAGTTTTTCAGACCGGCCTCATGTCCCAGCTGCTGGACGGCATCTACGATGGCGAGATGACCATCGGTGAGCTTCTGAGCCACGGCAACTTCGGTGTGGGTACCTTCAACGGCCTCGACGGCGAAATGGTCGTCCTCGACGGCGTCTGCTACCAGGTGCGCCACGACGGCTCCGTATCCCTGCCCGACCTGCGCCAGCAGACCCCCTACGCCGTGGTCACCAACTTCGTGCCCATGATTAAGCGCGAACTACCGCATAACCTACTCCGTAAGTCTGCCTCGCAGATTCTGGATGACTTCACCGTCTCCAAGAACTACATGTACGCCATCAAGATTTACGGCGAGTTCGAATGGGTCCGCACCCGCACCGTCATCAAGCAGGAGAAGCCCTACCCGAAGATGGTTGCGGCCACCGAGAATGAGGACATTGTCCAGTTCGATAACGTAACCGGCACGATTGTTGGCTTCCGCACCCCGATCTACGAGCAGGGCATCTCGGTGCCCGGCTGCCACGCCCACTTTATCGATGATGAGCGCGTTCAGGGCGGCCACGTGGTCGACTTCAAGCTGCGCTCGGCAAAGGTCGAGATTTGCCCCGGTACCGGCCTGCAGCTGCACCTGCCGCTGACCCCCGAGTTCTCCTCCGCTAACCTCTCCCCCGAGGACCTGGCTGAGCAGATCTCCAAGGCTGAAAAGCACTAAGCTTCTTTCCCACCGGGATATGGCAACGGGATATAGCAACGAAGGAGCCGCCCTCTACAAATCTGTAGAGGGCGGCTCCTTCGTGTTTATACGCGCTGTAAACGGCGCTTACGCCTCGGGCACGAACTCGCCGTGGCCGCGCTCGCGCAGGGCGGCACGCACCTTCTCAGCGGCCGCATCCAGCTCTTCGGCGGTCGCATCCTTCTTCGCGTTAGCGGGATCGTAGTCAGCCATGCCGTCAGCCGGGAACAGGTGGATGTGGGTGTGCGGAACGTCGAAGCCCGCAATCATCAGAGCCACACGGTCCTTATCAAACGCCTGATCCAGGGCACCAGAAATCTTGTGCGCCACAGCGAACAGGTGCGCTGCCAGCTCAGCCGGCAGGTCGGGCCAACGGTCGACCTCAGCGCGGGGAACGAGCAGCAGGTGACCTTCCGACAGAGGCATGATGTCCATGAACGCCACGCATTGATCGTCCTTCCAGACGAAACGACCCGGGATTTCGCCATCAATAATCTTGGTAAAAATTGTGCTCACAATACTCTCCTTCATGCGCCGTCATCGGCGCGTTTGAAGCTCAACGGTCAGGCTTACGCCTCAACCTCAATACTCTCACCGGGGTTCAGGTGCTTCAGCTCAGTGCCGTACTTCGCACCGAAGTTCGTCACCAGGCCTTCAATAATGCCGGTGCCATTCTGATTAATCATGCCGTTGTGAATCGGAACCACACGCTGCGCGCCGGTCGCAATCACAAAATCGATGACTTCCTGAACCTTCGACCAGGGGGCGTGAATCGGCACCAGGACGGTATTTGCACGCACGCGGTGAGGAACCACCAGCGAGTCACCCGGGTGGTACACGGCACCGTTAATCAGGTAACCAACGTTAGCGATGGTCTGAATCAGCGGGTGAATCAGGGCGTGCTGACCGCCGTAGGTCTTCACCTCAAAACCGGGGATGCTGAACTCAGAATCAGAGGAAACAACGGTAACCTCGGCAGCAGGCACAGCCTCCTTGATGACCTGGGCTACAGCCTCGGGAGCCCAAATCTTCAACGGGTTCTGCGACTCGGCGCGCTGAGCAATCAGCGGCAGCACCGACGGGCCATCAAAATGGTCCGGATGCGCGTGAGTCACGAACAGGTAATCGGCGCCTTCCAGCGCGGTGGCGTGTTCGCCTTCTGCGGCAAAGTTGCCGGGGTCAAGAACGAGGGTGCGCCCCTCATTCTCAAGGCGGATACATGAGTGGGTGTACTTCGTCATCTTCATAGTTTTAGTCTACCGCGAACCTCCGCACCTACCCCGAGGCGGCTTCAACTTTTGAGATAAAGCGCAAATCAACCACCTTTTGAACGCCTCTGGTGTAAAGTCGTAAGACAAGATCAACCACACAATGAGGCGAATTTCCGTCCCGAAAGGTTCAGCAATGGACACTCATATTCCCGTACGGAGAATTACGAAGCCCGCCGAAGCCCGAAATACCCGCCAGCGTCGCATCATCAAGGCGACCATGGAAGAGCTCGGCGATTTCATCTCAGCACAGGATCTGCACCTGACCCTCGCGAACCGCAAGGAACAGGTCTCTCTCGCAACCACCTACCGTGTGCTGCAGTCGCTGGCTAACGCCGGTGAGCTCGACTCGGTCAAGGGCGTTGAGGGTGAGACCCTGTACCGCCACTGCCGGGTGAAAGATCACCACCACCACCTGCTCTGCCGCCGATGCGGCACCGCCATTGAGCTGGAAGCACCCGCCCTTGAGGACTGGGCACTGGCTATGGGTAAGCAGCACGGCTTCTCGGAGCTGGAGCACGTGGTTGAAGTGACCGGTTACTGCCCGGACTGCACTTTGGCACGTCGCGAGGAAGAATCGCAGGGCGGCGCTGCACGCTAACGTTGCAGGCTAAGCCGCAACCTCTAAGCCCCTCATTCTGAGGAGCTCTCCCCCACCGGGGAATCCCTTCTGCTCGAAGGATACGGCGCCTAAGATCTTTGACGCCGCAACAGCACGACACACAGGGCATCTGGACAGAGCAATCTGGACAAGGCAACACAACGCCACGCAGACTAAGCCCACGCCGCACGGAGATATCCCCCTTCACAGCAGGACATCCCCCTTCACAGCGGCACCTATGCACGACAACGAAAGAGCCCCACCTCATTCCCGAGGTGGGGCTCTTTCTATAGATCTTATGCCTTCTCAGCCAGCTGGCGGCCCGACGCGCTATGGCGGCGCTTCACGCCACCAATCACACGGCACACCACGTAAATCAGGAAGGAAATACTGGTCACGTAGGGACTAATCGGCAGCGAACCGGCAAGAGCCAGCAGAATACCGCCCACAATGGACGCCTCCGCGAACAGCACCGACAGGATTAGGGTGCGTACCGGAGAGGCAGTCACCTGCATCGCCGCAGCCGCCGGAGTAATCAGCAGCGCCAGCACCAGCAGCGAACCGACCACCTGCACAGACAGCGCCACAGCAATACCCAGAATCACCATGAACACCAGGGACAAAAAGCGCATCGGCACGCCCTTAGCGCGCGCGACCTCCGGGTCCAGGGAGGCGAAGCTCAGCGGACGCCACACCATCACCAGCAGGGAAATAATAACCACCGCACCAATAATCATGGTGTGCAGCTGGTCGGCATCCACGGACACGATCTGACCGGTCAGCAGGCCAAACTTATTCGCACTACGGCCCTGGTACAGGGAGAGGAAGAGAATACCCAAGCCCAAGCCGAACGGCATGAGCGCACCAATGACCGAGTTCGAATTGCTCGCCTTAGAGCCCAGAAAGGCAATCAGCAGAGCCGAGGCAATCGAACCGACCATGGAGCCGGTCACCACGTCATAGCCGAGCAACAGGGCAAGGGCGGCACCCGCGAAAGACATTTCAGAGACGCCGTGCACCGCAAAGGCATGGTCGCGCATCATCACAAAAATACCGACGAAACCACCGATAAGGCCCAGAACAGCGCCAGCAAAAATGGAGTTCTGCAGCATCTGCAGCAGCTCGCCGTAGCGGTCAAAAACGAAGATACGGGAGAGCAAATCATTCTGCGCGGCGGCAACCGGTGCCAGAGCGGGGAGGGAAGCAAGAATGGTCATCGTGTGGTTCCTCCCGGAAGGTGTAGAGTGCGCTGCGGTTCGGAGAGACCAGACTTCAGGTGGGAACCGTGAATGTTCTGGTCGGTGCCCTCAATATGGCAGTGGTCGCTGGCGTGAGTCTCACCCACCACCACGTAACGGCCATTAGACTTGAGCACGCTCACCGGGGTTCCGTACAGGGAGGTGAGAGTCTCACTGGTCATGACCTCTTCCACCGAGCCGACAGTGAAACGACCGTTTGCCAGGTAGAGCACACGATCCACATGCTCAATGATGGGGTTGATTTCATGGGTCACGAACACCACCGCCACGCCGCGTTCACGGTTGAACCGGTGAATCAGCTCAGCCACCGCGTACTGGTGGTTGAGGTCCAGGGAGAGTAGCGCCTCATCAGCCAGCAGAATCTTCGGGTCGTTCGCAAGCGCCTGAGCGATACGCAGACGCTGCTGCTCACCGCCGGAGAGCAGACCCACCGGCACGTTCGCGTACTCGGTCGCACCGACGGCTTCGAGGAGCTCGTCAACCTTGGCGCGGTATTTGCGGCCGTGCAGGCGGATGCCCCAGCGGTGCCCGTCCACACCAAGTCCCACGAGGTCGCGGGCGCGCATCGGGGTGGAGGTGGGGATGGACTTCTGCTGCGGTACGTAGCCGACGCCGGCGTTGCCCAGGCGTGCGGGTTTGCCGAGCACGGAGATTTCGCCAGCGTTGAGTCCGGTCAGGCCGAGAACGACTTTGAGGAAGGTGGACTTACCGGAGCCGTTGGGTCCGAGCACGGCGAAGTATTCGCCTGCGCCGATGTCGAGGGTTAGATTTTTCCAGAGAGTGCGGGCCCCGAAAGCGAGGCTACCCCCGCGAATGGAAATCGCGGGGGCGGCACCGTTATTGTTGTCAGTCACTTAGGAGAGCGCCTTTTCGAGGTTGCTGACGTTGGTCTTCATCCATGCCAGGTAGTTGGTGTTTTCCGGCAGGGTTTCGGTGAAGGATACGTAGTTCACCGAGGCGTCCTTAGCTGCCTGCAGCACCTCGTTGGTCTGGGAGGTGGAGGTCTGCTCGTTGTAGGCGAGCAGCTGGACCTTCTTCTCGGTGACCATGTCCTTGGTTTCCTTCAGGACGAGGGCGGGGACGTCGTTGCCGGCTTCTGCCGCCTCAGCGAATTCGCTGGGGGTTGCGTTCTCTGCGCCGGTGGAGGAAATCAGGTAGTCCGGCACGGGCTCGGTGGACAGGTACTTCTTGCCTTCACCGGCGATTGCCTTAGCTGCTGCGTCCAGTGCGTCCAGTTCCTTGGAGAAGGTGGATGCGTTGGTGCGGAACGCCTCAGCGTGTGCGGAGTCGAGGCCTGCGAGCTCTTCAGCGATCTTCTGGGCGACCTTCTTCATGGTTTCGAAGTCGTACCAGAGGTGCTCATTGAACTCGTGTGCGTGGGCGTGGTCGCCGCCGTCTTCGTGGTGTTCGCCGCCGCGGTGGTCCTCGACCAGGTGGGTGTATTCGGCGTCGGTGAGCTTGCCGCTGACCTTGACCGCGTTCACGATCTTCTGGGAGGTGTTGTCCTTGCCCGCGAGGTCTTCGAGGAACAGGTCGTAGCCTGCGCCGTTGATGACGATCAGGGATGCGTCCTTCGCCTTGAGACGGTCGGCGCTGGTGGCTTCGTAGGAGTGGGGGTCGGTGCTGGTGGAGGCGATGAGCGCGGTGACCTCAATGTAGTCGCCGCCAACCTGCTTGGCGATGTCTGCGTAGACGTCGGTGGAGGCGACGACCTTCACCTTGCCCTTGCTGGAGCCAGCCGAGGAGGACGAACCGGAGGAGGTCTTGTTCTCGGTTGCGCAGCCTGCCAGCAGCAGGGAGGACGCGGCGAGTGAGCCCATTGCGGTGAGGAAGTGCTTGCGGGTGATCTTCGGGTGCGACATGAGGGCTCTCTTTCGGTTCGTTCTAGTCTGCAGGTTCCTTAACTACATCATGCGCACACCCGTATAAACAACTCTTTATTGTTGTCATTTGGGTGCTGTTAGGCAACCCTTTTCCCTGTTAGTAGCTTATGCAACAGGGATAGTTAGCTCAGCCTACTGCGCTCCCCCACCGTTACTTTATACTGCCGCTTCATCCCGCCGTCTGAGAGTGCCCCTTGGGTGCATCCATAAGCCGTTTTGGACCGCAAAACAGCCCGCCCTGAGCCCTCCTTGACGAGGGCACCGGGCGGGCTGTGTGTTCAAGATTTCCCTATTTTATTCGGGGTATCTCACGATGCGGCTACTGGGCTTATTACTGGGCTTCGCGCGCCTGCTGTCGGCGTACACGCTCACGCACCGCATCCTGGGTGGTGTCGTTGATTTCGCCGACGAGCTCCTCCAGCACGTCTTCGAGGAAGACCACGCCGAGGGTTACGCCCTGTTCATCCATAACCTGTGCGATATGGGTTCGGCTGCGCTGCATGGAGGCGAGCGCATCGTCAATATCGGTGGTCGGGGTGAGCGTGTCCAGGGAACGCAGCTTGTACCAGGGGAAGGGCTCCTCGAACCGCTCGGGGGCGATGGCGAGGGCGTCCTTCACGTGCAGGTAGCCCATGTAGGTTCCGTCGCTGTCGGTAATGACGAAGCGGGAGTAGCCGCTGCGTGCCACGGCGCGTTCCAGTTCGGAGGGGGTGCTGCCGAAGGGCAGGGTGACGAGCTTATCGCCGGGCACCATGATTTCGTAGACGTCCTTCTCGGTGAATTCGAGGGCGCTTTCAATCACGCCGGCGTCGTCTTCCACGGTGCCTTCCGCGGTTGAGGTTGCCACGATGGTCTGTAGCTCGCCCAGGGTGAAGGTGGAGGCGACCTCATCCTTTCCTTCGACCTTCATGAGCGCCAGCAGCTTATTCGACAGGTTGTTCAGCAAGGCGACTACGGGGGCGAAGATCTTGGAGAAGGTCACCAGGGTCGGCACAATCCAGAGGGCCACGCCGCGGGCGGCGAGGGTCACGGCGGCGTTCTTGGGAACCATCTCGCCGAAGATCACGTGCAGGTAGGTGACCAGGATCAGGGTGATACCGAAGGCGAGCACGTCCACGATCGCGTGGGGCAGGCCGACCAGGTGCAGAGGCACCTCCAGCATGTGGTGCAACGCCGGTTCTGAGACGTTCAGAATCAGCAACGAGCAAATGGTGATGCCCAGCTGGCAGGTGGCGAGCATAAGCGAAACGTTTTCTAGCGCGTAGATGACGGTCTGCGCTCGCTTATTGCCTTCTTCAGCGAGCGGTTCGATTTGTGCTCGTCGGGTGGACATGATGGCGAATTCACCGGCGACGAAGAAGGCGTTTCCGGCGAGCAGGATGACGAGCAGTGCGATGGCTACCCAGTCGTTCATGCGTTGCCTCCCTTCTCGGTCTGTTCCTGTGCACTAGTGGCGGGCGTGGGGGTGAATCGGATGCGGTCCACGCGGCGGCCTTCGAGGGTATCGACGCGCAGGGTACCGCCGGTTACGGGGACGCTGTCGCCTACTTCGGGGATGCGGCCGAGCCGTTCCATCATGAAGCCGCCGACGGTTTCGTATTCGGGGCTTTCCTCAACCTCGAGCCCGGGGATGAGGGTGTTGATTTCGTCGGGGCGGCGCAGGCCGGAGAACACCCAGTCGCCGTTGCCGTAGCGTAGGGGGCGTTCGGTGCGGCCGCGGTCGTGTTCGTCGGAGACTTCGCCGACGATTTCTTCGACGAGGTCTTCGAGGGTTGCGATGCCGGCGGTTCCGCCGTATTCGTCGAGGACCACGGCGAGCTGCAGGGCGCCCTGGCGTAGCTGGGTGAGCAGCGCGTCCAGGTGCAGGGTTTCGGGGACCTGCAGCACGTCTTCTGCGAGGGCGCCGGCTTCGAGAGTTTCGCGAACCTCCGGGGGCACGCCGACTGCCTTCTTCACGTGCACGACGCCCACGATGTTGTCGTGGTCGCCCTTGTAGAGGGGGAATCGGGAGTGGCCGGTGGAGCGTGCCAGCTTGATAACTTCGGCAACGGGGGCGGTGTCTTCGAGCATGGCGACCTGGCCGCGCGGGGTCATGACTTCGGAGGCGGTCAGCTCGGAGAAGCGCAGGGTGCGGTCCACGAAGCGTGCCGCGTCGGAGTCGAGGGTGCCTTCTTCTGCGGAGCGGCGCACCATGGAGGAGAGCTCTTCGGGGGTGCGTGCCGCGGAGAGTTCTTCCTTGGCTTCCATGCCGAAGCGTCCGAGAATCCAGTTGGCAGAGCCGTTCATGATGCGCACGAGCGGGGACATGACGCGGGTGAATGCCAGCTGCGCGGGGGCGACTCGACGCGCCACATCGTAGGGTTCGGCGATAGCGAGGCCCTTGGGCAGCAGTTCGCCGACGACCATGGAGAGCAAGGTTGCGATGAGCATCGCCAGCACCAGGGTGAGTACGTCGGTCACGCTGGTGGGCAGACCCAGGCTGCTGATGGCGCCGGTGGTGAGCGCCTTGATGGCAGCGTCGAGGGTGTAACCGGTCAGCAGCGTGGTGATGGTGATGCCGATCTGGCAGCTGGACAGCTGAGTGGAGAGGGTTTTGAGGCAGCGCAGGACGGCGTCGGCTGATTTATCGCCGGAGTCCTTTGCCTGCTGCACGGTGGCGGTTTCGAGCGCCACGAGTGAGAACTCTACGGCAACGAAGAAGCCGGTACCCAGGATGAGGAGTAGGCCGATGAGTAGGAGAATCAGATCCACTCAGCCACCGCCTCCATCGACTGGTGTGCGGCGCCTTGGGCTTGACGGGGTAGCCCCGCAGTCAGGCTGTCCAGATGCTGAGCATCGGAGGTGGTGTTTTTGGGTGTTACAGTGCCGTGTTGCGCAGAGTACGCGGGCAGTATTCTGCGCTGGCTAGTAGTCAGAGTCTTACTCAAAGGGTCATCCATACCCCATATTTTAGCGAAGGTTTCCTCTCTTCCCGGTGCTGTAGAGTGCCTGCTCACAAGCGCAAGACAGCACTTGTTGCGCACGCGGCTCATTGCTAATCCGTAAGAGTGAAAAATTGCATTGCGGATATGGCGCGATGAGCTGGAAAGTTCACCGTGATTCTCTTTACACTTATACATAGGAGCATGAGTGTGCCGCCAAGCAAGCGGATGAACCCCGACGTTCACGGCACGCTAGGCAGGTTTGTACGGTGCACACCCCGCACATACGGCCACCATCTTAGGCGATGCGCACATGCTCAGCGTGATGATTCGCCCCTCGAAGACGCGGGTCGTCTATGCCGGGGAGAGTCCCGGACGCGACGGATAAATTCACACTAATTGGAAGAGGCGTTTAACGTGCCAAATCTGCCAGAACATCTGGTGCCTGAGGAATTTGCCGGTAACGAATGGTTCGTTGAAGAACAGTACGAGCGTTACCAGAAGGACAAGAGCCTCGTGGACCCTTCATGGTGGCCCATTTTTGAGACCATCGATAAGGCGCTGGGAGGCGCCGGTACCGCTAGTGCAGCTCCTGCTGCGGCACCCGCCGCACCGGCTGCACCTGCCGCACCTGTAGCAACTCCCGCCCCCGCGGCACCGAAGCCTGCGGCTGCGCCTGCTAACCCCACCCCTCCCGCTGCTACCAAGAAGGCTGAACCTGTGGAACCTGTTGAAGACAAGATTGTCCCCCTCCGCGGCCCTGCTAAGGCAGTTGTCACGACCATGGAAGAGTCGCTGACTGTCCCCACCGCAACCACCGTTCGTGCGGTCCCCGCAAAGCTGCTCATTGAGAACCGTGCTGCCATCAACAAGTACCTGGCAAGCACCCGCGGCGGCAAGGTCTCCTTCACCCACCTGATTGGTTACGCAGTAATTCGCGCAGTGGCAGCGATGCCTTCGATGAACGTGACCTACGGTGTGGACGAGAAGGGCAAGCCCGTTGCGATCCACAACGCGCACGTGAACTTTGGTCTGGCTATTGACCTGCCCCGCCCCGATGGTTCCCGTAACCTGGTCGTTCCGAACCTCAAGGGCGCTGAGAACCTCAGCTTCCGCGAGTTCTGGGATGCGTACAACGACATCGTTAAGCGTGGCCGTAACGGCGCGCTGACCATTGAGGACTTCCGCGGCACCACTGTTTCGCTGACCAACCCCGGTGGTATCGGTACCGTCCACTCGGTGCCCCGTCTCTCCAAGGGCCAGGCAGCCATCATCGGTGTGGGCGCGCTGGAGTACCCGGCTGAGTTCCGTGGCCTGTCCGAGAAGCTCATCACCCAGCAGGGCCTGTCCAAGATCATCACCCTGACCAGCACCTACGACCACCGCGTCATTCAGGGTGCAGGTTCCGGTGAGTTCCTGAAGCTGGTTGAGCACTACCTGCTCGGCGGCGACGACTTCTACGACGCAATCTTCCGCGACCTGAAGGTTCCTTTCGAGCCGGTTCGTTGGGCACGCGACAACCACGTCGATGACGCTCAGGAAATTTCCAAGGTTGCACGTATCCAGCAGCTCATTCACGCGTACCGCGTGCACGGCCACCTGACCGCAGCAACCAACCCCGTTGGCTACAAGATGCGTTCGCACCCGGACCTGAAGCTGGAGAACTACGGCCTGACCCTGTGGGATCTGGACCGTGTCTACCCGACCGGTGGCTTCGGCGGTTCCGAGCGTCTGCCGCTGCGCACCATCCTGGAGCGCCTGCACGAGGCATACTCCGGTTCCCTGTCCGTTGAGTACATGTACTCTGAGGACCCCGAAGTTCGCGCATGGTTCCAGGAGCGCCTGGAGCGCGGCGTTGCTAAGCCCACCCGCGAGGAGCAGCTGCGTGTTCTCTCCAAGCTGGTTGAGGCTGAGGCATTCGAGAACTTCCTGCAGACCAAGTACCTGGGTCAGAAGCGCTTCTCCCTGGAGGGCGGCGAGTCCCTGATTCCGCTGCTGGACGCTGTTCTGGACAAGGCCGCTAACAACGACCTGAAGGGCGTTGCCATTGGTATGGCACACCGCGGTCGCCTGAACGTGCTGACCAACATTGCTGGTAAGTCCTACGCTCAGATTTTCCGTGAGTTCTCCGGCACCGCAGCACCTTACGAGGGTGGCTCCGGTGACGTGAAGTACCACCTCGGTACCGAAGGTGTCTTCACCTCCGATTCCGGTAAGCAGACCCAGGTGTACGTGGCTGCTAACCCCTCGCACCTTGAGGCTGCAAACACCGTGCTCGAGGGTATCGTCCGCGCTAAGCAGGACGTCTACCGCGAGCAGGGCATTGAGGGCCACCCGGTCCTGCCGATCCTGATTCACGGTGACGCAGCGTTCGCTGGCCAGGGTATCGTCATGGAGACCCTGCAGATGGCTGACCTAAAGGCGTACACCACCGGCGGCACCGTGCACGTTGTGGTGAACAACCAGATTGGCTTCACCACCCTGCCGAACGACGGCCGCACCGCAACCCACGCCTCCGACATTGCGCGTATGACCAAGGCTCCGGTCTTCCACGTCAACGCTGATGACCCGGATGCAGTGGTTCGCGCCGCACGCCTGGCATTCGAGTACCGTGAGCGCTTCGGTCGCGACGTTGTCATTGACCTGATTTGCTACCGCCGCCGCGGTCACAACGAGGCTGACGATCCGTCGATGACCCAGCCGAAGATGTACCAGGATATTGACGTCCTGCCCTCGACCCGTACCCTGTACGCACAGGACCTGGTCGGTCGTGGCGATGTCTCTCAGGAAGAGGCAGACGAAGTTCTGGACTCCTACCACTCGAAGCTGGACGCTATCTTCGTCGAGACTCAGTCTTCGGCACCGGCTCCTGCTGGCGCGCACGTTTCCGGTCTGGAACTGCCTGCTGCTCAGCAGAACACCGAGGTCGTTCACGGCGGTAAGACTGCAATCTCCCGTGAGACTCTGCAGCACATCGCTGACGCGTTCGGTAAGGCTCCCGAGGGCTTCACCGTCCATAAGAAGCTGAAGAAGCTCATGGAGCAGCGCGTTGAGATGGGCCGCACCGGCAACGTGAACTGGGGTATGGGTGAACTGCTCGCCTTCGGTTCGCTGCTGATGGAGGGCACCGACGTTCGTATGAGCGGTCAGGATGTTCAGCGCGGTACCTTCGTTCAGCGTCACGCTGTTCTGCACGACCACATCACTGATGAAGAGTGGTCGCCGCTGGAGCACCTCTCTGAGGACCAGGGCAAGTTCCGTATCTACAACTCCTTCCTCTCTGAGTACGGCGTTCTCGGCTTCGAGTACGGTTACTCGGTGGAGCGCCCCGACTCGCTCGTGGTGTGGGAGGCTCAGTTCGGTGACTTCGCAAACGGCGCTCAGACCATCATTGATGAGTTCGTGTCTTCCTCCGAGCAGAAGTGGGGCCAGCGCTCCTCGCTGGTTATGCTGCTTCCTCACGGCTACGAGGGTCAGGGTCCTGACCACTCCTCGGCTCGTGTTGAGCGTTACCTGCAGCTGTGCGCTGAGAACAACATGACTGTTGCATGCCCCTCGACTCCGGCTTCGCACTTCCACCTGCTGCGTCGCCACTCTCAGCACCGTCCGTACAAGCCGCTCGTGGTGATCAGCCCCAAGCAGTTGCTGCGTCTGAAGGCTGCTGCGTCCTCCATCGAGGACTTCACCGAGGGTTCGTTCCAGCCGGTGATTGGTGACCGTTCGGGTATTAACCCGGCTCAGGTTGAGCGTGTGGTCTTCGTATCCGGTCGTCTCTACTACGATCTGGAAGCTGAGCGCGAGCGCCGCGGCGACACCAAGACCGCTATTGTCTCGGTGGAGCAGCTGTACCCGCTGCCCGAGCAGGAGATCAAGGAGCAGCTGGCTCTGTACTCGAACGCTACCGACGTTGTGTGGGCTCAGGACGAGCCTGCTAACCAGGGTCAGTGGCCGTTCATGGCTCTCAACCTGCAGCCGCTACTCGACCGCCGTATGCGCCTGGCTTCCCGCCCCGCAGCTGCTTCCCCGGCTGCCGGTACCGGTAAGTTGCACGCAGCTGAGGCTGAGGCTCTGCTCAAGCAGGTCTTCGAAGGCTAAGGTCTTCTGCTGCTAAACCGCTAAGGTTTTAGCTCTTCAAAACCCGTCTTCCCGTCAGATGTTTCTGGTGGGCAGACGGGTTTTTTAGTCTCGGATACTTACCGGATAGGGTATTAAGTTCGAAAAGAGGCCGGTAAGCGCTTATCCTAGATATAAAGACTATTACTCACGTGCCTTGCCGCCTCTCACGGCGGGCGCATACTGCAGAAGAAAGAATTCCGTGGAGCAACGCAATATTCGAATTGTGGCAGTCGGCGATGACCTGCTCGCCGGTGTTGGCGATCCCCGTACCCTCGGCTGGTTTGGCCGTGTTATGGCGCGCACCCCGCAGACCACCGCATCCATTGCGGCATATAACCTTGCCGCCCCCAATGAAGGTAGCGAGCAGCTGAATGCACGCTGGTTCGAGGAGGCGCGCCGCCGCTTCGTTCCCGGTGCTGATAACCGCCTCATTATTGCTCCGTCGACCTTTGACATTGATTTGGGTCTGACCAGCGCTCGTTCGCGTTTGAACCTGGCGAACATTGTGGACATGGCGTCGCAGAACAACATTAAGGTTCTGGTTGTTGGTCCGCCGCCGACCCTGGACGCTGAGCGTAACCGCCGTATCGCTGACCTGTCGGCGGCGTACGCGGATGTGGTGACCCGCCGTAACCACGTGTACGTGGATACGTTCAACCCGCTGCTTCACCATGAGCAGTGGCGCAACGACCTTGCCGCTAATGACGGCCGCCCGGGTCAGTCCGGTTACGGTCTGATGGCGTGGCTGGTTCTGCACCGCGGCTGGTACAACTGGCTGAACATTCCAGAGCACGGCTAAGAGCCCGCTCCCCCGGTTGGGACTGTGAGTTGATGCGAAGAAAGTTCGTGTTTTTTAGCTCATATCCCGGTTCCAAGATGCAATCATGCCGTTTCTATGAAAAAATAGACGGCGTTGCCCTTATAGCGTGGGCCACCGGTTTTCGGTGACCGCCTCTGCTAGGGCAGGTAATAGGGAGCGCGCACCGCGAAGGTGGGGCGTGCATCCATGAACACTATAAGGAGGCTCTGATGAGCAAGCGCGGTCGTAAGCGCAAGGACCGTCGTAAGGGCGGCGCAAACCACGGTAAGCGCCCCAACGCATAAGGTATCTTGCATACACTTTAAAACCCCGGCGTTTCGGATATTATTCGGACCCGGGGTTTTGCTTTACCCGCAGATGTTTGTGCGCATTCTGCGGAATAAAGAGAAGAATTCTACGTTATGGAAGTGAACGCCTGGCGCGTTCCTGTAGAGGAGAAACATGGCTGAAACCAACACCGCAGCGGATACCCGCGAGCTGCGCGAACGCTTTACCGCGGACGCTATGCAGTATGTGGATCAGCTCTACGCTGCCGCCCTGCGGATGAGCCGCAACTCTGCCGATGCTGAAGACTTGGTGCAGGAAACCTACATGAAGGCTTTTGCTTCGTACCACCAGTTCACCGAGGGTACGAACCTGAAGGCGTGGCTGTACCGCATCCTGACGAATACGTACATCAATTTGTACCGTAAGCGTCAGCGTGAGCCGCAGCAGTCTCAGGGTGAGACGGTGGAGGATTGGCAGCTGGCTCAGGCCGGTGAGCATGATGCGGTGGGTCTGCGTTCTGCCGAGGCGGAGGCGCTGAGTGCCCTGCCGAATACGGAGGTTCGTGAGGCTCTGAACGAGCTGTCTGAGGATTTCCGCATGGTGGTGTACTACTCCGATGTGGAGGGGTTCGCGTACAAGGATATTGCGGAGATTCTGGATATCCCTCTGGGCACGGTGATGTCTCGTCTGCATCGTGGCCGCCGTATTCTGCGTGAGAAGCTGCTCGATTATGCACGTGAGAACGGTCTGCGCCCGTCGACCATCGCAAAGGCTGAGGCGAAAGCCGCAGCGAAGGCGAGCACTAAGGGGCAGCCGGCAAAGGCTACCAAGGGCACTAAGGCGGCCAAGGGCGTAAAGTCCCCGCCGGCGGGCTCTGGCTCCGAGGCGCCTGCAGATTCTTAGTTTCGCTCTTCTACACGTGAGCTAGCCCCCCCCCATGAGGTTGGGGCTAGACTCCCCTAACGCTTTATACCTTCCGTGTGAAAGGAACCCCGATGTCAACCACAGACAAGAATTCTTCTGTCCCCGAAGCCTCCGCGGCTTCTGAGCCGCTGGAGGATTGCGGCGGCCAGCCCTGCTCGTCGTCTCTCAAGCGCCTCTATGAATTCCTCGATAGGGAGCTGAGCCCCGAGCAGCTGCGCACAGTTCAGGCGCATCTGGATGCCTGCCCCGACTGCGCGGATGTGAAGGACTTTGAGCTGATGATTCGTGAGAAGATGCGTTCTTCGTGCGCTCAGCAGGCGCCCGAGCAGCTGAAGGCGCGTCTACTGCAGGATGTGCAGAAGTTCTGCGCCGAGGCTAACCTCTAAGCTGCCTCAAGCTGTTGCCCCGCTGGGGGTATAGACATCTGATGATGAGTGAAGGCGGTGCACCAATAACGGTGCACCGCCTTTACGCGTGTTGGTTGGTTCGCACTACCTGGTGTGCATTGCCTATCTCACCTCTGGAGTCCTCGGCGGCTCGCAAACCCTCAACCGGTAGAATAGGGGTAGACGTCAACCGGCGCAGCGCACCACAGCCTGCGCCTCCCCGTGATTCGACCCAGAAGAGGACATATGAGCGACGCAGCAGTGCAGCTTTCCCCCGGTGATTGGCCCGCTCCCCTGGCACCCGCCTCCAGCGAAGCCGCTGGCAAGAACGCGCTGGTGCATATTCCGGGTTCTAAGTCGCTCACGAACCGTTATCTGTTACTTGCTGCTCTGGCTGATTCCCCCTCGTATTTGCGTGCGCCGCTACATTCGCGCGATTCGGCGCTGATGATTGAGGCACTGCGCCAGCTGGGTGCGGGTATTGAGCTGGTGCCGACCGATTCGCCGTTCGGTCCGGATGTTAAGGTCACTCCCCTGAGCTTTGTGGAAGCGCATTCCGCACAGGCGCAGTCCGATTCCGCTCAGTCGCGCACCGTGTCGATTGAGTGCGGTCTTGCCGGTACCGTGATGCGTTTTGTGCCCGCCCTGGCGGCGCTGCTGCCGGGTGAGTTCGCTTTTGACGGTGACCCGCACGCTCGTCAGCGTCCGATGGGTCCGGTTCTGGAGGGTCTGCGTCAGCTGGGTGTGCAGGTAGATTGTGAGCAGGGCGAGAACGCTCTGCCCTTCGTGCTGCGCTCCCCCGGTCTGGCGAGCGTAGAGGGGGTTTCTGAGGCGCCCGTGGTTCGTATTGATGCTTCGACCTCGTCCCAGTTCGTTTCGGCTCTGCTGCTGATGGCGCCTCGCCTGCCGCAGGGCATGGTGCTGGTGCACGAGGGCTCTTCGGTGCCGTCCATCCCGCACATTCAGATGACCGTGGAGGCGCTACGCCAGATGGGTATTCGGGTGCAGGAACACTACCCGAACCAAGGCAACGAAACAGAGGGCGGCGAGTACCGTTGGACGGTTCACCCCGGTTCTTTCCCCGGCTTTGAGATGACCATTGAGCCGGACCTGTCGAATGCCGGTCCGTTCCTTGCCGCCGCGGTGGTGACCGGCGAGTCGGTAACTATTCCTCACTGGCCGGCACCCGCGGCTGATTCTTCGGCGGGTACGACCCAGGTGGGCGATATGTGGCGTGAGCTTCTGCCCGCGCTGGGTGCGCAGGTTCGCTACGCTGAGGGCCGTCTGACTGTGATCGGTCCGGCGCAGCTTCCCGAGGGTGACTTCTCCTTTGACCTGTCTGCCGGTGGCGAGTTGGCGCCGACCATGGCGGCTGCCTGCGCTTTCGTGAAGGGTCGCGTTGAGCTGACCGGTATTGCGCATCTGCGCGGTCATGAGACGGACCGCCTCGCAGCGCTCGCCGCTGAGATTAACCGCCTGGGAGGCACCGCCCACGACACCGCCGATTCGCTGGTGATTGAGGCGCTCATCCCCGCTGCCGCTGAGGCTGCGCCGGTTCTGGCGCGCACCTACGACGATCACCGTATGGCAACCTTCGCGGCGATTATTGGTCTGCGCCGCCCCAATGTGGTGGTGCAGAACGTAGCCACCGTAGCTAAGACCATGCCCGAATTTACCGCAATGTGGGAGGACATGCTGGCGCAATGGCAGGCCGGCGCTTCCACCTCTGACGTTACCGCCGACCAGGAGGTCTTCTAAATGGGTTCTTCCCGCATGAACGTGCGCGATTTCTCCGAATGGGATGAGTCGGATGTGCGCGTGCGCCCAAACAAGAAGGGCTCCCGCCCCCGCACGAAGGACCGCCCGACCTTCAAAGAAGCGATTCGTGGCAGGGTCATTACGGTGGACCGCGGCCGCTGGTCGGTCGTCGTTGATGAAGGTACCGAGAAGGAACGTACCCTCATTGCGGCGCGCGCTAAGGAGCTACGCCGCACCGCGATTGTAACCGGTGACTTTGTGGATCTGGTGGGTGACACCTCCGGCGCGAAGGATACCCTGGCGCGCGTTGTGCGTCTGGGCGAGCGCACCTCCATTCTGCGCCGTAGCGCCGATGACACCGACCCGTCGGAGCGCGTGGTTGTGGCGAACGCTCAGCAGCTGGTGATTGTGGTTGCTGCGGCGAACCCGGAGCCGCGTACCGGCTTCATTGACCGTGCCGTGGTGGCGGCGTTTGATGCCGGTATTGAGCCAATTCTGTGCATCACCAAGACCGATGTGCGTTACCCGCAGAACCTGCTGGATTACTATGCGGCGAGCGGTTTGAAGATTGTGCTGTCTTCGTCTTCGGATGGTTTGGCGCCGAGCCAGGAGGGCGCGAAGGGCCTGGAGTCTGCGCCGGTTCAGGAGCTTCTGCAGGAGCTGCTGGGTCAGGTGTCGGTGCTTCTGGGCCATTCGGGTGTGGGTAAGTCGACCCTGGTGAACGCGCTGACCGGCTCTGAGCGTGCGACCGGTCATGTGAACGCGGTGACGGGCCGTGGCCGCCACACGTCCTCGTCGGCGTTGGCGTTGCGTCCGGTGAATGCGAATGGGGAGCCGATGGAGCCGGGCACCTGGATTATTGATACTCCGGGTATTCGTTCGTTCGGCCTGGCGCATGTGCCCCCGGAGACCGTGGTGGAGGCTTTCGTGGATCTGGCGCCCGGCGCGGCGGATTGCCCGAAGGCATGTACTCACGCGGCGCAGGCTCCCGAGTGCGGTCTGGAGGCGTACGTTGCTGCCGGTCGTGCCGGTGAGAGCGGTCCCGCCCGCCTGGAGTCCTTGCGTAAGCTGCTGCTGTTGACTCCTGAAGAGGGCGATTCGGAGAAGGAACTGGGCGCTCTCGTCTAGGTTCTCTCCACTGCATTACACACAGCACTACACGCACATTTTTGCTGACTACATCACCGAATACTGAAGAAGAGCATTACTATGAGCCGTCCCCAGCAGTACACCGACGATTTGCGTCTTGCGCATATTCTTGCCGATAGCGTCGATCGTGTGAGCGCCATGCGTTTTCGTGACCGCCCGGTCTTCTCCCCCGCATCCGAGGCACTAGAGCCCGCCGAGGCGGCACCCGCCGCGGCACCGTTGGCGCCGTGGCAGCAGGCTACTCAGCAGCCCGTAGAACCGCAGGCGCAGGTGCAGGAGCCTGCCGATTACGCCTCGAGTGTGGCTCAGGAAGTTGAAGAGCTTCTGCGCGCGCAACTGTCACGTGTGCGTACTCGTGACGGTATTGTCGGTGCGCATGCTGGCTATAACGGTCAGGCGGCGCGCCAGTGGGTGATTGCACCGATTGCTGAGCAGGATAATTTTCGCCGCGGCGTGCCGGTGTGGGCGACTCTGATTGCTTTGCTGGATCAGGGTGAGCCGGTGGTGGGTGTGGTGTCTGCACCCGCGCTGGGTCGCCGCTGGTGGGCTGCTCGCGGCTCGGGCGCGTACACGGGTAAGTCTTTGGCGCAGGCGACTCGTCTTGAGGTGTCTTCGCTGACTCAGCTGGATCAGCTGTCTGCCGCGTACACCGATCTCTCCTCCTGGAAGGCGGCCTCTGAAGGCGCTGTGGACCGCTCTGGCGAGCTTGTACAGCTTCTGTGCTCAGTGGGTCGTTCCCGTGCGTACGGTTCGTTCTGGGCGGCGTGTATGCTCGCTGAGGGTGCTGTGGACACCGTCGTGGACGCATCCCTGTCGTTCTACGAGGTGGCGGCGCTACTGCCGCTGATTCGCGAGGCTGGCGGCGTCGCCTCCACCCTGGAGGGCGATTTGCCCGAGCACGCGGGCATTTCAGTCGCCGGTGTGCACCCGGTGTCCCTGGTGGCAAGTAATACGGCGGCGGTCCAGCAGCAGGTGCTGGAGGCGCTCGCACCCCGACCCTAGCCTCCCCCCCTGAGCAGGAGTCAGTAAAAGCAGGAGGCAGTAAAAATATAGCCGCCGCCTCGCTGTTATCGCTTTGAGAGCACGTATTGCCTGTTTTAGGACAGCATGGTGAGGGTGCCGAGCAGACCCAGCAGGCTCAGACCCGAGATGATGTACGCCAGAATGTTGAAGGTCGTCATCTTCGAGGTGTACTTGGTGACGTGACCGGCGTTCACCTTCGCCGAGTAGATGGCAAGCCAAATGGAAACACCGACCGGGATCAGGCCCACGAGCAGCAGAGCAATCACCATGATGTTGGGGCTCAAACCGGAGCTATACGCAGAGGAGCTATAGCCGCGGGAGTTGAGCGTTGCTTCAGAGTGGAGTGCCGCTACCTGAACCCACGCGTAGAGGGTCAGCGCCAGGGCGCCCAGGGAAGCGCCGAACGCGCCGATGGAGTAGAAGTAGCCGGGGCCGCGGAAATCACCGGTGGTCTCGCCGTAGGGGCGGCGGTGCTCAGCCGGCACCCGGTAGATGTCCGGGATGCGCTGGTAGCTGTCGTCGCGGTCGCGCACGTTAGCGGGTGCCACGCCCAGGGCGGGTGCGGGTGCTGCGCCGAGGGGAGCGCCGGGTGCTACGCCAGCAGGTACCGGCTGCGGGGAGTTTGCGTTGTTCTGCTCCGGGAAGGAGGGGGCGGGAATCTGGTTTTCCATGGTGTGTCCTTGAGTGGTCGTCATAGCGGGTATGTAGCTACCGCGTCGTAGCGGTGGCGTCCCTATGACCGGCTATTCTGTGGCTCGTTTGGTGGCTCTGTGGTTGCTCTCGAATGTTGCCGGTGAGATTGAATGAACAATCAACGCCGAACAACGATATTTACCCTTCGATACTACGCCATAGGGTGCGTTTTCGTCTTCTCTGATGACGTTCTCATTACAATGCGGTCACCTGAGCACCCTCCAAGCACGCAGGCACGCCCCGAGTGACACCGAAATTGGGCATAAAAATACCCGGCAGGTGACACCGTGGGGCGTCCTGCCGGGTGGTAGAAACCTACCGCGGTTCTTCCTCTTAGAAACTTCTAAGCGATGTTTTACACACTAGGTCCTTTAGGGGGTCCCTTAGGGAACTTTGAATCACTCTCAAGCGTCCTTCTGGCTGCAAAAGTGACCAAAAGACCTCCTAAAATTGCACCTAGAATTGATACTGGATCGAAGAACTCCCAATCTCTGGCAATTGAGATAACCACCCAGAACATCGGAACAATAGTGAGAAGAAATCCTAGTGTAAATATATTCTTCGTACGCATTGGACCTCTCCCAGGTTAAAGAGTGAGAGTGCAGGACACTGCTGCAACAGCTAGCGCAGCGGCAATTACTGCCGGACCTCCAAGGGCTTTTCCAAAACCACCAACAAATGCTGGCCCTAAAGCTCTTGCAATCGTGGAAGCAACTAACCCCCAATTCCAAGCAGAAATTGCGGTTGTAATTGCATTCCCGCATCACATAGTGACGTATCTTACATCACTACTCAGCAGTCTATCAGAGAGCCTCGTCAGATGCACCACGTAAATTGACACTACATGAAAAACATGTCTCTTCTGTCATACACGCTCTCAGTGGCGGGTCCACTGCCGCATCTAATCGCGCGGTCGAGGCACATGATAGTGGCTACCACGCCGTCGATTTTCTCGGTGGATTTTTCTTTGTCGGGTTTGATGTTCCCGGCAGGGTCAGTGCGGATGAAGATGCTGTCCATATAAACCTTTCGACGCCAGCCCATACTTTTTGACGTTGGCCCAAACCTTTTGATGCCCAACCCACGAGCACGCCGGTACACCCCAGAGCAGACCGGCAATACAGACCGACAATTGGGCATAAAAATACCCGGCAGGTGACGCCGTGGGGCGTCCTGCCGGGTGGTAGAAACCTACCGCGGTTCTTCCTCTGGATTGGAACCGATAATCACCGCCGCACCCCATACGGGATAGCGAGCAGTTGGGAGATCGTGGAGATGCGGGGAATCGAACCCCGGTCCGATGTGGCGTCAACGGGGCTTCTCCGTGCGCAGTTTATGCGAACGCTACTTTTCGGCTCCGGTACTTGCATAAACACATATACCGACGAACCTAGTTACGTAAAAGTCCCACTAACCCCCGCAACAAGGGCTAGCAGCAGTGGCCTTTTAAGTCGATGCCGGTAACTGAGCCAAAGGCATGCTCAGGCCGACAGACGGCAACTCGCGCTTAGGCAGCGAGTGCGAAGTCAGTGCGCTTAGATTCTGCACTTAATTTTTTGCAGAGGGCGTTAACGAGATAACCCTGCATCCTCGGCACGCTTCACCCATCTCAACTCACATCGTCGAAACCGATCATCCCCCTATGCTTTTATCAAAAAGCCCACCGTCTTCTGAAAGTTTTCCTCAACATACCTTGATGCCGCGGTGCCATTCAAACACGGTAGAGATTCAGTATATCTAAGATGTTTAACGGCGTGCAAGTCCCCCACCCACGCAGGTACACCCTCCGCTAGAGGCGAATAAAGCGAACAGATCAGCGCAGCAGCAACACCATAGCCTGACACAGCGCATAAAAAACAGGGTGAGGCTCCCCAGATCATCTGGGAGCCCCACCCCGTTCGCGTACCGCACTGGGTAGCCAAAATTAGGCAGTCAAAATTAGGCGGTCAAACCTTAGCGGTGAGCCGGAACAGTCATGCGGTTGTTCGGGTTGTCACCAATCTGGCAGACCACGTTACCGTGACCGTCCTCGGTACCAACCTCAAGGCATTTCTCAGCGGTCTGGAAGAAAGAAATGTATACGAAAAGCATGCAAATCGAAATCAGGACAGACACCGCACCGGTGATAATACCGGTCAGCGCGAATGCCTTACCCGCGCCAACTTCCTTAGTCTTCTTCAGGGACAGCGCACCCAGAATAATCGCGGCAATACCCAGCAGAATACCAAATACGAGGAAACCGGTCAGCACAGCCGCAATACCGAGGATCATCGCAGCCAGCGCCATGCCGGGAGCCTTCTTCGTCACGGGAGCCGCATACGGGTAACCCGCGGGCTGGCCGTAACCGTAAGCATCCTGCTGGGGCTGCTGCTGGTAAGAGTTCTGCTGGTAGTTGTAGTCAGCGGGCTGCGCCTGGTAGGAAGCCTCCTGGCCGTAACCGTACTGGTTCTGCTGAGCGGGCTGCGCCTGGTAGGAAGCGTCCTGACCATAGCCGTACTGCTGCTGAGCCTGACCGTAGGTGTTCTGAGTCGCAGCGCCCTGGGCGGAGGTACCCTGAGCAGCGTTCTGGCCGTAAGCATTCTGCGAAGAAGACTGCGCACCGAACTGACCGTACTGGTTCTGCTGGGCCGAGTTCTGCGGAGTAGCGTTCTGTTGCTGTGCCTGGCCGTAGGTGTTCTGAGCGGATGCGCTCTGACCGTAATCCTGGCCGTAGGTGTTCTGTGCCGAAGGAGCCTGGCCGTAATCCTGACCGTACGAGCTCTGGGCGGAAGAATTAGGCTGCTGAGCAGCGTAGGGGTTCTGTGCGTTCCCCTGGTTGTTTCCGTAGTTATTCTCAGACATCCGTCGTTCTTTCCTTCACAGTTGCAGCGAACAATTTATACTCGCCCAACGCACCATTGCGCGCTGAGTTCGGTTCCATTATATAAATAAGCCGCCATTTGGGTCATCTATGAAGTCCAAGATTCCAGAATCATCCCCCAGAATCCACCAATCGGGCAGAATCAGCGCAGAAACAGAGCAAGGGACCGAATAGTTCAACACTATTCGGTCCCTTCACGTCTCTATATGCTCAACGCGGCTTAGCGGCGGGCAGCGTCGTAGTCCTCGGGAGTCAGGGTCATGGTCTGACCGGCCATGGTGCACACGTAGTTACCGTTCGAATCCTGCACCGCGTTCTCAACGCACTGGCTCGCGAGAACAATGCCGAGCACCATCATAGCAGCAGCAGCAATCATGCCCAGCGCGCCGGTGACAATACCACCAATCGCCATGCCCTTACCGGAAGCGGTACCGTTCTTCACCTTCACCAGGGCAACAATACCCAGAATCACGCCGACCAGGCCCAGAACAGCACCAAAAACCATCAAGCCAGTGAGCAGACCAATAATACCCAGAATCAGCGAAGCAATCGCCAGAGCCGAGCTCGGGGTCGGCTGGTAGCCGGGGTAGCCGCCCTGCATGTTGTATGCGGGTGCCTGCTGCGGTGCGGGGATGAACTCGCCCGGGTTCTGCTGGTAGTTCGGGTTCTCAGACATGTGTCTCCTCAAAAACGTATGGTGCTCGCGGTACACCGCGAATTTTCAACCATTATACGCGAGGAACCGCGCCCCGCCCCTACCGGCAGTCACCGAACCAGCCGCGCATCCAGCCGTTGCCTCAGCCCTAACCGAGGTTACGGTAACGCATCGCGCGGCGCGCCTCCAGGTCATCCTGACGCTCACGCAAAGCCTGACGCTTATCGTACTCACGCTTACCGGTCGCCAAAGCAATCTCAACCTTCGCGCGACCATTCGAGAAGTACAGCTTCAGAGGAACCACCGTGTAACCGGTCTCCTTCAGCTTCTGCGCCAGCTTATTAATCTCAGAACGATGCAGCAGCAGCTTACGGCGACGACGAGCCGCATGGTTCGTCCACGTACCGTAACCATACTCCGCAATATGAATACCCTCGAGCCACATCTCGTTATCGGTCACCTGGCAGAAACCATCCACAATGGACGCCCCACCATCACGCAGAGACTTCACCTCAGTACCCAGCAGAACAATGCCCGCCTCATAGGTATCCACAATGTTGTAATTGTGGCGAGCCTTCTTATTCTGGGCAATAATCGCGTTATTCGGGTCCTTCTTCGCGTCTTTCTTCTTTTTCTGAGCCATCACTCAATCCTTCACGTCTTAGCTCTCTTCAGCCGCGCGCCCCGAAGCGCGCCAGCGAATACCAGCATCAATAAAGGCGTTCAAACCGCCATCCAAAACATTAGAGGTATTACCTTCCTCGTAGCCGGTACGCAGATCCTTCACCATCTGGTACGGATGCAGAACATAGGAACGCATCTGATCACCCCAGCTTGCCTTAATGTCGCCGGCAAGCTCCTTCTTCTTCGCGTCCTCCTGCTCCTTACGCAACAGCAACAGGCGAGACTGCAGCACGCGCAAAGCCGCCGCACGGTTCTGCAACTGCGACTTCTCATTCTGCATCGACACCACAATACCGGTCGGCAAGTGAGTCATACGCACCGCCGAGTCCGTTGTGTTCACCGACTGACCACCCGGGCCCGAGGAGCGGAACACATCCACCTTAATCTCAGACTCGGGAATCTCAATAGCATCCGTCTGCTCAATCAGAGGAATCACCTCAACCGCCGCAAACGAGGTCTGGCGGCGGCCCTGATTATCGAACGGCGAAATACGCACCAGGCGGTGAGTACCCGCCTCCACCGACAGGCGACCAAAAGCGTACGGCGCGTTAACCTCAAAGGTCACCGACTTCAGGCCTGCCTCCTCAGCGTAAGAGGTGTCCAGCACCTTCGTCGGGTAGCCGTTCTTCTCGGCCCAACGCAGGTACATGCGCAGAAGCATCTCCGCGAAATCGGCGGCGTCCACGCCACCAGCGCCCGAACGGATCGTCACCACAGCCTCACGCTGATCGTACTCACCGGAGAGGAGGACCAAAACCTCCAGCTCTTCCAGCTTGGCGCGAATCTGGCCGCATTCCTCCTGAGCATCTGCCAGTAGTTCGGCGGCGGTCTCAGCATCCTCGGCCTCGGCAAGCTCCACCATCACCTCAACATCGTCAATGCGAGAGGACAGCGAGCGCAGACGATTCAGCTCCGACTGCTTGTAGGAGAGGGCACTCGTCACCTTCTGGGCATGCTCAACATCATCCCACAAATCGGGGGCGGCGGCCTGTTCGGACAGCTCCTCAATGGCGCGCTCAATCCCCTCGATGTCGCTCACTGCGGCAATCGAGGCAAAGATAGCGCGAAGCTCTTTAATCTCAGCGGAAAAATCGAAGGATGCCATAGCTTTTAACACTATCGCGAAACGGCCAGAAAGTCCCGCCGTTACAGCCCGCAACAGCCCACAGCACAGAAGGATAAGGCAGACAGAGGGCAGAAGCCGCGCCACGAAGACATAAAAAGGGCATAAAACGAGGGCACATCCGCTAGCCGTTACACTACCTTGCGGATGCGCCCTCGCAGTCTAGGAGGCTCACAACACGCCAATAAGCGAGTGAGCCGATATACCCGTCGCCGATACGCCCGTGCGCCGTTGATGGACGCACTAATCGGTGGACGGGCCCTGGCTCGTCTTCAAACGCGACGAACCGTGAGCGGTCACCTCAATACCATCAGGCACCAGAATCGACAGCAGCGGCGGACGAATACGAGCCGACAGGTACACGTGAACACTGTGATCAGAATCCACGGACACGTTCTCCAGGCGCAACGCCTGAAAATCCTGCCCCGGCTGAACCTCAGCCAGGTACGCACTCGCATACTCCCACGCCGCCGAACCATTCGCCTCATCCGGAGTGCGCATCGTGCGGGTAATCGAGTTCGCCTGAGCGTCCGCCACATCTTGCAAATGCTGCGTCTGCAGATACGCACCCGTAATCGCCACCGTCACCGAACCGATGAGCAGAAGCAACGCCAGCATACCCACAATCAGCGGGGCAATGCTGCCCTCTTCCGGGTCTGAGGCAATCGGGTCAGCGGCGAGGCGGCCTGAGGCGAGCGCCCGGCTCTGCGCACGGGCACGAATCTTCATGTTGGCACGAGCCAGCAAACCATTAGGAATCAGCATGACCAGACCCCCAACTCGACGCATGAGAACTCACCGGAATCACGCCGCCGCCCATAAACGAAGGCAGAAGCGGCAGACGCGCCTGAACCGTCACCGTGGCGTACGCCTTCGTACCCGAGACGCACTCCCCCGACGCACAGCTCAACGACACGCTCACATCGGAGGGCTCAACCCCGTAATCCGCGGCAGCATGCACCGCCAGACGCTGAGCCAAATCCGGGCCAACCGATGAATCCTGCGGCTGCTCCTGCACATACAGCACCACCTGGGCGCTCGCCGCATGAGCCGCCATCACCGAAGACTGCAAGCTAAAAATCGTCAGAATGCCGTAGAGCACCGGGATGAGCAGAGTAATGCCCAAGCCCAGGAACTCCACAATGGCGCTACCCTCTTCAGGGCGGTGCTGGCTAAAAAGAGGCCAATCAGAACGGCTCTTCAGGCGTTCCTTCACCCGCTGCCGAAGCGAAAAGTCACTAATCACCGGAACGATGCTCCGCATAAATCGCATGCCCCTTCACCTCAATAGAATCCGGAAAACCCCACGGGCCCAGCACCGGCAACGGAGACTTCACCGTCACCTCCAAAGTGCGCACACCCGTAGAATCACTACTCTGACGGTACGAAATATTCTCAGCATACGAAGACGGAAGAACCCCCTCAATCATCTGACGGGTACGCTCCATGCCCTCCTGCGGAGTGCGGTCACGCATCGTACCGTAACGTGCCCCAGCCGCCGCAGCATCCACCAACATGGTTCGTGCATACAGGGCGAAAGAAACCTGCAGAATCGCCATGGTCAGCAACACCAACAGCGCACCGACCATGACGAATTCCGTGCTGGCGTCACCGCGCTCGCTCTCCTCCACAGAATATTCCGCGGAGGATAGCTCAGCGGCAGTCAGCTCAGAAGCGATGCGGGGCTTACGCATTACTGGTGAACCAGAGCAATCGCGTCGTTGAACATCTTGGTCAGAGCGGGCTGAGCAATCGCCAGGATAGCGGCAACCAGCACAGCGCTCATCATGGTGATCATGACCCAGCCGGGCACGTCGCCGCGCTCGGGGTCATCCTGCTTGTTCTTCAGGCGCAGAGCCAGCATGGATGCAATAGCCAGGGCAATCAGCACGGTCAGGGTGGTGCGGAAACGACGGAACATTGTATTCTCCTTCTCTCAAAGGGTGTAGTGTGTGGTTGGTGCGGCACGCCGGGCAATCAGCCCAGCCCACCGCGGCGCAGCCGGTACGGTGTGTACCCGCCGCAAAATCTAAAAGTTCAAACGCATGAGCGACAGGCCCGGGAAGACCGCGAAAATCACGGTCAGCGGCAGGATGAAAAACACCACCGGGGCGAGCATCGCAATCTCTTTCTTACCGGCTGTTTCCATCAGCTCACGCTTTGCGTTATCGCGCACATCCTGAGCCTGCGCACGCAACACATCGGCTAGAGGGGTGCCACGCTCAATCGCCACGGCAATACCCTCAACGAAGCGGCTCAGCGCCGGAACGCGAGTACGCTCCGCAAACTCCTGCAGCGCGCTCAGCAGAGAAACGCCGGTACGGGTCTGCGCCAAAATCTCCGAAAACTCGCGAGCCAACTCGCCGCGCGAAGTCAGACAGATACGCTCCAGTGCCGCCAGCGCCGACTCGCCCGCCGTCACCGACAGCGCCATCATCTCCGCCAGCGCCGGGAACTCAGCAACCAGCTGCTTCTCACGTTTAGTCACCGCCTCGCCCAGCCACCAGTCACGCGCCAGAAAGCCGCTTAAACCGCTCACGAGCACCAGCACAAGAGCCACCAGGATGGAGAAACGCTCCTGCACCACACCGATAACGGTCAGGGCGCTCATAACGGTTACACCGGCAAGAGCCCACAGCAGCTGCTCAGCACGAAACGCGCTCACACTCTGCGAAGAACCCGCACGGCGCAGACGCTCCTGCACCGAACTATCGCTCAACGACGAGCCGTTCAACGACGAGGACAGCGAACGAAGCAACGGCGCGCAGAACGCCGAAATCGCCTCCAACAGGCTCGGCTCACGGCGCTCCTGCTCCTTCAACAACGACTCACGTAGAGTCTCACCGCGCAGCTGCGACGCCACACGATCAGAGAACGAAATACTGCGAGTATTCAGCACCGAGGAAAGAATCAGACCCACGCCGGTCGCCAACAGCAAACCAAAAATCAGAGGCAGGTTCATCCGAACACCCTCCGTTCACGCGGCAACTCACCAATACGCAACATCAGACGGTACGCCGCCAAAGAAATAGCGGCACCGGCAATCATCAGCATCGCACCGGCAAACGAGTTATACACCATACGCGCGGCAGGCTGAGTCGCCATCAGACACAGCACAAACCACGGCGCCACGCAGGAGAGCCGGGCCGCATTCACTGTCCAGGATTGGCGAGCCAGAAGCTCCGAGCGGGTGCGGGCATTATCGCGCAGAAAATCACTCAGCGTGCCCAGCAGCTTACCTAGGTCCGAACCGCCCACCTCGCGGGCAATCTTCAACGCCTCGATAATGGTGTCCGCCACCGGGTCAGAGAGGTATTCCTTCAGACGGTTCAGCGAGGGCACGAACTCGCCCGAGGCGCGATAGTCACGCGAAAAATGGGCGAAGGCCCCGCGAAGCTCCTCCGGGCCGCGGTAGGAGAGCTGAATCAGTGCCTCCGGCAGGGAAAGGCCCGCACGAATCGCCGAACGCAGGTGGTCGACGGCATCCGGCCACAACTGCCAAATACGGGCATCCGCCGCGCGGGCACGATGATTCACAATCACGCGAGGCGCCGCAAAACCACCAATCAGGCCCAGCAGACCCAGCGGCAGAAGCTGAGTGACCATCAGCAACAACACCGAGGCAGTCACACCGCTAGCGACGCTCACCCACATAAACGTGCGAGGAGTCAGCGAATGCATACCCGCCTTACGCAACGCCACAACCAGCGCCGGGTCGTTACTCGGCTTCGGCGGCTTGCCGTTATCAGGAAAGCAGGAAAGGTAAATCAGGCAGACGCCCAACCCCAAAATCAGGCTCAGAAACAGAGGCATTACTGACCCGCCTTCGCCGCAGCCAGCACCTGCTCGGGGCGGTGACCGGCACGAATCCAACGGTCCGGGTTCGGCAGCTCCAACGCCACGCACACCATCTGACCGTCACGGCGCACAAACAGCGGGGACATCTCAATTACGCCGTCCTCAACGCGGCCACCCAGCATGCTGATCTCTTCGACCTGACGCTGACCGCGCGAATCACGACCGCAATGCACCACAATGTCAAAGCAGGACGCCACGGTCGGCACCACGAACGCCGAGGAAATATTCTCGCCAGCCAGCAGCGGCAGGGTACAAATCTTGGTCACCGCGTCACGCGCCGAGTTCGCGTGAATCGTGCACATACCCGGCAGACCCGCGTTGAGCGCAATGAGCATATCCAGGGACTCCGCCTCACGCACCTCACCAATAAGGATGCGGTCCGGGCGCATACGCAGAGCCTCCTTGACCAGGCGGCGCAGCTCAATCGCACCGGTGCCCTCAAGGTTCGGCTGGCGGCACTGCAGGCCCACCACATCGCGGAGCGGAACCGCGAGCTCAAAAATTTCTTCGCAAGTAATCACGCGCTCACGCGGAGGAATGGACGCGGACAGGCAGTTCAGCATCGTGGTCTTACCCGCCTGGGTCGCACCCGAGACGAGGATGTTCATGCCGCTCTCCACCGCCGCGTGCAGCAGGGACGCCGCGCCGGCGCTCAGCGAGTTCATGCGCACCAGGTCGGGCAGGCGGCGGGCACGCACCACGAACTTACGGATGTTAATGCTCGTGTGCTTGCGGGTAATGTCCGGAATCACCGCGTGCAGTCGGGAACCGTCCGGCAGGGACGCGTCAACAAACGGGGAGGAAAGGTCCACACGACGACCCGAAGGCTTGAGCATGCGCTCCAGCAGACTATTGATTGCCTCAGTGCTCAGGTGCAGACCGGTCAATTCGCTTTCGCCATTGCGGGCGATAAAGATTTCATCGGGAGAGTTAATCCAGATTTCTTCAACGCTCTCATCATCGAGGAACGGCTGAATCACGCCGAAGCCGCAGATTTCATCGTGCAGGCGCTGGATCACGGATTCGCGGTCACCCAAATCCGGCAGGGAAATGCGGGTGCGCCGCTGCTCATAATCGTTCAGGTGCTCGTCAATGAGCCCGCGAACGGCGCGCTGGTCCTCGTGCGGGTCCAGGCTGCGGTGGCGCATTGCCTCACGGATATTTTCCTCGAGCAGAGTTAGATGCTCCGCCCGGGTATCCAGTACGGTGTTCTCCATTGAAATGATCCGATGCTGTGTGGTGTGGTTGTGTGGAATACGGTGAAGCATTGATACATCAATGCCATCATCACCCTACCCTCAGTGCATCAAATTTATCAAAATGTAATAAAACGCCCCTTAATATTTACGAGTATAGTATTTGAGTATTTTTGATGCATGGAATCGCACATATCATTACCTAACGTGCATCAAAATTCAAAGTGCCTAGTCAGCTGTGACTTGCAGAACAATTGCACGTGCGCCTCCCGAACCGCTCACCGTTGAGCACCACCATATTGCACTTAGTGCACACGTAATATTTCGTCTTAAATACCCCGCAGCAGCCCCTGCCACACCCAGCTGCCCCTACCTCCCCTGCTGAAACGCCAGAACCCCATCGAGCAGATCATCTTCTCGGGCGGGGCATTAGGGTAGGGCATTCGGGCACAGTATTCAGGCATGGCAAAGGGGCGTGCACTCCCCCATCGGGAATACACGCCCCATCACAAGCAATCACCTAGCGGCTAGTCGCCACCACGAATCACCTTCACAGCTTCCTTAATCGGACCGTCAAAACGCAGGTTACCGTGCTCCAGCACCACGCCGCGGTCACAAATCTTAGAAACCAAATCCAGGTCATGGCTCACCACGGCAAGAGTCTTACCGGCAGAGCACAGCTCCTGAATCTTCGCAATACACTTCTTCTGGAACGGCTCATCGCCCACCGCAAGAATCTCATCCACCAGGAAGATATCCGGGTTCGTATGAACCGCAACCGAGAACGCCAGACGCAGGTACATACCCGAAGAGTAGAACTTCACCTCGGTATCGATAAAGTCGTGAATCTCAGCGAAATCCACAATCGAATCGAAGGAAGCCTCAATCTCCTCCTTGGACATACCCAAGATCGCGCCGTTGAGGTACACGTTATCGCGGCCAGTCAGATCCGGGTGGAAACCAGCGCCCACCTCAATCAGACCCGCAATATTGCCGCGAGTGAGAACCTCACCCTCATCGGCGCGCATCACGCCAGAAATCATCTTCAGCAGCGTGGACTTACCCGAGCCGTTCAGACCCAGAAGAGCCACACGCTCACCCTGACGAATGTCCAGGCTCACGCCGTTGAGCGCATTGAACTTCTCCGAAAGATCACCCTTGCGGCCCTTAATCAGCCACACAAAAGCTTCCTTCATCGAACGGGTGTGGCGCAGAACGAAGCGCTTCACCAAATTCTCCACGTGAATCACCACGGGAGCGTCCGGGCTCACCGGCGGGAACTCAAGCTTCTTAATATCCACAGAATCAGAGCTCCTGGGCGAAGTTGCCCTCAAACTTACGGAAGAGCAAATCACCAATCAAAACGGTCAGCAGAGAAATACCAAGGGCAATCGGAGTCCAGAAGCTGAAAAGATGCGGAACCACCTGCGAAGCAGGAAGCGCCAAATCCTCAGGACGGAGCGTCGGATGCCAGAAGCCATAGTGGAACAGCTCCACCGCAACGGTCAGCGGATTAAGCATGAACACGTTGAACACCCACGGATAGAGAGTGTCACGCACCATGGTCCAGGAGTACAGCACCGGCGAGAACCAGGTAGCCACCATCAGCAGCATGTCCACAATGTTCTCCGAATCGCGGAAGAACACGTTCGCCACACCGAAAATCAAACCCAGACCATAGGACAGCATCATCACAATCAGCATGCCCGCCAGAATCGACCCAAACGCCAGGAAGGTCGGGGACCAACCCACCAAGAAGCAGGCCAGCAGCATCACAGCAATCTGAGGCACAAAATGCACCAGAGCCACCCACACCGTCGACAGCGAGAACAGCTCACGCGGCAGGTAAATCTTACGAATCAGCGCGCTGTTAACCACCATGGCGCGAGCACCATTACCAAAACCCTCCGAGAAGAAGTTAATGGCAATCATGCCCGAGAACAGGTACACCGCATAGTTGTGCATACCGCGTTCCAAGCCAAGGAACATACCCATGGCAATGTAGAACACCAGGAACTGCACACCCGGCTTAATGTACGACCACAAAATGCCCAGCACCGAGCCGCGGTAGCGGACCTGGATTTCCTTATCGACCAGCAGTCGAAGCAGGTAGCGGTTCTTCACCGCATCCAGGATGCCGCGCCCACGGCCGGGCGCCTTCAGGGGAACAGACTTCAGATCGTTCATCGGGTCAGCTCAGAATCCGTATGCTCAGCGAAGGTCTTAGCCCACGCATCGTAGGAGGCAACCTCAGCAGCCTTCGAACGGTACTGCTCACGCAGCTTATCCCAACCGGTCACCAGCTGAACGTGCAGCTTAGCGGCCTGAGCCAGCTTCGACTTGAGCTGCTCGGGATCGCGGCGGTACCAGAACAGACCGGTACCCTCAGCGTTAGTCGCCAGAGCCGAATCGAACTTCGACAGGGTCCACCAGTTGGTCTCACCGTAGTTCAGCTGAATCTGCGGGTGAGCCTTCGCCTCTTCACTCACCGGCTTGAGCAGCTGACGAGCAACAGTCTTCGCGGTCCAGGAAGCAAGCTTCTTGTAACCGGGGGACGCAAAGGCGCGGCGGCCACGGAACGGAGGCTTCTTCGTCTGGATAGCCGGGAAATCATCCACGTTCGGCTTCACCTGAGACTCCGGGTACTCCTTAGCCATCGCACGAATCACCGGCAGACGCTGCGAGAGCGAGGGGTGCAGGTGCTCGGGGCCGGAGAGCAGATCCTCCAGCGCCATCAGGCGGCCAGCCTCGGTGTAGTACTGCATGGACAGGGTGTGCTTGACGTCCAAGAACAGGGACTCCAGCAGCACGCGGCCACCCTTATCGAAGGGCGAGTGCAGCAGCGCCGTAATGAGGCGGTTGCGCTCGTGGTAGTACGCCTGCCAGCCGACGGAGTCATCCTTATCGGTCCAGGACACGTGCCACACGCCCGCACCGGGGAAGGACACGGTAGCGAAGCCCGCGGCCTTAGCGCGCAGACCGTACTCAGCGTCATCCCACTTCAGGAACAGAGGCAGGGACAGACCGATTTCCTTGATGACGGTGGTCGGGATGAGGCACATCCACCAGCCGTTGTAGTCCACGTCCACGCGGCGGTGCAGCCACGGGGTGTTACGCAGGTTGTGGTGACCCAGGTTGTGGCCCATCGCCATGTCATCGTGCGGCTTAGCGTAGAAGTTACGCCACGGGTCAACAACCTCACCGAACGCGTGCAGAACCGAACGGTCGAACATGTCGAACATGTGCGCACCCACGATGGTGGGTTCCTTGCAGTAGTTCGCGAAGGTCACCATACGCAGAATCGACTCGGGCTCAACGATAACGTCGTCATCGAGCAGCAGCACGTAATCGGAACCGTTGTTGACAGCCTCGAACATGCCGCGCGAGAAGCCACCGGAACCACCCAGGTTGCCCTGGTTGATAATGCGGAACTTACCGGAGAGGGGCTTGACGACCTCTTCGAAGTCCTCGTGGTCCTGCACCTTCTGGGTACCCTGGTCCACAATCAGGAACTCGTGCACAGCATCGAAAATCTCGGGGCTCTCACCCAGAGCACGAATGTTATTGATGCAGTACTCCACCTTGTTCATGGTGGTAATCTGCACGGTCGCCTGACCAGCCTTCACGTCTGCGCGGGGCTCAATGTCGCCCAGCCAGTTCGCCTCAACCAGCTCAAGGTCGGTGGTGCCTGCCAGGTCGAACCAGTACCAGCCGCCGTCACCGAACGGTGCCAGGGGCAGCGTGAAGGTGTTGGTTTCCTCGCCGGAGAGCAGCTTCGCATCCACGCGCTGAATCACGCCACGGCCGTTGGACTTGTACACAATGACCATGCCCTCGCCGCGAGTCTGAACGCTCAGCACGACCTTCTGCAGGTCAGTCCAGCGGCGCCAGTACGAGGCGGGGAACGCGTTGAAGTACGTACCGAAAGACAGGCTCTGGCCCGCGTTCACGGTGATGGAGCGGCGGCTGTTCAGGCTGTTAGCGGCATCACGGTTCGCGCTGGCGCTCGACACAGACTGACCGGAGGTGTTCATCGCCTCCGCAATGGAGGTGGAAGCGTCGCCGTCAATACGGGTGGGCAGCTGAACGCCGGTTGCGACACTCGCGTCCACGTACAGGGGCACGACGTCAGTCTCAACCGCGCTCGGGAAAATAACCCGCTGCAGGTTCTTCAAAGTCTTATCAGCCATGGTTATGCGTCAACACCACCGGACTCGATCTTCGCACCGTTAGCGAAGTGCGGGCGGATCTTGTTGTCGAACATGGACAGTGCAGCGCCGATAGCCATGTGCATATCCAGGTACTTGTAGGTACCCAGGCGGCCACCGAACAGCACGTTGTTCTCGCCCTTAGCCAGGTCGCGGTACGCCAGCAGCTTCTCACGGTCCACGGAGGTGTTGACCGGGTAGTACGGCTCGTCGCCCTTGTTCGCGAAGCGAGAGTACTCGCGCATGATGACGGTTGCGTCCTTGGTGTAGTCACGCTCGGGGTGGAAGTGACGGAACTCGTGGATGCGGGTGAAGGGAACATCAGCATCGGGGTAGTTCATCACGGAGCAGCCCTGGAAGTCCTCAATCGGCAGGACTTCTTCTTCCAGGTCGATGGTACGCCAGGACAGGTCGCCCTCAGCGTAGTCGAAGTAGCGGTCAACCGGGCCGGTGTAGACCACGGGAATCTGACCCAGGACGTTCTCGCGAGAGTACTGGTGACCGGGCTCGAAGAAGTCAGTGTTCAGGTGCACCTCAATGTTCGGGTGCGCCGCCATACGCTCCAGCCATGCTGCGTAGCCGTCAACGGGCAGACCCTCGTACTTGTCGTTGAAGTAGCGGTTGTCATAGTTGTAGCGAACCGGCAGACGGGAAATGATGGATGCGGGCAGCTCTTCCGGCGGGGTCTGCCACTGCTTAGCGGTGTAGTGCTTGATGAACGCCTCGTACAGGGGGCGACCAATCAGGGAGATACCCTTGTCATTCAGGTTCTGCGGGTCGGTACCAGCCAGCTCGCCAGCCTGCTCAGCGATGAGCGCCTTTGCCTCTGCGGGAGAGTAAGCTGCGTTGAAGAACTGGTTGATGGTACCCAGGTTAATCGGCATGGGGTAGACGATGCCGTTGTGGCGGGTGTACACGCGGTGTACGTAGTTGGTGAACTCGGTAAAACGGTTCACGTACTCCCAGACACGCTCGTTGGAGGTGTGGAACAGGTGCGCACCGTAGCGGTGCACCTCAATACCGGTCTGCTTCTCCTTCTCGCTGTATGCGTTACCACCGATGTGGGAACGGCGGTCCAGCAGGGCAACCTTCAGGCCCAGCTCAGTGGCAGCCTGTTCTGCGATGGTCAGACCAAAGAGGCCCGAACCGACTACTACGAGGTCAGCGGTCAATGTTTTCTCCTGTATTATCACGGCGCACCGCCGCTTCTGCGAGGGCGGTATTCACCTACCAGATTGGACACATCCGAGGGTTCTCAGTCGCGCCGCAATCCGCACGGGTGGGTACAAAAAGCCCCTCCCGTGATGGATATAGTCATAATCTAAGATACCTGTTTATCAAGCACTACGCATACTTATGACGTGCTTTTAGGGGCTTTTGGACTATTGTTCGCACACTCTTTCTCTGTGTGAATATTCTTCGCGAACCCCGAGGTCAAGCGGGTCTGAGACAGTTCTTTCTTCTGTGTATTTTTACGGCCCGCTCACGGTGAAGGAATTTTATTTACGGGTAAATATTCACCCCGCTCTATTTACTGCGATAATTAGCCGTCGCATAGAGCCGCAGATACAAGGGACAGGTCGAAGCGGGCATTTTAAGTGCTCTCACGCGCTACAAGAAAGCACCCCTGCCGGCATATTTGGGGATGCGCGCCGGTGCACGCGAGAGGTGATTGGGGCGGTTTATCCACAGCTTTTTGAAAAATGGGGCGAAAAATTCAAAAAATACGAACGTCTTAGTTTATATACAGGTAATTCATTGAGCTTTAATGCTTTTTAATGTTTTCTGAGGGTATGACTCTCTTCTTTCTCGACCACCACAACACCACCAACGCGCTCCCCTACCCCCGCGTACTCCGACTCGACGGCGAGGCGGCACCCAACGGAATACAGCTGCACCCCGGTAGCACAGGTAGCACAAACCAGCAGGCTCTAGAGCAGGCACTCAACCACGCTCTGCAACGCTCTACACCCGGCGCGCACGCTCAGGCGCGGGATACAACGTTCCAGCTACGCCCCGCGCACGATAAGGACCCCCTCAACACCTCGGATGCGCTAAATATCCACATTCCGAACGAATCTCAGCCCCTAAATTCTCAGCCCCAAGATTCTCAATCGCTGAACGCGCCCGCCGTCAGCCTCCTGCACATTCTGCGCGGACCCGAAGCGGGCGCAACCTTCCCCATCAGCCGCGGCCGCACCAGCCTCGGCAGGGCGGCACTACCTGCCCGTGGAGGAGAACAGCCGCACCACATTCACCTGCAGGACCCCTTCCTCAAGCCGGTGCACGGCAGCTTCTACGCCGATAGCTCCGGCATCCGCTGGATCGAGAAACGCCCCGCCGCAAGCGAGGGCAGCGAGAAGGCACATGGCAGTATGAAGGCGCAGGGCGCCGAGCCGCGCATCCTGCGCTGGGACGAGCCTTTCCGCCTCGGCTCCTCACTCTGCATGCTCACCTCACCCAGCGCCGACCGCGAACACACCACTAAGAAGGCGAGCGCCACCGCTCCCCCCGGTTCTTCTCTCGGTTCTTCTTCTGGCTCTTCCAATGGCGAACCCGCGCAGACGCTTGCTCCCCTGGGCGACGCCGGCAACCCCTTTGAGCCGGTGGTGGTGAACCCTCCCGCGCCGCGTAAGCTCAAGCAGATTCTGTTGAGCGTGTGCCTTCCGATTGTGGTGGGCCTGATTATTGCGCTGGTGACCGGCATGTGGTTCCTTCTGCTGATGTCTGCGGCGTCTTCGTTGCTGATGCTTCTGCATTTCTTTGGCGGTCGGGCGGAGAACCGTGCCGCATCGCAGCAAACTCATCAGGCGGCTGAGCAGGAAAAGGAACGTGCCCTCACCCTGCCGACTGCGGGCGACCTGGCGATTTCGGGTCCCTCTGCCCTGCATGACTACCCGGCTATCGTGCTCGGGTGCGGTCCCCGCCAACCTTACCTGCGCGGCCGCAACCTCCCGCTGGGCGCTCTGGAGAAGCAGGATGCACCCCACTATCTACCGCTGCCCACCCCGGTTCTCGGTCACTACCTTAAGTTGGAGGAGGCGCATCTGCGCGCCTACCTGGTGCAGCTGGTGGCGGGCTATCCGGGTTCGGTGCACGTTCTGCTGGCCGAAGCTCACAATAGTGCGCAGAAACGTATGAACGCCCTGCTACAAACTCTGGCTGTGGTGCCGGGCGTGAGTGTGCATTGTCTGCCGGGTACGCAGCAGGAGAAGTATCTGCAGGCTCTGCAGAGCAGCTTGCAGTCGGAGCTTTCTTCCTCGGTTCCGCCGCTGATTCTCATGCCGCAGCATGCGAGCGCGGTTTACGCTCCCCTGCTGACCGCACTAACCTCCGGTGCTATCGCTGAGGGTTCGCAATCCCGCGCGCTCTCCTCCCCGCGTGAGCAGAAGATGAACGCCCCTGCGCTCTGCGTGCTGGGCAGTGCTGAGGGTGATAATTCCGCACATGCACCCGGTGCGCTTTTTGGTGCCGCCTGGGTTGAGTGCGCGAGTGAGGGTAGCCACCGTCAAAGCATCCGTTACCGCGCGCAGGGCTATGCGATGCCTCCGGTGCAGCCCACCGAGGGTGTCTACCAGGTGCATCCTCTGGCGTGTGAGGGTCTGTGCCAGCACGCCGATGGGCTCAGCCTCGAGGCGTTCTGTGCCGCTCTTGAGAACCTGTACCGCGCCGGGTGCGAGCAGGAGCAGGGCGCGCTCAGTGAGGGGCAGGTGCACCAGTCGGCGCATCTGTTCTCATCTCTTCAGCAGCAGAACCGCGCCGATGACATGGCGGTGGAGTCTGTTCTGCAGCGCTGGTCCGCTCAGCGTTACGCCTCCGATATTCGCTGCTACCTGGGTGTTTCTTCGGGCGGTTCGCTGAATATTGGTTTATCTGAGCACGGTCCGCACTGGTTGCTCGGTGGCACGACCGGTGCTGGCAAATCGCAGCTGCTGCGTTCGCTGGTACTCAGCGCTGCGCTACGTTACCCGCCCGAGCGTCTGGGCCTGATTCTGGTGGATTTCAAGGGCTCTGCTGGTTTGGGTCCTCTGGCTCAGCTGCCGCATGCACTCAGCGTGTTGAGTAATTTTGATGTGTCGGCGGTGGAGCGTGCGCTCGAATTTTTGCGCGCCGATATTCACCGCCGCGAGGTGGATCTGCAGGCAATCGGCGTGAACTCCTACCGCGACTACCTGGCTTCCTGCCAGGCGGCGGGCACGACTCCGCGCTACCCCGAGCTGCTGATTGTGGTGGATGAGTTCCGCATGCTCATCGATTCCATGCCGGATGCTATGGCTGAGCTGATGCGCATCGCCACGATTGGTCGCTCGCTGGGTCTGCATCTGGTGTTGGCGACTCAGCGTCCGCAGGGTGCTATTTCGCAGGATATTCGCGCCAATATTGCCACGAGCATTTGCCTGCGCGTGGCGAGCGCTCAGGATTCCTATAACCTGCTGGAGCATGAGTCTGCGGCGTATATTTCGGCGGCGCATCCGGGTGCCGGGTATGTGCGCCTGCCGGATGGTCGTTCCCTGCCGTTCCGCGCCCCGCTGGTGGATGCGGTCCCCTCGAGCAGCGATGCCCGTCCGGTGCAGGTGTTGGGTCTTGAGGAGGGCGGCTGGCGTGAGCTGACTGCCGCTTCTGCCGTTCAGAAGGGCGGCGGTAATGAGGATGAGCTGCTGATTCGTTCGGCGCAGCAGATTCGTGCGCTCTATGAACGCGAGTACGCGCCGAGGAGTCTTCAGAAGAATGCAACGGTTCAGGATGAGTACTGCCCGATTCCGCCGGAGCTTCCCGAGAACACCCCGCTGCCCGTGGTGGAGGCGCCGGTTAGCAAACCGGTAGCGTACGGCACTGACCCGGCGGCTACCCCGCAGGAGCCTGCAGACTCTGGCGTTGCCTCCGAAGGGTATCTATTGGGTGAGCTGGAGATTGCCCGCTACGGTGTGCGCCGCCCGATCAGCTGGTCGGGTCAGCAGACGCTGGCATTGCTGGCGCAGAGCGCCGAACGAGCCCCGATGCTTTACGGGCTTTTAGCTCAGGCATTCGCCGCCCGCACGCCGGTTGTTCTGCTGACCTCTGACGGTGCGCTCTACCGCGATCTGGAACCCTACGCCGGTGCCTTTGAGTCGCTCGTGGGTGCACAGGAGCTTTCGCATCTGCGGTTCTGCTTGGAGGAGCTGCGCACCCCGAACCTGTGGGGTACCGAGGCTTCCACCCGCCCGCTCATTGTCGTGGACGGTCTGGACAGTTGGCTGGAGGCGCTGGTTCGCCAACCCGATACGGAGAACCTGCTCTATGACCTGCTCTCGCAGGGGTGCCGTCGCGGCTATTCGGTGGTGTTCACCTCCGCGTTGAACCCGCGCGGTCGTTTCGCCGCTGCGGCGCATTCCACTCTGTTGAGCCGCCGCTTCCTGGACGCTGACCTGATGCGTTCAACGAGCAAGGACTACCCGACCCCGGCGCAGAGCCACTATTGCGTGGAGGGTGCCATTAACGAGGAGTTGATTGGGGATCAGCCGCTGAGCGCGTCGATTCTTTCGCCCTGCGTTGCGGGTTTCCAGGAGCTGGTTCAGGTTCTACGGGGTAACGCTGCGAGCGCTTCTAGCGGGTCAGGCACTCACCCCGGCACTCTTCTGCGGCAGTTCCCCGAGTACTATCGCATGCCCTCGACCGAGTACGTGACCGCCGCCCACGCCGCGTGCAATCCGCAGGTCGCTAAGCTCTTGGTCGCGTTTGATCGCCGGCAGATGCCGGTGTGGTTGAGTGCCCCGGCTGGCGCGGTAGTTCCGGTGCAGGGTTCCCGGTCGGCGGGTAAAAGCACCCTGCTGGAGAGTATTGCTCAGCTCAACCCGCAGCTCGAAACCCTCATCCTTGAGGGTTCTGGCGGCACCTCGGGTGATGGCGGAGCGTCGGGTGAACCACCGAGCGTGGAGCGTACCCGTGCACTCCTGGACTCGGTGAAGAACCCCGCGCAGACGCTCGTGCTCATTGACGACCTACAGTACCTGCAGCCCGCCGTTCAGCAGCTACTTCTGGAGCGTCGCGGTGAGTTCCGCGCGATGCTGGTCGCCTACACGCCGTGGCCGAGGCGCGCCTCCTCACCGCTGCTGGCTGCGCTCATGGGATGCTCGCGTGCGCTTCTGCTCGCGCCCGCATCCCTAGCGGATGCTGACATGTGCACGGTGACCGCGCTGCCGCTGGATCGATTCACGCAGGGCGAGCAGCCCGCCGGTCGCATCGTGGTGGTCGATGGTGCTTCCGTGTGTGCGGCGCAGGTTCCCCTGGCGCTGAGCACGGCTGCACAGGCTGTAACAGCTACGCAGAAGGTGCCGGTAACGGTCTAAAGCTGAGCACTCTAGCGCCGAGCTATCTAGGGTTTAGCGGCGTTAGGGGTTTACGCTCTAGGGGTTTAGCGGCGTCGGCGGCTGTACTTCTCCGCTTCTTCGCCCGACTCCTCAGTGACCGCCTCAATATAGCGGCGGCTACTGGGCATGAGCACGAAGATGAAGGCAGCCGCCGCACCAATAACACCCGCAATCGTGATGAGCTGGCCGATATTCAGGCCGTAAGCACTCACGTTCATGATGAGGGTGCTTGCGGTAACCCACAGGGCGCAGAGGGTGATCAGAATCATGGGCAGGCGCGAGCCGAAGCGACCACGGTAAAAACGTAGACCGAAGTAGGTCATGCCCGAGGCAATGAGCACCTGGAGCACACCGCCCACAATTGCCTGGGCGGTGGACAATCCACTGACGATAAAGGGGTAGAGGATACCGCGAATCAGAATGTATGCCGCGAAGGTTTCGGTCAGGGCGAATGCGTAGATGACGTTGAACGGGCGTGACGGCACGGTGGGCTCCTCAGGGGTAGTGTCGGCGGCAGACCGGGGTGTATTCGGCCTGATGCGCTGGTGCGTTAGCGGGTGGGCGCTCCCCTGTTTTGGGTTCACCGCCTCGTCGTCGGTGCGGTATTTCAGGGGTAGGTACCGCTTTATATTATGCCTGAGGTGCCGCTCACCCAACCGCCCACGTCTCGCCCATGAGACGGGGTGCAGACTATGTGTGTCAGCATGCGATTCCCCACACTCTCAATTAGACAAAGGTTTGCCTAAGTGATAGATGCCTCAGTGTAATACTGAAGTTTTTAGAGAAAAGTACTTGTCACATCCGCTCCAACATGCGAAAGTTGATAAGTCAATTTTCACCCTAACGCTGGGTGAGCATCCCGTCAGCGGATGTATTTGACACGCGCACAGGAAAATAGATGTGTCTTGCCACCGCGTGAGACCGTAAATCATGAAGGAGGTCCACCGTGGATTGGCGTAGTCGTGCAGCTTGTTTGGACAAGGATCCGGAGCTGTTCTTCCCCGTAGGAAACACCGGACCTGCCCTGTTGCAAATTGAAGAGGCTAAGACTGTCTGCCGCTCTTGCGAGGTTGTAGACGTCTGCCTGAAGTGGGCCATCGAGACCGGCCAGGACTCCGGCGTATGGGGTGGCACCAGTGAAGACGAGCGTCGTGCGATGAAGCGTCGCGCAGCTCGTGCCCGCCGTGCATCCTAACTTCCGGAGTATTCAATAGGGCATCAAAAGCGTGGTGCAGTGACTTTATGTCGCTGCACCACGCTTTTGCCATATACAGAACCTATCTAGACAGCAAACTGCCGCCACCCCGTACTCGGGGCGGCGGCAGTTCTACATGTCATACGAGAAGGGCTTAGACGAGCACCGCGGTAATCACCACGCGGGTGCCCTTCGGTTCATTAGCCTCCCAGCGAATCGAGCCGTTCAGCTCGCTCGCCACCAGGGTACGCACAATCTGCATGCCCAGGCCTTCCTTACCGGTCACCGGGCGGTAGGCGTTCGGGCCGGACTCTTCAATCTTCTTATCGCCCATGCCCTTACCGTCATCAGTAATCACGACGGTGAGGATGTTCTCACCCTCATCGTTGGTGCCGCGAATACCCTCGAGAGTCACGGTGCCGGTCTCGCCGTCCAGGCCGTGCTCGACAGCGTTCGCGACAACCTCGTTGATAACCAGTGCCAGAGGGGTAGCGAACTGGCTCGGCAAAGACCCAAAGGAACCAATCAGCTTGGTAGACACGTGCTGGCCGGGGGAAGCAAGCTCAGCGGCAAGGTGGAACTGACGCTCAATCAGCTCATCAAAGTCGACGTTCTGAGTCAGGCCCTGCGAGAGCGCCTCGTGCACGGTAGCGATCGTTGCCACGCGGCGCATCGCCTGCTCCAGGCCCTGACGTGCCTCATCAGTGGTCATACGGCGTGACTGCAGGCGCAGTAGAGCGGACACGGTCTGCAGGTTGTTCTTCACGCGGTGGTGAATTTCGCGGATGGTCGCGTCCTTGGTCATGAGCTCCAGCTCGCGGCGGCGCAACTCGGTCACGTCACGGCAGAGAATCACGGCGCCCTCACGCTCGATGCGGGCGCGCCTCTGCACCAGCAGCGGGATGGATCGCATGGTCACGCGAGCACGGGCAATAACCAATTCGGTGCGCAGGTCGCTACGACCGGCAAGGACCAGCTGCAGGGTTTCGTCTGCCTGTTCACCGGCAGGAAGCATCGCACGGGTGACGTCGGCAAGGTTTTGCTTTTCGAGGTAGCCGGTCATGCCCATGCGGTTGTACATGGAGTTCGCGTTCGGGGAAGCGACGACCACACGGCCGGAGGGGTCAAGCACAATAATGCCGTCGATCACGCGGGGGTTGCCCTGGGTGTTATTTCCCTGGGCGAGGGGGTCGGGCCACAGGCCGGAGTGCACCATGGAGAGCATGGTGTCAGCAGTATATTCGTAGACCTCGTCGCTGATGGAGGGGTAGCCACTGGGTGTGGCAATCTTGTGGCTGGTCAGCAACGCAATGGTGCGGTTGTTGCGCACGATAGGCACGAAGGTTACGTGCACGCGCGGGCGGGCACCAACGCCTTCACCGCTTCCTTCGTCGGTGTAGGTGCTGATGTTCTGGTCAATCCAGACGCGGTATGCTTCGTCGCGGATTCCGTCTTCCATGTCGTGATCGATGATGTCGTGGTGGAAGAGGGTTCGGACATTGGAGGGGCGCACGTGCGCGAAGGCACGGAAAGTACTGGTTTCGCTGGGACCGGATACGGCGTCCGGGGAGCTGCCGTCGGCAACAACGTAGTCGGTGGGGAACCATAGAACCAGGTCACTCTGGGCGATGTCAGAGATGACCTGCCATTCGCCCATGATGAGGTGAACGCGTTCAGTGTCGCCGGGACCGAAGTCGCAGGCGCTCATAATTCCTTCTGCAAAAGACATATGTTTGTGTGCTTCCCTAAGTTCGGGTGTGTTCAACCATTTTACGGTTTGTTCGCCGCAAATCCCATTCAAACGACAATACGTGGAATAGTTTACAGAGCATTTCTTGAAGCAGGCTTTTATTCCCAAATATGACGCTGTGAGATGAGATGAAACCCTCAATTTTGAGATGAAATATTCGTGCTACTCCCCCGCCCTCACTATGCTTGAGGTGCAGAAAACCCGACCTGCCGGCGCTCCCAATGTCGGGACCGTATACCGGCAGGTCGGGTCTTCTTGTGTCCATTTCTGGCAGACAATAATGTTAGCGCTCTGGCCTCACGCTACGCGCCGGGCTTGACGCTATGCACCCGGCTTGATGTCGGGCGCTGAGGTTGACGCTATGCGCCGGCGCGTACCGCGTACATACCTTCAAGCATCGCTTCCAAGGACTGCACGACCGCGTGGCGGGGTGCGACCTCCAGCAGCGCTTCACCGTTACGGCGCAAACGGTCCATGACCTTACGCTCGTACGGGATCACGCCTGTGAGCGGAACCGACAGGTAGCGTGCCCAGTTATCGCGCATCTTCGCCTCGGGGTTGAATCCGGCGGCTTCGCGGCGGCTGCGGTTGAGCCAGTACTGCACATCCGTTTCGGGGGCGAAAAGATCCGGTCGCGACTGCACCTCGCGGGCAAGGTTAATCAGGCGCGGCAGGCCGATGACGTCCGCTTCACCGAGCGCAATTACGCGGTCGGCGCAGGCGAGCGCGGTGAGGGTCGCGGCGTTACGGCGCGGTGCCGGGCCGTCAAAGGTCAGTTCCTCGTCGACCTCGATGGGGGCGGCAACATCGCAGATGACCAGGTCGTAGCGGTGTTTGAGCCATTCGAGTACTTCGGCGAAGGCGCGGGCGCGCACCTCGGGCCAACGCGAGGAGGAAGTGATGCCGCTCAAGAAGTCGAAGGTGCCGTTTTTGAGGGGCACGCGCTCCATGATGGCTCCGGCTTTCTTCTCGTCGAGCTGGGCGCGGTCGGCGTCCGAGCAGAGAATTGCCAGACCGGAGCCGGTGTCCTCGAGCGCCATGAGCGCATCCAGGCTGGGCGCGTAGGTGTCTGCATCGATGAGGCAGACCTGCTGCCCCTGCTGCGCCGCGAGGGCGGCAAGGTTGAAGGCGATGGTGCTTCGACCGGGCGCGCCGTGAGTGCCCCAGACGGTCACAATTGTGCCGAGGCGGTGGCCCGGCTGGTAGCGGGAAGGCGCGGCGGGGTCCTGGTTGATGTCAGGGTGCTGCGGCAGGGTGCCGTCGTTATTCTCGTTCTGCACGTGCAGGGCGTAGTCGCTGCCGGGCGCGAAAGAGTCAACGATGGCAGCGGCCTGACTGAGCACGGATTCCTCGTTGCTGGGGGCGGTCGAGGAGGCTTCCGCCGGCTCAGGCGCACCGGGTGCCGGGGCGGCCGGTGCTGCGGGGTCGATTCCGTAGCCTCCGTAGTCGGCGCCGTAGTGTGCACCAGCATTTGTAGCAGCACCCGCGGCGGGATCATAGCCGTAGCCGCCCGCCCCATGGCCAGCAGCTCCGTTATCGTAACCGTAGCCACCGTACGCGCTGTCGTAGCCGTACCCTGCATCGTATCCGTAGCCTGCGTCCTGACCGTAGGCGGCGTGCGCCTCCGGCTGATGCACCGCCTGCGCGGGAGCCTGATTCGGGGTCTGTGCGGGAATGCCGTAGCCGGCGGCGGGTCGGGCGAGCGCCGCATCCACCGCTTGTTCGAGCGAGCCCAGAATCTCGTCGAGGGCAGCTTCGGGGCGGATACGGTGAGCCTGCGTGGGCAGATGCAGGTTGTCCGGGGCGATAACCGCCAGGAGCACCTCGGAGGCGGCGAGCGCATCCACGGTGGAGGCGCTTATTTCGGCGGGCACGTGGGCACAGAGCAGCACGCGGGCAATGCCGGTGTGCGCCATTCCGACGGCTTCGCTGAAGTCCTGCACGGTGCGCGCCACGGAGACGCGGCCGCGTTGGGATTCGATGCGGTTCAGGAGCGAGCCGTCATCGCCGTAGAGGATGACGGGGATGTTCACTGACCCTCCCCATAGGTGCCGGGGATGAGGCTGATCTTGGAGTCGCTGTTGCTTTCCTTGACGAGGGCGGCGAGGGCTTCTTCCTTGACCCACAGCTGCACGGTTGCCTTGCCGTTGGCGCCAAGCACGCCTTCGTCGACCGTTACAGCAACGATTTCAGCGTTGGTGACGATGGCGCGGGCGCCGTTTTCAGTGCGGTTATCGCTCTTGGTGTCGGGGTTGCGCGGGCCGGAGGTCCACACGTCCACGCGCTCGCCCGCCTTCAGCGCGGAGGCTGCCGCACGGTCAATGCTGACGGTGGCGAGACGGCGGCCCGGGGAGGTTTCGGTGCCTACGGATTCCTTGCTGATGAGGTTACCGGCGGGGATGCGCTGAATCGCGATTTTGCCGTTCATCTGGGCGGCGTCGGCGCGGGTAAAGTACTTATCGTTGGCGGAGTCGATGTTCGCTTCGACTCGGGCTAGTTTGTCTTCGGTGATCTTCTCGCCGAGGCGAATCTCGCTTTTGGCGGTGTAGTACTCGGTTTTGCTGTTGTTGGCTTGCACGTAGAGCTGCACGCCGGTGATGGAGACGAGCACGAGAAGTACACCGAGGATGAATCGCCAGTCCTTGACGGTGGGCCTTTTGAGGCGCCTGGCGTGGGGCTCGGTGAGGGTGGAACGCTTCGTCGCGTTCTGTCGTATGCGCATGATGTGGTTGTGCCTTTCGGTGCGGAAGCCGGCGGTGATTCCGGGTGTTGTTCAACTGACCGATGAGCGAGTGGTGTGTTTTCGATAGTGCTTTGACTGGATTCTGGCACTAACCCTAACAGCATATTTCATTTAGTACTCGCTCTCAACAAGAGTCGCGTTTATGAAATATTTTTGAGTCTTGCCCCTTTTGAATGGGTAATTAGATAACTTTTCAGCTCATATAAGGCTTTTTGTGCGCAAATTTCATGGTGATGACATATACTGAAAGTACTCAATAGATGTTCCGTATGGACTCTATGTATAAGGCCGCTAACGGTGGCTAAGGGGCCCAGGATTTCACTCACGGAAAGGAATAATTCGATGACTGCACCTCGTTTCCTCACTCTGAGCGACGTTGCCGAGGAGCTGCAGGTTTCGCTTTCGCAGGTGCGTGCTCTGGTGCGTAGCGGCGAACTTCCCGCCATTCAGATTGGTGGACGTAACCAGTGGCGCATTGAACGCTCTCGTTTTGAAGAGTACATTACTGAGCGCCACGAGCAGACTCTGGAGGCGATTGCTTCCGGCAAGCTCACTGCAAAGGCTAAGGCTGAGTAGCATTCGACATGCACCTCGCGGGCGCAACGCTCGAGTGGTTTTAGAAAGGTCCGCTCCTCTCATTGAGATTTCAATGGAGAGGGGCGGACCTTTTTGTGTTTATTGTTGCTTTTATAAGGGAATTTATACTTGTCGAGGCGTTTTTATGGGCGTTCCCACAAATTGAACTGCCCACTATTTACCCCGTGCTTTTAGCGTGAGATACGGGCGATAACTGCGCTAATACGAGCCAGCGGAATGGTGCGCACGCCAGCGCCGCGAGGTGCACGGGAGTAGCCGGAGGCGCCCTGACCATAACCAGCCTGCCCGTAACCTCCCTGCGCACCGTAGGCTGCACGCGCGTACTGGTCGCGTTCGTGGATGCGCGGGTACTGTCCACCGTTGAGCAGGCGCAATTCGAGGAAGTCGGCGCCAACTCGCTCAATCACGCCATCGTAACTGACGGTGCCGCCTTCGAGGGAGAGGCGGACGGGCTCGCGTGCCATGGCGAGGGAGCGCAGGGCGAGCTGGATTTTCATGCGGTAGCGTTCGGGGCGAACATCAGCGCGTCCGGGAGCTATGCCGCCTTCCCACCAAAGCATTCCGCGCAAGGGGATGATGATGTTCTCGCCGCGCGCTTCGATGCTGACCCATTCTTCGCCGACCATTTCGAGCTTACCTTCGTAGGTTTGCATGTCGGTGGCGCAGATACGGATGGGGCCGCCAACTTGTGCGAGGAGGCGGTCGTCGAGGGTGATGGTTGAATAGTGGACGCGGGCGACTTGGCGGGCGTCTTGTTCCATATCCCAGGCGCGTTCGGAGGCGAGGCGCGCCTCAATGTCTCGTAGGAACTTTTCCATGCTCATGCTATGACCCTACCTGAGGATGGATGCGGATACGAACCGGGGTGTTTTTCTGGTCGGGCAATGATTCTTGAGCCTAATTTTTGAAGCAAATTCCACCAAATTACATGTTTTTTATACATTTTGATGCGTTTTGCTTCATTTTTAACACAACTTCCTGTATAAATGAAGCAACATCAAAACACATCAAACACACCATTTGGAGGTCATTGTGGACCATCTTTCCACGCCGGGTTCAACCCCCGCAGCCTTCGCTTCGCATCCCCTTGCGTCCGTTACTCCTCTGGCATCTGGCGCTGACGCAGGTCATGAAACCAGCACCAAGGCTAACTACCAGGACGCTCTGCTCTTCATCGCCCCTCCCCTGCTTTCCGCGGCGGTCCTGGGCGCGTTGAGCGTGAACCTGCACCGCATCCCCTCGGCGCACCCTCTTGCTGACGCTTCGTTGCTCTGCGCTGGCGCGGCGGCAATCCTCATTACCGCCTGGTGGTTCATCAGTTTTATCTACGCGCTCTTCTACGCTCGTTCCCTGCGAGTTTCGAGCCGCAACGCTGACCGCGCTGTGCTGCAGGTTCCGGCGATTTTCCGTCCGCGTTTTATGCGCCGCATCGTTCTGACGCTCGGCGGCACGGCGCTCGGAGTGGGGGCGGTTCTGGCTCCCGCGCAAGCTACGGTGGCTACGCCCAGCAACGCGGGGCTGAACGGCGCGGAGGGCATACCGCAGACAACCATTTCAGCAGTTATGGCAGCAGATTCATCGATTACCGCGGCGGCAGACGCCAGCTCAGATACGGCTCTCTCCGATACCGCCCCGAATCAGTCCGCTACTCCCCTGACCCTTTCTGCTGAGGTTCCCAATATTCCCCTGGCTCCCGAGCCTTCGGAGGCGGCAGGCTACTTGCAGGACCGTAGCCCTTTCTTTTCTCCTCCCCGCACCGAGGCGGGCACCTACTCTTACACGGTTCAGGCGGGCGATACGCTCTGGTCGATTGCCGCCGACCAGCTGGGCGAAGGCACCGACGCCTCCACCATTTACGACTACACCCTCGACATTTACGAGGCGAACAAGGACGCTCTGGGTCAGAACGCTGAGCTGCTCTACGAGGGGCAGGTTCTGCAGATTCCCGAACAGCCCGTTCATTAGCCCCCTCGCTACCTCAAATCCGCTGCCTCGGTTCTTCTACCTCACCCGATAGCTTTTCATTCGCTCAATCTCATTTTCTCAACCGACCTCACATATCCTTCTGCACCGAAAGGAGCCGTCATGAGCTTCGCCAACCTTCTCCCCCGTTCCCCGTGGACCCCGCCGCATCAGCCTGCCTCCCGCGACAACCAGTCTGCCAGCCCGTACTCGAAGCGTCAGGCGGCACGCGCCTCCCAGCCGGTGGCTGCCGAGCAGGTGGCTCCGCTCCCCGAGCAGGGGCAGGGCACGATGACTCTGGTGCAGAGGCGCAACAGTCCCTCGGTTTATTCGCTGCTTCCTCTGCCGCGTTATGAGCAGCATTCGGCTCAGCGCCCGAAGGTAGTGAAGAGGGGCCGCCCGCTGCGTCCGGCGGATGCGCTAGCTCGCCAGCTGGAGGGCCGTTGCGCGGGTGTGGCTATTGCTTACCTGGAGATTATGTCGGCTCGTCGTTCGCGTCAGCAGCTGGCGCAGTGGGTATCAGCGGATTGTTTCCACCGTCTGCTACCGTTCTTCCCTAAGAATCCGCGTCAGGTGCGCCAAGAGATGCTGTTGACTCTTCCGCCGGTTCTGCTGCGGGTGCGAGCGCAGAAGGTACACGAGGAGCTCTACGAGGTGGTGGCGCTACTGCGTTGTGCGGATAAGGTGCGCGTGGTGACCATGCAGATGCGCCTGATTCACGGCATGTGGCTGATTACCGCAATTGAGCAGCCGCAGAGCCGCTTGGACGAAGACTAAGGCTTCCCCGGCTTCCCCTACAAAACACACAGACAAACAGAGAGGGTGCGAATCCAGTGTTGGATTCGCACCCTCTCTGCTAGGTCTATAGCATTTCAGCTTTTACGCTGAGGCTACTTGTCCTTCGAGCGTTCCACGTGAACCTGCTCGTGGCCGTCCTCATCCGGGGCGGAGTACTGCAGGAACTTCGGGCGCGAAGGCTCAGCCAGGCGCACGGCAGAAGCCTGAGTGCGCTGCTTGGACAGGTCAAGGTTGAACAGGTAGGTCACGGTCTCTTCACGGATCGCGCCGAGCATCGACTGGTACATGTCGTAGCCTTCACGCTGGTACTCGACCAGCGGGTCACGCTGAGCCATCGCACGCAGACCGATACCTTCCTTGAGGTATTCCATCTCGTACAGGTGCTCGGGCCAGCGCTCGCCGATGACGGACAGCATGACACGGCGTTCGATTTCGCGCATGCTCTCTTCGCCGACGCTCTTTTCACGCTCATCGTAGATGAGGTGTGCGTCCGCCAGGACTTCCTTCACGATCTGGTCGCGAGTAATCTTGGTGCGGTCGCCAGCGTCTTCAGCGAGGTCGTCCACGGTGATGGAGATGGGGTACACCTGCTTGAGGGCGCTCCAGAGCTCGTCGAAGTCCCAGTCCTCGGCGTGGCCTTCAGCGACGCGCGCGTCGATGATGGTGGTCAGCACCTCGTCCACGAAGCCAGAAATCTGTTCCTTCAGGTCGTCACCGTGCAGGATGCGGCCGCGGTCCTTGTAGATCGCTTCGCGCTGGCGGTTGAGCACGTCGTCATACTTGAGCACGTTCTTACGCTGTTCAGCGTTACGGCCTTCAACGTTTGACTGGGCGGTAGCGATAGCGCGGCTGACGATCTTGGAGTCCAGTGCGGAGTCCTCGGGGGCTGCCGCCATGAGGCGGGTTGCCATGCCGGTGTTGAACAGGCGCATCAGTTCGTCGGTCAGCGACAGGTAGAAGCGGGACTCACCCGGGTCACCCTGACGGCCGGAACGACCGCGCAGCTGGTTGTCGATACGGCGGGACTCGTGACGCTCAGTGCCGAGCACGTACAGGCCACCGAGCTTGGTGACTTCATCGTGCTCTTCTTTAGCGGCGTCTTCGCAGGCCTTCAGGACCTCGGGCCAACGTGCCTCGTACGCCTCGGAGTTGGTGTTCGGGTCTAGGCCGAGCTCACGCATCTTCTCGACGGCCTCAAATTCGGGGTTACCGCCGAGCATAATGTCGGTACCGCGACCAGCCATGTTGGTTGCCACGGTGACGGCGCCCTTACGGCCCGCCTGCGCAACAATAGCAGCCTCACGCTCGTTGTTCTTTGCGTTCAGCACCTCGTGGCGGACGCCTGCCTTCGCCAGCTGGCGGGAAAGGTACTCGGAGTTCTCCACGCTTGCGGTACCCACCAGAATCGGCTGGCCCTTTTCGTGGCGTTCCTTAATGTCCTTGACGACCGCCTTGAACTTGGCGATTTCGTCGCGGTACACCTTATCGGGGTTGTCGATGCGCTGCACACCCTTGTTGGTGGGGATGGGCACCACGCCGAGCTCGTAGGTGTTCATGAACTCTGCCGCTTCGGTTTCTGCGGTACCGGTCATACCGGACAGCTTGTCGTACATGCGGAAGTAGTTCTGCAGAGTCACGGTCGCCATGGTCTGGTTCTCAGGCTTGATTTCGACGCCTTCCTTCGCCTCAATCGCCTGGTGGATGCCGTCGTTGTAGCGGCGGCCCGGCAGAATACGACCGGTGTGCTCGTCAACAATCAGGACCTCGCCGTCAATGACCACGTAGTCCTTGTTGTTGGTGAACAGCTCCTTCGCCTTGATGGAGTTGTTCAGGAAGCCAATGAGCGGGGTGTTCTTGGATTCGTAGAGGTTCTTCACACCCAGGTGGTCTTCCACCTTGTCAATGCCGGATTCGAGGATACCGACGGTGCGCTTCTTCTCGTCTACTTCGTAGTCTTCACCGCGCTTGAGCAGGGTCGCGGCAATGCGCGCGAACTCTGCGTACCAGCGGTTCGCCTCACCGGCTGCGGGGCCGGAAATAATCAGAGGGGTACGCGCCTCATCGATCAGGATGGAGTCCACCTCATCGATAATGGCGAAGTTGTGGCCGCGCTGAACCTGCTCCTCCACGGTCCACGCCATGTTGTCACGCAGGTAGTCGAAGCCGAACTCGTTGTTCGTACCGTAAGTGATGTCTGCGGCGTACTGCTTACGACGCTCGTCAGGCTCCATGGATGACAGAATCACGCCGCACTCCATGCCGAGGAAGCGGAACACGCGACCCATGAGGTTCGCCTGGTACTCAGCCAGGTAGTCGTTCACGGTCACAATGTGCACGCCCTTGCCGCTCAGCGCGTTCAGGTACGCGGGCAGGGTCGCAACGAGGGTCTTACCCTCACCGGTCTTCATTTCGGCAATGTTGCCCAGGTGCAGCGCTGCACCACCCATGAGCTGCACGTCGTAGTGGCGCTTGCCCAGGGTACGCTTGGATGCTTCACGGACCACCGCAAAGGCCTCCGGCAGCATAATGTCGAGGGATTCGCCGTCCTTGACGCGCTCGCGGAACTTGTCGGTCTCTGCTCGCAGTTCCTCATCGGTCATCGATGAGAAGCTGTCCTCGAGCGAGTTCACCGCCTTTGTGTACGCTTCGAGCTGTCGCAGAACCCTCTTATCGCCGGTTCGGAGGATTTTCTCCAAGAAAGATGCCACTGAGCTTCTACTCCTTGCTTGTTTCGGTACCCTCACCAAGGGCGCGCGAAAGTGCGCGCGGTGAGGCCTTCCTACATATTGTATGGCAGAGCCGCCTAATTCGCCCGTCCGAGCTCTTTTTTACGCTGTGCGCCCACGAGGTGACATTTGGTGACACTCGAATCTTTCACCCTCCGGTTGAGGCAGAGCCGACCCGTCCGCCTAAAGGAACGGCTGTGTGGAGGGCAAAGAAAAACCCGGGGGCCTGGAGAAACACGGTGTGTGTTCCCAGACCGCCCGGGTCTTGAGCCTGCTCGCTGAGTACGACCCCTAAAGAGCCTTACGCCTCAGCAGCCAGCAGGTACGTTAGTTTTACTCGTTGTCCAGAGTAATGATGCCGTAGCTCCAGCCCTTACGGCGGTATGCCGCAGCCGGTGCGCCGGTCTCGCTGTCAATGTACAGGTAGAAGTCGTGGCCGACCAGTTCCATACGGTCAACAGCTTCTGCGGGAGTCAGACGCTCGCCCTTGAAGCTCTTGTGGCGAATCTCGATGGGAGATGCGGCTTCGTCGGCGAGGGTGACCTCGCTGTTATCGAATGCTGCTTCTTCAACCGGAACATCCGGCAGCAGAATCTCGGTAATTGCTTCGGTAACCACGGGAATCGATCCGGTAGCGTCCGCCACGGAGACGGGGTGCTTGCCACCGCGCTTGTGCAGCTTGCGGCGGTCACGTGCACGGCGCAGACGCTCCAGGAGCTTGCCGTAGGTTTCATCGAAGACCGCGAACTTGTCGTGACCCTGGGCTTCGGAACGGAGGACAGGACCAGTACCAACAACGGTAATCTCAACGCGGATGGACTCGCCACCCAGGTGACCGTCCTTGCTGAACTTGACGTCGATGTCCTTCACGTTATCGCCGAGCTGAGCGAACTTCTGAACCTTCTCGCTCACGTACTCTTCCAGGCGTTCGGTGACCTTGATATTGCGGCCGTAGATGTTGACTTCCACGATCATTCCCTCCAGGTTGGGGGCTTATACCGCGTCCGGCTGGACCCGGTACGGGGGTTCGACTCCAATGCCGTTCCCTTGTCTATATTCTAGTACGAAACATGTTTCATATCACTAGATATGACAAATATTTAGCCTAAATAATAGCTATTCGTCCGTCTGCGAACTTTATTCGCCAAAAATCGTGTATCTCTTGCAACTAACTACAAGAAACGCTATGTCTGAGCCTTTTTCGGTACCGCCGCCACAGCACACACGCCCAGCACCCGCGAACCGGATTCCTGTAGCACACGCACCATCTCAGAGGCGGTCGCACCGGTGGTCACCACATCATCACAAATAACGCTCACCCGACCCGTGCACAGGGCAGGCTCCATGACGCGCAAGGCACCGTGCATCCGCTCGGCACGCCCCACAGCGCCCAGGCTCTTCTGCTCATTCTTTGTCTCAGAGGCGCTAAGGAGAAAAGCACCCACACGAGAAGATAGGGAGGCGCCGCTCCCCCGCCGACCGCGAGGAACGTACCCGATAACGTCCACAGCGCGCACCCGCACCGAGGCAGGCAGACGCTTATTAAGCTGACGCGCCGCCTCCTGCACCAAAAGATTCGCCGGCGCATAGCCGCGGCGGCGCACGCTCTGGGCAGAGGACGGCGCCGGAATCAGCAGAACCTCAACCGGTGCGGCGGAGGTGCCCACAGAAGAGATAGAAGACCCCGGTACGCTCTGAAGCTCAACCCGATGCGCCCGAAGAAGCTCGTACACGCTACGCGCCAAACCCTCTCCCAACAGGGGCAGCAGGTCGGTACGGCCCGCATTCTTCAACGCCAACAGGGCACGCGGCATGATCCCCTCATAACGGGATGCCGCACGCACCTCGGGAGCAGCCGCGCCATCAAGAGGTTGCAGAGCATATACTCGCTCCACCTTAGCCAACGCCGAACGCAACTGCGGCAAGCAAGCCTCACACAGTGGCGAGCCTGCCCCATAGGCGACCGGCACCGCACAGCACGGGCAAGTACGCGGCATCAATACCTCGCCCAAAGCCCCGCTGGCGCTCTTGAGAGCGCCCGCAAGCCCGGTCAGAGACTTGCTCAGGGACCCGTTCACGGGCTCGTTCAAACCACGCTGTTCTGAACTCACCGAAAGCAACCTTTCCGCGCGCTATACCCGGTGCCCGAGGCTAACCGGCGTAACTAATCTCGTGCAGAGTCGTATCCAGACGGATCCAGCCGCGCTCCTCCATCAGGTAGCACGAACCGTCAGAACGGTGGGCAATAATGTTCGACGTATTATCCGCCGTCGAAATGGTCATCACGCCATCCAGACGGTCCAGCTTCGTCTCTTCACCGCTGAGGGAAATCACCTCAGACTCACCGTTCTTCACGTTCACCACCACGACGCTCTGGTCGCCAGCCCAACGGGCATTACGCGGAGTCACCGAAGAGCTCAGACGAACCATCTCCGTCAGGCGCAGAGGCTTGCCGGCATCATCACGCACAATACCGGAAATAATCACAGCCGACGCACCCTCAGTTGACGCCACAATCGCCATGCGCGCACCATCGTGAGAGACGTTCACGCTCGTAAAGCTCAAATTACGCTGCCAGGATAGACCAATATCAACACCGCGCTCACGCTCGGTTGCATCCTCAGAATCCGGTTTGAAGGCACGAACAATACCCTCACCATCGGCTGCCCACACCCAGCCATACGCATCAAAACTGGGAGCAGTCAGAGCGGTACTCTGCCACACGCGGCGGGCAGTACCCTGATACACCGTGTACAGGCTCGCGGCATCATTCGCCAAGCATGCATAAACATCCGCAGTGTAACCCATCGCCGGGGAGCTCAACTGGCTCACGCCACGCAGAAGCAGCTGCTCGCCCGCGTTGCTCATGTAGTCATCACGCGCCACCATCTGGCCGTTCGAATTAATAGCAACCGTGCGGGCAGGAACACCCGGGTTCAGCTTCACCGCAGAAAAGCCGCTCGGTGCATTCTCAGGAATCAAAGTACCGTTGTAGAACACCTCGGTCTTACCCAGACCGGAGAAGTTCTCCAAACCGTGCATAATCTGCTCACGCACACGCGCCAAACGGTTATCGTCCAGGTGCTCACCCGAAAGACGAACCAGCACATCCTGGTTATCGCTCATGGTCGCCGTCTCAAGGCTCATCGACTCGTTCAACGCCGAGAACGCAACATCCTTCAGGTAGGAGGCCGGGCCAGCCATCAGCGTACGCACCAGCAACTCAAAATAGCGGTCCGTATGCGGGAACCAACGAATATCCGGCACAGCATAACGGAACGCACGATCATAGAAGTACAGGCGGCACGGGCTAAACACGCGCTCAAACTCGGCACCATCCAGCCACAGACCATCCGGGCAGGAGCTAATACGCCACTGGTTATCTTCCATAACCATGGTGAAGTCCTGAGTTTCAGTCTGAGCCTCCGGGAAGGTGCTCGTAATACCCTGACTATTCACAGTCGCCGTCTGCTGGAAACGCACATGGTAGGTACCCTCGGCTGCTCCACTATCGTCACTGCGGGGCTGCACCGTATTACGGTACACGCGAGTCGTACCCATAGGATTCCAACGACCCGCAAAAGAAGAACTCAAATACTGGCGCGCCACAGCATAATTCTCAATGCTGTCCACACCAGCACGCACGAAGCCCTCAATAATCGCCTCGGGAGTAGCACCCGCCAGCGGACCCGGCGCACGCGCCGGAGAAGTATTAACACTCTTCACTTCCAGACCGCTACTGTGCTGAGTCACTCGATTGTTTGAGGGAAGACCCGCGCAAGAGCTCACGAGCGTCGCCAAAGACACCGCACCCCAAGACAGCACGGCGCGTCGAGAAACAATAGCCCTGTGAGACATGGAGGTCTTAACCTTCCTCTACGAACAAAGACAAACCATCACCTGCTAACGCTGCAGGCCATCGCAGCGCGGTGAAAAGATAACCACAGTGAAATAGCAACACCGTGAAAATATACCTGCATTGATTGTACTGGGTAAACAGTGCAAATACGCAAGGATAAGCGTAAATACAGCCGAGCAACACCAACACACCCATATACGGCAGAAGCGTAAGCCTCTCCCCGCCCGAACCCCTTAGAGCTCGTCCTCAATGTTCACACGAGGAGCAATATTGGGCAGCGTATCCTTCGCAGTCGCCGAACGATGCGAGATTGCCTCAGGCTCACCCGTCACAAGAACCGGCGACTCACCCAAAGGCGCACCGTGAATCAGCGGCAGGTTCATCGTGAAGCAGGCACCGCGGCCCTTCTCGCCCCACGCCTCAATCGTGCCGCCGTGCAGACGCACATCCTCAGCAGCAATCGACAGCCCCAGACCCGTACCGCCCAGGGTGCGCTTACGCGAAGTATCAGCACGCCAGAAACGGTTGAACACCTGAACCGCTTCATCCTCAGACAGACCGATACCGTGGTCACGCACCGCAACACCCAGGTTCGTGGCATTCGCACCGACGTACACGTCAATCGGGCGGGACTCGCCGTGCTCAATCGCGTTGTACAGCAGGTTACGCAGCACACGCTCAATACGCACGCGGTCCATATCAACCATGATGCTCTCATGGCTCGTATGCACGTTCAGCTTAGTATTCGTGCGCTCCAGGTGCGGCAGAGCCTCCTGCAGAATATTCGACAGCACACGCATGAAGTCTTCAGTGTCGATGGTCAGCATTGCGCTACCGGCATCGAAACGAGAAATCTCCAGCAGGTCAGAAAGCATCGACTGGAAACGATCCACCTGATCGTGCAGAAGCTCCACGGTGCGGCTCTGCGTGCGTTCCATCTCGTCACGCGTATCGTACAGAAGTTCCGTACCCAAACGCACCGTCGACAACGGGGTACGCAACTCGTGCGAAACGTCAGAAACGAATCGCTGCTGCAGAGTCGACAGGCGCTCCAGCTGAACAATTTTCTCCTGCAGCGAGTCAGCCATCAGGTTGAAGGAATAGCCCAGACGCGCCGCCTGATGCTCACCGTGTACAGACACACGCTGATCCAGGTCACCGGCAGCCAGCTTCTCAGCGGTAATAGCGGTCTGCGTAATCGGGCGGACCACAAAACGAGTCACAATCCACACCACAGAAAGCACCACAGTAAGCAGTGCACAGAAACCACCAAAAAGAACAAAGTTAATATGCGCAATCGTGGCGGAAGAATCCGTCATATCGTACACAAGGAACAAACCGTAATTAGGGTTCTGTGCAATAGAAATATGTGTACCAACAATAAGCACCGGATAGGTACGCTCACGATTATTTTCGACAGTAGTCACCGTAGACGTCTGCCAGAAAATACCCTCTTTATCGCGAACAGTTGTTTTGAAATCATTCGGAATACTCGAAGAATTCAAAGAATTATTACTACTCTGCTCGGGAATAAAGCCCTGCTTACCTTGACCTTCCAAAGGCACAAGAATCCAATTGCGCTTACCCGAACTACCCGCATCCAAGACGGTCAGGGTACGGCTCACATTACGGCGAATCTCGCTGTCACTACGAGCCTCAGAGGAGTCCAGCACACTCTGAACGTTGCGGAAACCACTCTCCGATTCCGCCAGCGCCTGAGACTTCTGATTCTCAAAAAGACTCGACGCAATCTGGCTTGACAAGGACCAACCCACCATCAAGAAGCTCAGGAACATCATGATGCCCGCGGTTCCCAGAGCACGGAACTGCAGAGATTCCTTCCACAGACGCTGAGCGCGCTGCATCAGGCTCCTACTACTCTGCTTTTTCGCCTTACGCGGCTTGGAAGTGCGGGTACGCGAAGAGGCGGAGGCTACCGCCTCCGCCGTCAAAGCGCCGTGCTCATGGCTCGACTTCGCAACAGACAATCAGGTTATCCCTTCGCCTATGAATAGGTTCCGATTAGCTACCGGAAGATCCCACCAGCTCGGTCGGAATCTTATAGCCAACGCCACGAACCGTCTGAATAAAACGATCCGCACCCAGCTCATCAAACTTAGCGCGCAAACGCTGGACGTGCACGTTTACCAGCGAATCGCTCACATCAGTGTAACCCCAGACCATATCCAGCAGTTCCTGACGGCTCAACGCCTGACCCGGGTGGCGCACCAGCGCAGCCAGCAGGTCAAACTCCAGAGGAGTCATCGGAACCTCAGTGCTGTGGTACTTGACGGTACGACCGTCCATATCCATGACAATATCGCCAATGGACACCACCAGCTGGCGGCTCTCGCGCGGACGCAAACGAGTACGAATACGCGCCAACAATTCAGCGTGCTTAAAAGGCTTCGCAATGTAATCATCAGCACCAGCCTCAAGACCCTTAACAACATCTTCAGTGTCGCTTTTAGCGGTCAACATAATAATCGGCACATTAGAAGAGCGGCGAATTTGCTGGCACACTTCAATACCGTTCATGCCAGGAAGCATCAAATCCAAAAGCACCAAATCGGGAGTGGAACGCATAAAAGTTTCAAAAGCGCGTGCACCATTTTCACAGAAAACAGCGTTAAAGCCCTCTTGCGCGAGCACGAGGCCAATCATTTCCGCCAGAGCATCATCGTCATCAACCACCAAAATGGTGTGTGCGTCGCTTGCGCTCACAGTACCTCCCTAAAGAATTGTCGTAAATACTTACATAAAAAAGCTGATTCTCTAATCATACCGCGCACTCAGCCAATGCACGGGCACACTCTGTCACCCGAGCCAGCGAAGCCGTGGCATCCAGCATACTTACCGCGGCTGAAGTCATCCCAGCAGGCACGGAACCGCTCTGAATACGCTCATCAGGCATCAAACCCACCGCGCTCAACTGGGTCGGCTCAAGACCAACCTCGCGCCACAGGCTGTACAGGCGGCGCACCTGATCAGGAACCCGCGCAGAGGTCACCACCGGCAGCCACAGCTGAGCCTGAGCCTCCAAAAGTTGCGCCACAGGTTCCCAGGAACGAGGGTCGCTCAGCGGCGGAACCTGCAGCGTGCCCGGCCCCTTGAGGCGGGCACGATCAGGATGCAACAGCAAAGCGCAAGGAGCGCCGCCCTCAACACGCATCGCCTTCACAAGAGCCAACGCGTCAAGGGTGGGGCGGGACTGGCTCAGCAGCTTCAGCTCCTGCACAGGCTTGAGCGCGGTGCCATCCACATCCAGGATGAGCTGCAGATTCAGCTCGGCGAAACGCTCCGAGATACGGCGGTACACCTGCTGATAGTAGTGAGGTTGCAAAGCCGGCAGGGAGCGGAAACCACTCACCGTAGGGATGGCCCCCTCCATCAGACGCTGAAATTCGGATTCATCCAGCTGCACGGCAATCAGCGCCCGCGGAGCTTGCAGAGCCTCGCGCAGAGAACCCATCCAGCGTTCCAGGCCTTCCAGGAACGACTCCAGCAGGTCACGGCTCGCCCCTGCATCACTAATGGCACGCTCGCCGCCGGGCAAATAGATACTGGCGGCAAGAGTCAGCGGACCGGCCAGCTGAATCTTATACGCCGGGGCGGTATCCTGCCCTGAACCGAAACGTTTCTTCTGCGAGCCCACGCGGTCAGCGAGAAGATTGATATCGGAGAGCAGACGGTCCTGCGCCAGGGCAGACTCGCGCGCTCCCCTGCCGCCGCTATGCACCATGCGCCACCCAAACGAGGCACCGTCAAAGGCAAGTCCCTCGCACACCGCCAGGGTGCGTGCCAGCGGGGTACTCCGCCAGCCCAGCGCAGGCAGATGCGGCAGGAACGGCAAGTGCGGGGAACCCAGCTCGCCCTCCACACGGGACATCGCCTCAGCCAGGTCATCGCCGGGAAAATCGCCCAGACCGCTAGCACGTACCAGCGGACGCTCCGTAGCGAGCGCGGCGAGGTCCTGTTCGGTCAGTTCGTCCCCTTCGGGGGCACGGTACTCACCGGGCAGTAGCAGGCGCTCCGGCACCGGCTCGGTGCGGGCATTCTGGCGGGAGGAAGATTGAGGGGGCATAAACGAGTGAGGTTAAGACAGGTTAGGGAAAAGTGCGGGCGGGTCGATGCTCTGCCGCTGGACGCTCAGCACGATGGATGCTCAGCAGGGATGAGAGCGGGGCTTTTCGGAGAGGCTGAGATCTCGAAGAGGGTGAAATCTTAGAAAGTCTTAGCTTTCAGACTTTTCAGTCTCTTCGTCCTGGTCAGCGTGCTCGTTCGCGATGCGCACGTGGTGGCGAATCACCTCAGAGATGATGAAGTTCAGGAACTTCTCCGCGAATTCCGGGTCCAGGCTGGATTCCTTCGCCATGGCACGCAGGCGAGCAATCTGCGCCTCTTCACGACCGGGGTCGCCAGCGGGCAGGTTGTGCTTAGCCTTCAGGACGCCCACGCGCTTGGTTGCCTGAAAACGCTCCGCGAGGATGTGCACCAACGCTGCATCGAAGTTGTCGATGGAGCGGCGCATGGCGAAGAGCTCCTCGTAAACCTCCGGCGCGACTTCATCGCCCATGGAGGTGGCGTGGGGGTCAAATTCGCAGGAAGTGTGTTCGGCAGTCATCGGTCTCTCCTCAGTCCGGTTGTGGTCTTCTGTGCGTTGCGCTCGAGCAGGCTGTTGCGGCAACAGCTGCGAATAGCGGGGTACGCGGCTATTCTGTGCGGCTAGTCGGCGCTGGTGGAGGCGCCAGCAGACAGGGTTTCCTGAATGTCTTCGCGGTCCAGCGAGTAGGCGCGGGCGATCGTGGACTGACCCAGTACGCGGGTGCCCTGGTAGAGCACCATGGTCTGTCCCGGTGCCACGCCGGAGAGCGGATCCAGGAGGCGCACTACGGTTTCCAGACGCAGTGCGCCTTCTTCTTCAGCTTCGGGGTCGGGTGCCCAGGTCATGTACGCCTTGGCGCGGACCGGGTCGGCGTGCGCGCGCACCTGTGCGGTCACCTCGAACTCTTCGCTGCGGGCGCCCAGCTGTGCGGGCTGTTCCAGGAAGCGTGCCGCCTGTTCTACGGGTACGCCCGCCCAGGTGGCGCGGATACCGCGGATTTCGTGCACGGCAAGCAGCTCGCGGGAGCCGACGATAACTTCGTTTTCCTTGGGGCGCACCTCCAGCACGAAGCGGGGCTTGCCGTCGGCGGCGGGGCGGCCCAGTGCCAGGCCCTTGCGCTGGCCTACGGTGTATGCCTGCGCGCCGGGGTGCTCGCCGAGCACCTCGCCGTGGGTGTCTTTGATGAGGCCGGGGCGCATTGTGATGTGGTCGCCCAGCCAGGCGCGGGTATCGCCTTCGGGAATGAAGCAGATGTCGTAGGAGTCGGGCTTCTTCGCCACGGAGAAGCCGCGCTCTGCCGCCTCCGCACGTACCTGCGCCTTGGAGGGGGTGTCCGCCAGGGGGAACCAGGCGTGCTTGAGCTGTTCGTGGGTGAGCACACCGAGCACGTAGGACTGGTCCTTGGCCCAGTCGGCGGCGCGGTGCAGTTCGCGGTTGCCGTCTTCGGTGGTGATGACGCGGGCGTAGTGGCCGGTCACCACGGCGTCGAAGCCGAGTGCGAGGGCGCGTTCGAGGAGCGCGGCGAACTTGATCTTTTCGTTGCAGCGCATGCAGGGGTTGGGGGTTCGTCCGGCTTCGTATTCGGAGATGAAGTCGTCGACGACGTCTTCCTTGAAGCGTTCGGAGAAGTCCCAGACGAAGAAGGGGATGCCCAGCTGGGAGCAGACGCGGCGGGCGTCCATGGAGTCTTCGAGGGTGCAGCAGCCGCGGGAGCCGGTGCGCAGGGTGCCGGGCATGCGGGATAGTGCGAGGTGAACGCCGACTACTTCGTGTCCTGCTTCTACGGCGCGGGCTGCGGCGACTGCGGAGTCAACGCCGCCACTCATAGCTGCAAGAATTTTCACTGCCTATCCTTCTGTTGTGTTGAGCCTTTAGAAAGGTACGCCTTATTTGTGTGGGCGGACTTTTCGTTACTGTAGCTACCCATTGTACGCAGGGGCTCGGCGGGATATTGGGCAGTGCACCCTCAGCCCGCCCTCAGCGAACGCTGATATTGCAAGCTGAGGGCGGTTCGGTACCTTTTTTCTGTCTTTTAGTACCAGCGGGAGGCGTCCGGCAGCTGCGAGGACAGCCCCGCCTTTGCTGCCTGTTCGTAGGCAGCGGGTAGTGCCGCGATGAGGCGCGCAATATCGGCTCCGGTGGTCGAGTGACCGAGGGTGAAGCGCTGGGCGCTGCGGGCGGTGTCTTCGTCCATTCCCATTGCCATGAGCACGTGGGAGGGGCGGGTCACCCCGGCGTTGCAGGCGGAGCCGGTGGAGCTGCTGATGCCCTGCATGTCCAGCAGGAAGAGCAGGGTGTCACCTTCTGCGTTTTCGAAGGTGAAGTGGGCGTTGCCGGGCAGTCGCTTCTGGCCGGGGTATTCTTCGGTGAGCGGGTTTTCGCCGCTCAGGTGCGCCTGAGGGATGAGCGCGCTAATTGCCGCAACGAGTTCGTTGCGTAGCGCGGCGATGCGGGCGGATTCTTTGTCGAGGTGCTGTACCGAGTGCACGGCGGCCTCTGCGAAACCTGCGATGGCGGGTGCGTCGATGGTGCCGGAGCGTACGGAGCGTTCCTGGCCGCCTCCGTGGAGGACGGGGGTCATCTGCACGGCACGGGTTGCAACCAGCGCGCCGATGCCCATGGGACCACCGATTTTGTGGCCGGAGATTGCGAGGGTCGCTACCCCGCTGGCGTGGAAGTCAATGGGGATTGCGCCGAATGCCTGCACCGCATCCGAGTGCACGGGAATACCGTATTCGGCGGCGATGGCGGAAATCTCGGGGATGGGTTGTACGGTACCGACCTCATTATTCGCCCACATGACGGTCACGAGCGCTACGTCTTCGGGGTTCTTTTCGATGAGTTCGCGGACGGTCTGCGGGTTGACGCTACCGTGCTCGTCTACGGGGATCCATTCGAGCTGCGCGCCCTCTGCCTTTTCGAGCCATTCGCAGGTTTCTTCCACGGCGTGGTGCTCGATGGAGGAGACGAGAATTCGGGTGCGCTGCGGGTCTTCTTCGCGGCGCTTCCAGTAGATGCCCTTGACCGCGAGGTTGTCCGCCTCGGTGCCGCCGGAGGTGAAAATAACTTCGGCGGGGTCGGCTCCGACGGCGCGGGCGATGCGTTCGCGGGCGTATTCGACGGTGGCGCGGGCGTCGCGGCCTACGGCGTGCAGGGAGGAGGGGTTGCCACCGTTGCGCATCTGTTCGACCATAGCGTCGATGGCGGCGGGCAGTACGTCGGTGGTGGCGGCATGGTCGAGGTAGACGCGGCCGTTCTGACGGTTGGTTTCTGCGCTCATGGTTCCTCCTGCTGGGTTGTCGGCAGTTTTTCGCCTCACTTATTTTATCGCGCTCTATCCGCACTCTTCTAGGTGTGTTCATCTGCGGCTGGGTCGGCGAGCGCTGCTGCCCCGGGATGCTCAATGCTGGTCGGGGGCTGTTCCGGGCTGGTCGGGGGCTGCGCGGTACACTTAGGAACGTGTTCAAGATTCTTTTCTATACCCCTGAGATTCCCGGCAATACCGGCAACGCTATCCGTTTGGCGGCGATTACTGGCGCTGAGTTGCACCTGGTGAAACCGCTGGGCTTTAACTTTGATGATGCGCATCTGCGCCGCGCGGGTCTGGACTATCACGACCTGGCGGTGGTGACGGTGCATGAGACCCTTGAGGATGCGTGGGAGGCTCTGGCTCCGGAGCGTGTTTTTGCGTTCACGACGACTGCTTCGACGTCGTATGCGGATATTGAGTACCGTCCCGGTGACGTGTTCATGTTTGGTCCGGAGTCGGTGGGTCTGCCCGCTGAGGTTCAGCAGGATCCGCACGTGACTGAGCGTGTGAAGATTCCGATGAAGCCGGGTCGCCGTTCGCTGAACCTGGCTAATTCTGCGTCCATTGCGATTTTTGAGGCGTGGCGTCAGAACGGTTTTGAGGGAGGCGCCATCTAGCATGGCTACAGCACACCATAATCTGCCGGGGTCTCTGGTTCAGCAGATTCTGGAGACCGCCCCTCCCCTGGCTGAGCAGATTCGCCTGGACCCGCAGAATAGGGAGTTCACGGAGCAGGGTTGGGAGCCGGTCTATTCGGCGTCCCCGAAGGCACGCATCGTGGTAATTGGTCAGGCGCCCGGGCGCGCCGCGCAGGAGAGCCGTATCCCGTGGAATGACCCGAGCGGTGTGAAGTTGCGCGAGTGGATGGGCGTAACGGACGAGCAGTTCTACGACCCCGAGCTGATTTCGCTACTGCCGATGGATTTCTACTACCCCGGTAAGGGCGCGCACGGCGATAACCCGCCGCGTAAGGATTTCGCGCCGAAGTGGCATCCGCAGCTACTGGAGCTCATGCCAGATGTTCAGCTGATTCTGCTGGTGGGCGCGTACTCTCAGAAGCATTACCTGGATGGTGTGCACGCCCCGAAGGCGCAGAAGAACCTGACGGAGACGGTTCGCGCGTGGGAGTCTTACCTTCCGAAGTTCCTGCCGCTGGTGCATCCTTCGCCGCTGAATTTTAGGTGGCAGGCGAAGAACCCGTGGTTCGAGCAGGAGGTTGTCCCGGCTTTGCAGAAGCGCGTGGGTGAGGTTCTCGAGGACGTCTAATTCTCCCCTAATCTACAACGCCAATACAGTTTGCTGTACTAACGAAAGAAAGCTCCCACCCCGCGTATGGGGTGGGAGCTTTCTTTGCGTACGCCGTGGTGCGCTCATGCTGAGCGGTTAGTCCTGCTGAACACTAGAGCCGGCTGAGCGGGTGTTTCCCAACCGCGTTTCTACCCGTTCAAAGCAGAGCGCGTTTTACTTCTGGCTGTTTACTTCTGGCTGTCGGCGTCGCCCAGGGTCACGGTGATGTCATGGGTGGAGGAGCCGCGCTTAACCTTCAGCTTCAGATCAGAACCTGCCGCTGCGGCACGTACGGTACCGTTGAGCTCTTCGCTCTTGGTCACGGCGTGACCGTCGGCTTCAATCACGACGTCGCCGGATCGCAGGCCTGCCTTCGCGGCGGGGCTGTTAGATTCTACCGAGGCAATTTCAACGCCACCGGGGATGAGCTTGGACGAGCCCGAACCGGTGTCCGCAGGGCTGTTCTTCACGCTCGCACCCAGGTAGCCGTGGGTTGCCTTGCCCTTGGCGATGATCTCGGAGGAGATGCGCTTGGCGTAGTTGGAGGTAATGGAGAACGCCATACCGTCGGCGGTGCCACCGTCCTGGCTTGCCTGGCCCTGCGCGTTGATGCCGACCAGTTCACCCTTGAGGTTCACCAGCGGGCCGCCGGAGTTACCGTGGTTGATGGGAGCGTCAACCTGAACCATGGGGATGTAGTTCTGGCCCTTCGTGTCGGCAGGCTGCACGCGGTTTGCGTTCGAGACCACGCCGGAGGTTACCGATTCGCTACGACGATACGGCGCGCCGAGGGCAACCACTACCTCGCCGGAGACCAGCTTGGAGGAGTCACCCCAGGTGATGGGCTGCAGGTCCAGGCCGGAGGGGTTAATCTTCAGGACCGCCAGGTCAGCGGCAGAGTCCAGGCCCACTACGGTTGCGGTGCGTACGGTGCCGTCGCTCAGGCGCACCTCAATGGTGGATGCTTCTCTGGAAGATTCGAGGGTAACCACGTGGTGGTTGGTGAGGATGTGGCCTTCCTTGTCGAGGATAACGCCACTACCGCCACCGGAGGAGGAGCCGTTCGAAGCAACGATGGTCACGGTAGAGGGCAGGACCTTCTTCGCGGTTTCTGCTACGCCTGCCACGGTGGAGGAGTTGCTGATATTGGAGCTCACGGAGCCGCGGGAGGAGGAGCTGGAGGAGCTGTTGTTCGATGCCGCGATGCCGCCTCCGACGCCCGCGCCGACGCCACCACCGACGAGGGCTGCGAGCAGAGCTGCGGTGAGCACAACACCGGCGCCGTAACGCTTGTTGTTCTCAGTGTTCTGGGGTGCAGACTGTGCCGAAGCGACCTGAGCAACCGCTGCCTGGGGGTAGGTGTATCCGGGAGAGGCATATGCCTGCGGGTATGCGTTCTGACCCTGCTGGTAGTTTGCCTGTCCGCTCACGTTCTGCATGGGACGGGTTGCATCCGTGACGCCGTCATTGCCGCCGTAAGACCATCCGTTGTTCTGAGTCATAAGTTCTCCTAGAGTCGCGCGTGTGCGTCACCCTGGGCGCACGCTATCTTTCTACTGTAGAGGGTGTTTTATGGCGTTCGATATTTTTTTGCTGTTGGTTATCGGGGAGTTCCCTGGGAATTTTTCTCTCGCCCTTTCATTTGGGGTAGATTAGCCGGTCTTGAGGCACCCGGCGATTCACCCGACGGCTAGTTTATTTTGGAGCTTTGTTCGCTATTTTTCGTTACTCTCAGGTTTCTCTTTTAAAGCACTCGGTTTTTCTCCACGGTTTACACAGCATGACGCTTCTTGGTACACAGCTTGAACACAGGGTCAGTCCGTAATGTTGAAGGCACATAGAGCCGAGAACAAAGGCAAAGGACAAAAGCAAAGGAGAAACCCATGATGATCGGAACCCTGATTTTCTGTGCGATCTTGGCAAGCTCCATCGGTATTGGTGCGGGTATTGTGGCGTGTTGCTCGGGAATGGTGTACCGCCGTCATCGTGCGGAAAAGGCCTCCGAGCTGACTCAGCAGATGGCTACCCACGCACTGACTGCCGGTAGGTAGCGTAGAGAGTTTGATAGTTTTCCGGGGCGGGAGATGAGAGCCCTGCACCGGGAGGGGCGAGAATCCCCAGTATGTCCCGAAGGGTCGGTGTGAGGACCGGCCCGGGTGTGATAATGAGTTGAGTGATGATTGATGCGGCGTGAGCCCCTACATGAGGGCGCACGCCGCATCGTCCTTTAACTGTGAGGCGGATGCGGGGCACAGGAAGCACTGTCGGAGAGTACCCGGCACCCCGGCTACTTCCCTTTTAGTATGCGGTAAGGCAACGGCGTTGCGAGCACCCGGGATTTAGCTGGGTTATGGTGAAGTCATGAGGATTATTTCTGCTGTTTTCGCTCTTGTTGGCGCGCTGTCGGTCATGCCTGCGGCGGTGGCGTCTTCTTTGGATGGCGCAACACGCCTGTATGCGTTGCTTATATTTGTTCTGATCTGCGCGGCGGTAGCGTTTTTCGCGTCGTTGAGCCCTTCGCGCCGTCGTGCGCGTGAGATTAGGCGGCAGGTATTACAACAGCAGCAGAACCAGGCGATGAATCAGCAGAGACCTTCACAGTCTGCGGCGCAGCAAGTACCCCCTCAGCAGGTTCCTTCGCAACCAATACAGGGCGCGGTGAGCTACCCGATGCACTACCAGCCGAAGCCAGCACAGCCGGGTAATAGTGCTCAGCAGTCGGCGCAGGGTTCTGCTCAGAACCAGGCGCAGTCCCCGCTCCCTGAGCCGGATCAGGCTGTCAATGCTCAGCAGACTCAGCAGAGTCAGCAGGCTCAGGCGCCCTCGCCTCACCCTGCCTCACCTCAGCCTCCTCAGCCGGTGGCTGCACCTTCGCCGTTGGAGCCGATGCAGGCCGGTGGTATCTCCGGTTCTTCGGCGCAGAACCATTCAGCAGAAAGCCAATCAGCAGAAAGCCAGGAGCAGCAGAGCATGCCCCAGAACACCCCGGCGCAGCCTGAAGAGCGCCCGCAGCAGGAGGCCGCCCAGCAGGCTCCCAAGAGTAACCCGGCGCAGAGTAACCCGGCGCCCTCCGACCATTTCTCTCTGAGCACCAACTTCAAGCTCATTCCCCCTCTAGAGAACGCACAGCGCAGCCGCTACCCCATGGTGCTTTCTGTCAGTACATCAGAGGATGAGGTCTTTGCACTACCGTCGATTAGCGGTGTGCCGCAGCATCTGCTGGTGGGCACGCAGGAGAATCATGTTCCGCTGAATCAGCGTCCGCGCCTACAGCAGATCAATATTCTTGAGAACTACCTCATGCGTGCGGTCATGAACCTGCAGACGCTCGAACGTGCGCAGGTTTCTCCGTTGCACAGTTTCAAGGAGACTGCCCAGGCTGACCGCACGGTGCTTGCCGCCGAGCTGGAAGAAACCATCCGGGTATCTCGGCTGAAGCTGAGCGGGGCGTTGGAGTTTTATACGTCCCTGCCTCGTCTGGCGGATACCCCGGGCTCTTTCGCTTTTGCCCGTGATCACGCGCTCTCCCTGAGCGCCGCCGTCATTAGCCTGACCGAGGAGTGCTTTGAGCGTACCTTCCGTTGGCGCCTGCTGGAGGATACTCTCCCGGACTCTTTGAGCGACCGCCTCTACGCGGTGCGTTATCTACGTGAGAGCGCGCAGAAGCTGGCGGCTTTTGTGGAGCTGAGCGATTTTGATCGCGCCATGCAGCTTGCCGAGACCTGGAAGAAGACTGTTCGTAAGGACTCGAATCTCGATGAGGTCAAGGTCTGGAATGAGATGACCGAAGTTGCCTTTGACGTTCTGCCCGAGTTGCGAGAGCGGGCGTTGAAGGGCGTTCAGTCTACGTTGGAGTTTAGCGAGCTTTTCTACCGTTCCGGCGAGGACGGTACGCACCGTATGCTCCGCCCGGAACAGCTGAGCGAGTTTGAGCTCAAGGGCGTGCAGTCCACGCTGGAAGAGCGCCTGGAGAAGGTGCGTCTTGAGCTTCAGGATGCGGAGTTCTGCGCCGCGGTCTTGAGCTTGCAGGCGCGCTCTGTCATTGAGCTTCTCCAGGAGCTTCTGCAGGTTGAGCAGGACGGCGTTCTGGCGGAGGTTGTGACCGATTTGCGAGCGCTTGCTCATGACTCGCCCGACCTTGCCGAGCAGCCTATCCAGACGTTGATGTTCAGCCGCGAACAGTACGCCCCCGATGGGGAGGATCTTCCGACCATTGGCGAGCGCATCCGTTCCCTCTCGAGTGTTCCCGAGGTTCTGGCGTTCGTTCACTACGAGGGACCGGTACTTCTAATGGGCGTCTCGGATCCGTATAAGGCGTTTTCCGGGGAAGGTTCCTTCGAGGGTCTGCTTTCGGAGGAGAAGAGGCTATCTTCCATGCCGCTGTCGGTGTTGCGCACCCATTCGAGACTTCTGAAGCAGGTGCTTCGTCTGCAGAATCTGCGTTTGAAGCTGGCGTGGGTGAGTAGCTGTAGCGGCTACATGCCTTTGAGCCTGGTTGAACGGTATTACGTCGGCTCCTCTGCCGGGGATGAGGATTTGAAGGAGCTGACCGAAAATATTGAGGCGCTCGCTGAGCTTCTGGATGCCCATTCTAATTCCCAGGTGTATAAGGGCCGTGGCGTGCCGACTACGCCCTTTTTGTGGTCACAGATGCGAAAGCAGGCAGATCGCAGTTCTAGGTTGCTGAATACTGTGCAGTTCTTAGGCTGGATGTTCGCTTCGTCTTCGCGGGTTAAGGTAGTGAACGGCATGGCACAGAGCATCCACGATGTTAATGCCGCGGAGGTAGTGGAGCACCTGATGAGCAATCTAAAGATTGCGCGTCGGCGCTAACTAACTGAATAGCCGGTGGGCCGGGGTCTGGCGTGAGGCTAGACCCCGGCTTTCCTGTATACCGGCTTCCTATATACCGGCTTTCCTGTATAAAGCCTGGGAAGTCGGTAAACGGGTGGCAAACAGCGGCGCAACATTCTCGTATCTGTGTGTTTGCGTGGCTGAGCCACCGCTACACTAATAATGTGACCAGCACTAAGGCGTGCGATGTTCAAGCACGCCGTGAAGTACAGGTCCGTTCATACTTCACGACAACGGAGGAAAGACCATGACCGAGCACGCCTTTGCGCGTCAGATTCGTCCCGCACGCCCTCGCCTGCGCACTATTCTGGGTGCCACAGTGCTGGCGGCAGGTCTTTCTTGTGCCCCGGCGGTTCTGCCGGCTGGTTCTGCATTTTTGAGCACGTCGGCACAGGCTGCTGACCCGATGCAGATTACGGGCACCACCGTGTACGATTCCACGAACTCTTTGGGTGATACCGCTACCCTGAAATCTAAGATTTCGAATCTGTCGAAGAAGTACAACGTGGATTTGCACGTGGTGACCATTGATAAGTTCGAGAACCCGTCTACTTCTTCGAGCTGGACGAAGGCGCTTGCCACGAAGAACAATTGGGGTTCTGCCGATGTGGTGCTGGTGATTGCGACCGAGTCCCGCCAGGCGTATTTCTTGGCAGGTAGCACCAAGACTCTTTCGAGCGATCAGCAGACGAAGGTGTACCAGAACTACATTAAGCCGAAGCTGCAGAACAGCGACTATGCGGGTGCAGCTCTTGCTGCGGTTGAGGGTATTGAGGCCCAGAAGGGCGGTAGCTCTTCTGGTGTGGTGACCGGTGTGCTCGGTGTGGGTGCGGCGGCAGCTGTTGGTGCTGGTGGTTACGCGATGTACCGTCGCCGCAAGAAGAAGAACGCTCAGCAGCAGCCTCAGCGTTCCTACGGTGCGCCTCGTAACTACTCCCCCATCCCGGAGGTTCCGCTGGAGGAGCTGCGCACTCGCGCCGGTAGCGCCCTGTTGCAGGCTGATACGACGATGAGCCATGCGAAGCAGGAACTGGATTTTGCGCGTGCACAGTACAGCGACCAGCAGGTCGCCGAGTTTGCTCAGGAGATTGCACGCGCTGAGGATCTGATGCGTAAGTCCTTCCAGCGTCAGCAGCTTCTGACCGATAGCATTCCCGACACTGAGGCCGAGCAGCGTGCCTGGTTGACTGAGATTATTGATAACTCTCAGGAAGTTACCCGTATCGCTCAGGAACAGGACGCTAAGCTGGCTCAGTTGCGCAACTTGGAGCAGGAGGCACCCCAAGCTATTGAGGCTCTGGCTCAGCGTCTGCCGCAGCTGCGTGCTTCGGTGGAAGAGATTACCGCCCAGTACCACGCGATGAGGGAACGTTACCTGCCCAGCGCCCTGGAGCCCATTTCTAAGACTCCTACCCTGTTGGAGTCGAACATGGTGCTGTGCGCTGCGGAGGTTGAGAAGGCTCAGGCGACCATTGCTACGGCACGTTCGGAGGCGGTTGCTCACCTGCGCACCGCGGAGGAAGCCGCCTCGCAAATTCAGGCGCTGGGTGCGGCTGTGAATACCCGCTCACAGGAGCTGGAGCAGGCTCAGTTGGGTCTGAGCACCGACCTGCTGAGCATTCAGCGTGACGTGGCTGAGGCGAAGAGCCTCGCTGCTTCTCAGCGTCGCGATGATTTGGGTGCGGTCGCCGCCGGTATGGAGGCGGTGCTCAACCAGGTCAACCAGAGTGCTTCGGCTCGCCCGAATGACCCGCTGACTCTGGCGAACCAGCTACATCAGCTCTCCGCTGAGCTGGATAAGGCAATGACGAATATGCGTGCTACCCGCGAGCGTTCTCGTGCGGCTTCGCAGAACCTGGATCGTACGATGCGTTCTGCCTACGCTGCGGTGAACGGTGCGCGTAGCTACATCAATAACCGCCGTGCGGCGGTGGGTCCGATGACCCTGACCGCTGTTTCTGAGGCGGAGCGTCACCTGGGTCAGGCTCAGCGCCTGGCTCCTTCGGATCCGCTGAACGCCATGAAGGAAGCCAACATGGCGATTCAGAAGGCGACCGATGCGCAGAACCGAGCTCAGAGCGAGGTCGGCAACTACTACAACAACCAGAACAACCGCGGCGGCGGCAGCTTCGGCGGTGACCTGGCGAAGGGCCTGCTGCTGGGCGCTCTGATGACCGCGATGAACTCTGGCACCAGTAGCTGGGGTAGCAGCGGCGGCCACAGCAGTGGCGGTAGTAGCGGCGGCAGCTGGGGCGGCGGCTTCAGCGGCGGTGGCGGCGATTGGGGTAGCGGCGGCGGTGACGGCGGTAGCTTCTAACCGCCTCCGATGCTACCGATTCTGTCGGTCGGTTTCTGTAGGTTTTTCTACAGTCTGACCGGCGGGGTGCATAGCTTACCTCACCGCTTTCTTCCCCAGTCGGAAAACACCTGAGGTAATTTACCAAAAGTTTAGGTTGCAGAAATCAGGCGTGCATCATTTTCACAGCATGCACCCAGAAATCTGCCACATAATTAGTTATACGGGCACGGCTCACGAGGAGCGTAGTGCTCCCCCGCAGCCCGTGAACAGAAAGTAGGAGATTATGGCTAAGCAGACCATCTTCGGCCGTATTGCACAGCTCACTAAGGCAAACATCAACGCTCTGATTGATGCAGCTGAGGACCCGGAGAAGATGCTGGACCAGATGGTTCGTGACTACACCAACAACATCCGCGAGGCGGAGGCTGCAGTAGCACAGACCATCGGCAACCTGCGACTGCTCGAAAAGGACCACGCTGAGGACGTCAAGGCCGCTCAGGAGTGGGGCACCAAGGCTCTGGCAGCTTCTAACAAGGCTGATGAGTTCCGCGCAGCTGGCGACGTTGCCAACGCTGACAAGTTCGATAACCTCGCGAAGATCGCTCTGAACAAGCAGCTGCTGGCTGAGAAGGCTGCACAGGCTGTTGAGCCTCAGCTGGCTTCTCAGACTCAGGTTGTCAACCAGCTCAAGGACGGTCTGGAGAAGATGCGCTCCAAGCTTGAAGAGGTCAAGTACAAGCGCGATGAGCTGACCGCACGTCAGAAGACTGCAGCAGCTCAGACCCAGGTGAACGACGCTCTGAAGGCGTTCGACGTTCTGGACCCGACCAGCGAGATGAGCCGCTTCGAAGAGAAGGTTCGCCGCGAAGAGGCACGCGTCATCGGTCAGCAGGAGCTGGCAGCTTCCTCCCTGGACGCACAGTTCAACACCCTGGACCAGATGGAGCGCGACACCGAGCTGGACGCTCGCCTGGCCGCTCTGAAGGCAAAGAACGCTCCGGCAGCTCCGGCTCCCCTGGCTGTGGAAGCTCCCACCCAGACTCTCTAAGCCTGGGACTCTCTAAGCCCGGTCTAGCGCATAGCTTCTTGAGCTAAACCTATAAAGATCCGCCCCGTTCCTGATGAGTTCAGGAACGGGGCGGATCTTTATGCGTTATGGGGTGCGAGCTTTAGTTCGCGTAGATGTACAGGTAGCCTGCCATAGCGGCGCGGGTGATCGCATCCGAAGAGGTGGAGCCGGTACCAATACCGTTGGAGGCGGCCCACGCCAGAGCCTGGGACGCGTAGCCGCCCTGAGCCTGTGCCGGGGAGCCAGCCGCACGGTACATGAACTCAGCCATGGTGGACTCGGTGACGGCCTCCAGGGGGCGGAAGTCGCTACCGCTGATGCCCTGCTGGCTCAGCCAGAAAATCTCCTTGTACGCGGGGTGGTTGACCGGAACATCGCTGAACGGCGAAACAGCCGGTGCGTTCACTGCGGGGCGACCAGCCACGCGGTACAGGTAAGTTGCCAGCTGTGCACGGTTGACCGATGCGTTCGGGCGGAAGGTACCGTCCGCGAAGCCGAGCATGATGCGGTGATCAGAGTTCCAGCTGATCTCGTTGTAGTTCGGGTTCGAGTCGGACAGGTCGCTGTAGCCCAGCGCCGGAGTCTTACCCGCGAAGTCCAGGGAGGACGCCAGGATGTGCGGCAGGTCGTAGTCGTGGTGGCTGAAGCCGTCAATCAGCTTCACGCGGGCGTCAGAGAAACCTGCGCCCAGGTATGCGTTGTAGCCAGACTCGACTGCGCCACGTGCGCTCCAGGTGACGGGGTAGGTGTTACCGGAGGTGTCCTTCGCGCCAACCCACCAGTACATCGGGGATGCCTTGGTGGTTGCATCAGCGTCCACGGAGCCGTCCGAGTCGCCGCCAGCGACCATGATGGAGCCGCCACCGTTACGCCATGCGGTGTTGTGGTCGGTCAGCTCGTAGGTGATGAACTCAGCGCCACCGGAGTAGCCCATGGTCCACACCTGGGAAGCGTCCAGGTTGTTCTGGCCGATGAAGGAGGAAGCGAAGGAGCGGAAGAACTC
>NZ_KV810736.1:118505-119323 GCF_001812895.1 Rothia sp. HMSC069C04
GTCGAAGTAGAAGACCACGCCAACGGGCTTGGAGTAGTCCAGGTTGTTCGCGTACACGTGGTACTGGGAGGTGGTGCCCGCCGGGGAGGTGTAGCTCTGGTAGGTTGCGGAGCTCATGGTGCGGGCACGCTGAGTGTTCTGCTGCTTCTGCTCAGCCTTCTGTTCGGTCTTCTGCTCGACCTTGGGAGCGGCGGTTGCCTTGCCCTTGGAGAGCGAGTTGCTCAGAATCTGCGAGAAGTTGTAGTCGAAGTGGCCCGAGCCGTTCAGAACGGTCGCGGAAGCGTTGGTGTAGCCGGCGTTGCGGTAGGCGTTGTAGCCGCCCTCAACGGCGCCTCGTGCGCTCCAGGTCTGCGGGTAGGTCTCGCCGGAGCCATCGTTCGAGTTTGCGTACCAGAACATGGGCTGGGACTTCAGCGCATCCGAGGGGGTGCCCTCGTCCAGGCCGCCGCCAGCGACCATAATGGAGCCGCCGCCATTGCGCCAGGTCTGGGGCTTAGTGTTCAGCTCGTAGGTGATGAACTCAGCGCCACCGGAGTAGCCCATGGTCCACACGTTGGAGGAGTCCACGCCGTTAGCCGCGATGAAGGAGGAAGCGAAGGAGCGGAAGAACTCACCGTTGGTGTTCATGTCTTCCCACCAGGTGATGCCGTTGCCGGATGCGTTGGTGTCCGGGGAGATAATAGGCACGAAGACCATGTTGCGGGCATTAGCGATCTTGCCCATCGCCGCGAGCATGCCCTCGTCGGGGGTGTAGACCTTGGACTCGTCACGCTGCCAGTAGTCACCGTCGAAGTAGAAGACCACGCCAACGGGCTTGG
>NZ_KV810736.1:119423-124071 GCF_001812895.1 Rothia sp. HMSC069C04
CGATGAAGGAGGAAGCGAAGGAGCGGAAGAACTCGCCGTTACGGTCCATATTTTCCCACCAGGTCACGCCAGCATCGTAACGGTTGGTGTCCGGGGAGATGACGGGCACGAACAGCATGTTCTGTGCCGCTGCGGATGCAGCCATCTGAGCCAGCTCACCGGAGGGGTCGTAGACCTTGGACTGGTCGTTACGCCAGTAGTCGCCGTCGAAGTAGAAGACCACGCCAACGGGCTTGGAGAAGTCCACACCCTCAGCGTAGACGTGGTACTGCGAGGTGGTACCAGCCGGGGAGGTGTAGGACAGGAAAGTCTGGTTGGTGCGGGTTGCCGCCACACCGGATGCCGCCTGGGTAGCCTGTACAGTCTGCGCGGGCTGAGCGGCAGGGGTTACAGCGTTCTGGGTAGCTGCGGGAGTCTGGGCGACCTGAGCCAGGGTGGGCTGAGCGGAAGGCTGTGCAGCCTGCGCCAGGGTCGGCTGAGCGGAAGGCTGTGCAGCCTGTGCCGCCTGTGCAGACTGGAAGGTAGCTGAGGGAGCAGCCTGCTGGGTTGCTTGTGCGGGCTGAGCAGCCTGAGCAGTGTAGGTCTTCTGGATGGGCTGAACCGCAGTCGTTGCGGGAGCCTGCTGAGTCTGCTTTGCCTGTTCAGCCTGCAGACGGATCTGCACAGCAACCTGAGAGAGGGTCGGCTGCACGGTGGAGGTGAACAGAGACTTCGGAGCCTGGGTTGCGGTAGCTGCGCCGGGGATGTCCTGAACGACGGGTGCAAAAGCGGAAGCGGGTGCTACCAGGGTGCTACCGAGCACGGAGGGTACAGCGATGGCTGCGAGAGAGCCAGCCTTAACAGTGCGGGGGCGAAGTGCCATGGGGTTGTCCTCGTTGTTGGTGTTTCTGGGGCGTGAACGCCCGTGAGTGGTTGAGTGATAGGTGGTCTATAGGTGAGAAGCCTATAGGCGGTCGGCCCGCGGATGTGACGCCGCACGAGACGCTTCCATCAACCATCCCCGTGTGTGTTGCGGGGATGTCCTCATGTGATGGAGGGGTGCGGTGTGGATCCGGAGAGCTACGCGGCGGACCGCGGTGACCACGTACTCAAAGCTACCAGGTCAAAAAGCCTTTTCCAGCGGTTTTTTGGGGCTATTTTTGGGTATCGAACAAGATTCAATCTTAACAAGAGCTTTTTCTCAACTTCTAGCTTAACTTTAATCACCCTCAACTAGAGGTTGAATGAGCTATTTTTCCTTGATTTTCCGGGGTTTTTGAGCGTTTTTTGAAAGAGTTTCAAAAAACCCTACAATTAACTTGAATGTTTTATATGTGACTACAATCACTTTCAGAGTGAATTGTTGCACTCGAAGACCATTTTCTTCCAAAAACCGCGGAATTCCGGGGCAGAACGGGTGATTTCCAAGCCCGGAATATAGGCATCTTTCGCATATTCCACTTTGAGAATGCACTTTGAGGCAAAAATATCCCCCTCGCCACTCCCCCGCTCAGGCACCCTTCGAACCCCTCGTTGGGTCCTTGAGACCCGCCCCAGAGTCTCCTTCAGAACCCCTTTCAAGCCCCATTTCAGAACCCCCAAAAGCAGCGTCTCAAGAAGGCATAACCATCCCCCAATAACCACTCGGAAGTGGCTCCGCCACCCCCATGAGCACATCCGCTTGAAGCCCCGATAGACACGCTGAGGAATACCTCGAAAGACACATCGGGAGACGTTCCGAAACCAGTCCAGGGTAACTTTCACGACGGTTCTATGAAATTCCATAAGGAGGTTCCGTGAGGAGGTTTCAAGAGGCAGGAAGATCCACCCCAAACACCCCGAAGGGGCAGCGGGCAAGCCCCTATCAGTCTCCCCGAAGCACCGCCCCAACAAGGCTCAGAAGACCCCCTCCGCAGATTACAGAAGGCAGGGGATATAAAGAAAGCCGCCCAGCAGGCGGCAGAAAGGTAGCACAAGAAGAAGAAAGGTAGGCGGCAAATGAAGACAGGTCGCCAATAGGAAAGGTGCAGGAAGGTGGCGAAAGAAGGCAGGCCGGCGGTCGGAGGGTGAGTCGGAGAGTGACAGGAGGACGGCAGAAGGAGATAGGTCAGCGGGGGGGGTACGGGTTTTGGGGAATAAAAAAACTCCCGATAGCTAAAAGCTATCGGGAGTTATCCGTTGCGGGGACAGGATTTGAACCTGCGACCTCCGGGGTCTGCATCTCTTTTTAATGAAACAGTGAGATACAGCCAAGTAATCGTTGATATTGTGCGGTAACCGTCCCCTTATCCTTCCCTAAAGATACTTGAAGTTACCGGCATATCCTCACGAAAGATAGGGAATAAGGTAGGGACTACCTTTCCTCCCTACGCCGTGCTCGGGCTGCCTCGTACAGCGTTGTGAGGTCTGACAGGTCTGAGTATGCCTGTGCGTTCACATCGACCGAGTGGCCGAGCGTTCGAGCACGCAGTAGCGCGTCTACGTCCGTGCGGTACATGGTGTTGAGGGTGGTTCTCCAGACGTGGGTGCGGTGGGTCTCCAGCAGAGGCACTCCGCAGTCGCGAGCCAGATCCTTGTAGAACGCCTTGAGAGCCTTCTGAGCGTTGTATCTGTCCCACTCGGTGTCTGGGTTGAGCGGTGCGCCCACAACGTAGGCTCCACCGACTTCATCTCGTCTACGGGTAAGGTGCTCATAGACCGCAGGCTCGACGAGAGCCGCGACGCGGGTGGTGCCTGTCTTGGCGTTTTCAGCCCGAATAATGCACGCTGGGCGGTTTTGGTCGTCGGTGATGATGTCGTCCCACATGAGAGTTCTTGCTTCGCTTACGCGCAGCCCTGTGGCCATTTGGAGCAGGGTTAGGTCGATGCAGCAGCGGTGGACGGCAACGCGGTCCTCTAGCGTGTACCTGCCTCGTTTGGGTGGTACTAGTGTGGGTGACCAGGTATTGGTCGGGGGTTGTGGGTAGAGGTCGAGGTCCTTGATGATGAGCGGACTTCTACCACCGCGATCTTCAAAGGACCTCCTGTTGACTTCTTACCGTGACGGATCATGGGGCAGCCACACACAGAGCACGATGCAGTATTCACAGGAACGAGGCAAACACGACCAACTGAAAGAGTGACTTTCCCGCACCAGAAAGCCGAAAAGTCACCCAACCAGCAACACGTAGTGTCCTATAACCCAGAAAGAAAGCTCTCCCTGGAAGCCACTGAGGCTTCCAGGGAGAGCAGTCAGAGAGTGCGAAAGACGAATACACCGCTATCAAGCGTGAGGCGGCCGATGGGGGAGTCGTAGGTGGCGAGCGCCGGATCAGAATTGCTCGGGGTGATCGCGGTAGGCATACGCCCACACTGTCACGGCGACAGTCACAGCGCGAGTCCACGCGTCACGGACAGCGTCCAGTTCTGCGCCCTCGAAGCCCTCCGCCAGGAGACGGTGCCCGACCTCCACAGTCGGCGCGATGAAGGCGAGCACGTAGCGCAGAGGCACGAATGGCGTCGAGTCCGCCCCATCCGCCGCGTTCTTCGCCGCGGTCATGTGTCGAGCTCCGATCAGGTACTGGTAGTCCAACCACGCCTGATCCCGCTCGCGCGTGCACATGTCGATGATCCACTGGGCGAATCGGGGCTTTGACGCCTGCGCGTACTCGGGGTTCGGCTGTCCATCCGGATGCGCGGAATGTGCTGCCAGGTAGGTCTTTTGAGCCAAAATCCCGCGCCACGTGTCGACCATTTCCATGGCATGCGGCGCCAGGATGGGTTCTGCTCGCGCGAGCAGCTCTGCGTCACCGGGCTGGACGTGCGCGGCGGCCTCAATCTGGCGTAGATCCTCGAGTGTGAGCGGAGACGTGGGGACGGCATCGGTGCCGTAGGTGTACCCCGACGAGTGGTCGTAAGCGGTCATGCGAACCTCCTTGAACTTATGCGTCAATTGTAGAACGTGCTCTTGCTCAGCTCAAGTCCTGTGGAGTGGTGTAATCGTTTTGTGTCCTTCGGATTGGGTTATGCGCTGAGTTGGAGTGGGGTGTCCTCCTGCCCGGTGGGTTGTGGTGTGAGTCGTGATTTGGTGAGGATGTCGAGGCTGAGGTAGCGTCGGCCTTCGGCCCATTCGTCGTTTTGTTCGGCGAGGACGGCTCCGACTAGGCGGATGATTGCTTGTCGGTTGGGGAAGATTCCCACGGTGTCGGTGCGGCGGCGGATTTCGCGGTTGAGGCGTTCGTTGGGGTTGTTGGACCAGATCTGGGTCCACACCCCGGTGGGGAAGGACGCGAACGCGAGGACGTCTGCCCTGGCTTGATCGAGGTGATCACACACGGCGGGGAGCTTGTCGTGGACGTAGTCCAAGAGCCGGTCGTATTGAGCGTTGACCGATGCCGCGTCGGGCTGGTCATACACCGAGTGCAGCATCGCTTTGACAGCGGGCCATAGTGCTTTGGGGGTGACGGACATGAGATTAGCGGCGTAGTGGGTACGGCATCGTTGCCAGGTGGCTCCGGGTAGGTTGGCGGCGATGGCCTCAACCAGGCCCAGATGGGCATCACTGGTGACCAGGCGCACGCCGGTCAGGCCTCGGGCGACCAGGTCGGCGAAGAACTCCTTCCAGGCTGGAGCGGTCTCGCTGGTGGACACGCGCACCCCCAGCACTTCGCGGTGTCCGTCATTGTTGACT
>NZ_KV810736.1:124171-124537 GCF_001812895.1 Rothia sp. HMSC069C04
GCCCGGCATCGTGGAGGGGCCGGTTGCGGAACTGATCCACGTGCTCGTCCAGGTCGGCTGCCATGCGTGAGACCTGGGACTTGGACAGTCCTGTGATCCCCAGGGTTTTGACGAGCTTGTCCATGCGGCGTGTAGACACTCCTGCTAGGTAGCAGTCAGCGACCACTGTGATCAAGGCGTTTTCGGAGCGTTTGCGGCGTTGAAGCAACCACTCTGGAAAGTAGGTGCCTGAGCGTAGCTTGGGGATCGCCACGTCGATGGTGCCGACCCTGGTGTCCAAGGGCCGGTAGCGATACCCATTGCGCTGGGCCTGGCGCTGCGGGTCTTGTTGGCCCCACTGGGCCCCGCACACCGCATCAGCGTCCG
>NZ_KV810736.1:124637-198949 GCF_001812895.1 Rothia sp. HMSC069C04
CACCCACGGTTACACCACTATGCGGGACGCTACTCTTTCACCGCTTAGTTACCGCCTGTTTGAGGCTAAGCGGTATATCGAAAACGTTGGTATATCAGTCAAAACATAGTGTGTTGCCGCCTCTACCGCCTAATTTCTAAAAAGTGTACACGCGAGTGTTCATCTTCCTACATATGCGTGTGTATATATAAAAGTTTTCGGTTTTAGGCGGTGAAGGCGGTAAAGGGTTGGGATTCGGTTGAGATACGAGGGAAAATGCTATACCGCTTTTGCATTTTCAGGCGGTAAACAGCCGGTATCAACGCCGATTAGGCGGTGAAAATCCTCCTCTGCAACCTCCCTCCCACGAGATCATGCACGAGCGAAGATAGTCATACGCCCCGAAGGGGCGTTGGATGATAGTCCTCGATGTTGGGTGATAGTCCCCCCTCCCCCCACCTCGACGACGGGCCTGAGTTTGGCTGAAAGGTAGGGAATAACATAGGGATTCGGTCTCGTCAGGGCAAAACAAAACCCGGTATCTCAGCGACTTTTCGTTGAGATACCGGGTTTTTCTGGTTGCGGGGACAGGATTTGAACCTGCGACCTCCGGGTTATGAGCCCGGCGAGCTACCGAACTGCTCCACCCCGCGGCGACTCATACAACTATACAGACCCCAAACCGGGCATGCAAGCCAAAAACGCGATTTGTAACCAAGCACACAAAAATAGGGGCTGTTGGGTAGAAAGCAGTTGGGTAGGAATAGGGGCTACGGGGCAGTGCCAGGGGTAGAACATACAGGAACGGGGTGGAAGTGAATCACTTCCACCCCGTTCCCGCAGAGATGTTCCCGCAGAGACCGCTAGAGCTAGTCGGTAGGAGCCGTATCCAGTGCAGGCCCCGGATCTAGAGCGAGGACGCTAGACCCGTGGACATCCGATCCCTGAGCATCCGGTATGCGCTACTCCCCCGCTGTCTCTTAGGCTTAGCGAGAAGCCGAGGCGCTGGCGCTGGGCTTCGCGCTTGCGGGGGCGCTTGCAGAAGCCGCGGCACTGGGAGCTGCAGAGGCGCTCGGAGCCGCAGAGGCACTGGGCGCTGCCGATGCAGAAGCCTTAGCAGAAGCCGCGCTCTGCGCCTCCTCAGCCTCCAGAGCCTTCTTCACGGCTGCCTCCAGACGCTTCTGAGCCTCACCGTAGGCAGCCCAGTCGCCCTTCTTCATCGCCGCATCAGCATCGGTCATCGCCTTCGAGGCATCCGTCAGAGCCTGCTTCAGCTCCGAAGACTGCGAAGCAGAAGAACCTCCGGTCGAAGCGCCCGAAGTACCCGAGGAGCCAGAAGCCGAAGGCGAGGGGCTAGCCGACGCCGAACCGTCCAGCTTCGCACCCGAAGAGCCACCGAACACCTGGTTCAGCGCCTCCTCCAGAGTCGGAGCGAAACCGACCTTATCGCCGAAGCTCACCAGCACACGCTGCAGACGCGGGTACTTAGCGTCACCGCTCGACTGCACGTACACCGGCTGAACGTACAGCATGCCGCCGCCCACCGGCAGAGTCAGCATATTGCCGTTAATAACCTCAGACGAACCGCGGCGCAGCAGGTTCAGCTGGTTCGACACCTCAGCATCAGAGTTGAAAATGTTCTGAGCCTGGCCGGGGCCGGGAACCACCGAAGAACGCGGCAACTCCAGCAGGCGTAGCTTGCCGTAATCAGCACTACGCTCGCCGTCCTTACCGGTACCGGCATCACCATTAGCGGCAAGGAAGCCGTACATCACGTTACGAGAGTTCGAATCGCTCTGCTGAGGAATGAACGTGGTCGTCAACGAGAAGTGCGCACGAGAATCCCCGGGCATCTGCAAGGACAGGTAGTAGGGCGAAATCGGCTGGTTACGATCATTGGTCGGGTCGTTCGGAATCGACCAGACATCGTCACCGGCGTAGAAGCTATTCGCGTTCGTCACGTGGTACTTATTCAGCATGGTGCGCTGAATATTGAACATGTCAGTCGGGTAACGCACGTGACTCATCAGCGAAGCGTTCATCTCACGGTAGCTCTTCACCGTGCCAGGGAAAACACCCTGCCACGCCTTCAGCACCGGATCCTCCTCATCCCACGCGTACAGGGTCACCGAACCGTCATACGCATCCACAGTAGCCTTCACCGAGTTACGGATGTAGTTCACCGAGTTAGAACGCTGAGCACCCGCAGCGGTTGCCGCATCCTGGGAGCTACCCTGCGCGTAGGGGAACTGATCGCTCGTAGTGTAAGCATCCACAATCCACTGCACGCGGTTATTCACAATCGCCGGGTACGGCTTAGAATCCACGCTCAGGTACGGCGCCACCTTACGCACACGATCGAGCGGGTTGCGTTCGTACAGAATCTGCGAACCCTCACGCACCGCGTCCGAAAGCAGAATGTCAGAGGACTGGAACTTAATCGCGTAGGACAGGCGAGCCAGCAGCGAATCAACGCGAGGACCACCGTAACCGGCGAAAGTGTACTTCGCATCGGAGGCGTTGGTTTCCTCAGCGGAAAGCGGACGGTCCAGCTCCAGGGTGTCGCCCTTACCGCCCACAATCGAGTACTCCGGCGAGCTCATGCCAAAGTAAATACGCGGCTCATAATCCTCGCTCAGGGTACCGGTCGCTTTAATACCGGACTGCAAGAACTTCGGGTTACCCGCAGAATCCACCTGGTTACCGTACGCGGCAATCACACCGTAACCGTGGGTGTACACCACGTGGCGGTTATACCAAGAATCGCCGCTCGTCTGCGCCGGGTTCAGCTCACGAGCCGCCAACACCGTATCCTGCGTGGTGTTACCCACCGAATAGCGGTCCACCGACAGCTGCGAATCAAAACGGTAGTACGGGCGGAACTGCTGCATCTGAGCAAACGCCGAGGACACAACATTCGGATCCAACAGACGGATATTCGCAATGGTCGCGCTCGAAGAGCTCAACGCACCGGCGCGGGTATCAATCGTCGCGTCATACGGAGTGGTCTCAATCTTGTCCAGACCGTACGCGTAACGGGTCGCATCAATATTGCGCTGAATGAATTTCGCCTGAGCACCCTGCTCATTCGGAACCACCTGGAAACGCTGAACAATCCACGGGTACAGGCCACCAGCAACCACGGCAACAATCACCAGCATCGCGGTGCTAATCAGCGGCAGACGCCAACGATTCATCGAAGCAGCCACCATAAACATGATCGCCACCAGCAAAGCAGAAATCGCCAAAATAGCGTTCACCGGAATCGACGAGTTCACATCCGTGTACATTGCGCCAGCCCAGCGGCCCGCCTGTTGCTGAGTCGACGAATAACGGTCCAGCCAGAAGCTCACCGCACGAGTCAGCAAGAACGCAGCCGCCACAATTGCAGCGTGACGACGGAACGCCACGGTAGTACTCACACCGCCCGGCTGCACCTTAATACCGCCGTAGAAGTAGTGCATGAACAGGCCCGCGAGCGCCGACAGCACTACAGCGGAGGTCACCAGAGTCACCACCATGCGGAAGAACGGCAACGCAAACAGGAAGAACCCGTAATCCATGCCGAACTCGGGGTCAGTCTTACCGAAGGACTGCTGATTGAAGAACAGCGCGACGGTGCTCCACTGGGTCATCGTCGCCGAAGCAATGAACAGACCCAACAGCAGCGGAACCGCGATCAGCAGAACCTTACGCGCTTTATCCACGCTCTCGTGGTAGCGGCGCATGCTCTCCTCAGCACGCTGCTGACCGAACACGTCACGCAGCATCTGCTCGGCTGCATCCGTACCGCTGGTCGGCACGCTCTGATTCGGGTTCGGCGCCTCCTGCGGCTTCTTCTCGGACGCGGGCGCCACATCAGCATGACGAACCGCATAGGACATCGAAGCCCACAGCGGCACAGCAATCACCACGGCAGCCACAACAAACACGGCAGCCTTCAACAAAATCTGGGTAGTGAACACGGTGCTATAACCCAGCTGATCAAACCACAGCCAGTCCGTGTACACCTGGGACGCACCCACAAAAGCAGCAATAAGCACCGCCACCACAGCAATCGTTGCCTTCAGGGGGCTACGGCGCTTGGGGGCAGGCTTCGTCGGCTTGGGATGCGCGGTGTTATTGGTCGACTCAGACACAATTCCTCGCTCATCATACGTTCAGAGAAAATAACTGCCTTTAAGTATCTCAGAGGTGACGCAGAAGGGCAGAACCTCGTAGAAGCTCGGGGCGAAATATGACCGGGTTGAGAGGTTTTGGGACGCGAAATGCTGAGGTGAGAGGTGCTGGCGAGGATTACGGAGACGCAGACGAGGACAGAGAATAGGGCGCAGAACAGCCCCGGTACCGCATGTACCGGGGCTGACTTCTACGCTATACGGGTGAGAACCTCGCGGAGAGAAACGTTACGTTAGGAGCCGCAGCGGGACAGGGAATCATCCGGGGTGCCGGACTTAATCGCCTCCACCGTCTTCACCGCCTCATCCAGGGTTGAGACAGGGATTACCACCATCTCGCCCTTGACCTGGCCTGCGTGATAGTAGTTGAACAGTGCCGGGTCCTCAGCCTGCATCTTCACAATCGAATCGCAGTTCTCCCTCGGCGCCAAGAAATAACGCGCACCGTAACGGCCCGTCGCCAAAATCTTGTACTTAATGCCGCCAATTGCGCCGACCTTACCGTCAGCATCAATCGTGCCGGTACCCGAAATGTAGCTGCGGTACGGGTCGCCTCCGGCGTCCTCATCGGCGAGCAAAGTACCCTCGCTCAGCTTATCGACCGTGCCCAGCGCCAGCATCAGACCCGCGCTCGGGCCGCCCACACCGTCCAGGTTGTACTGCACGTGCGCCGGCAGGTCATAGCTCTGCTTCAAACCCGCGCCCAGAATCCAGCGGCTATCGTCACTGGAACGAACCGGGGTCAGCTTGAATGTCTGCTGCGTGCCGTCACGTTCCACGGTCACATCAATCGGCGAGCCGTTCGAGGCGTTTACCGCCTTCGGAACATCGGTAAGGGTCTCAATCTGCTTCTCCCCCACCTTCACGATGCGGTCATCAGCCTTCAGCGCGCTCGCCGCCGGGGAACCCTCCACCGTGGAAAGCACCTGAACCTTCTCAGTTACCGCCATCTTCAGCTGGCGCATCGCCGCGACCTTCGCCTGAGTCTGCGAATCAGCCATCTGCGCGCCGGTCGCCGCCGTCGCCTGCTCATGGCTCACGTGCGGGTACAGGGCATCGGTCGGCACCACGAGGCTGCGGTTACCGTCAAACGCCAACCAGCCGTAGAACGCCTCCGCGCCGGACAGCTCCGTGTACGGGCCGCCCGAAACCGACACCGTGGTCATGTTCATCTTGCCGAACGTCTTATAGCTGGGCGCGCCAGAAACCTCAATGACGTCCTTCTCCTGGTACGTTCCGAGCACATCAAAGAGCGGGCCGGGGCCCTCCTTCACATAGGAACTGGGCAGAACAAAAGCACCAGCCAGCAGGGCGCACGTCGCCACAGCGCTCACCGAACGCAAGTTCACGCGGTGCGGCGCAAAACGCGAACGGCGCTTAGCCGCCTTCTCATTACTCTTCACGCTCGCGGAGGCGGCGTTCGACTGTTGCTCAGCATCAGGGGTGGACTTAGTCATGGTTTCTACAGTACCGGATAAACCTGCTTTTCAACACGCGGGCGGGCACCGTTACCCCGCTAAAAATAGAGCCCCAGGAGGCGTTTACGTTCCGACCCGCACCGCGCTTTATCAGCACCGCACGGTGACAGCGGCACGAAAAAACTCCCAAACCCCGGCCCCAAAGACAAGCTTGTGAGCCCTTAGCTGATTAACCCGCTTCCACAGCAATGGCACGGGAAATTCTCAGCAAAAATCGGTAGGCTGGACAGCGAGCGGGCCAGCTGCGCCCACCCCCGGATTACGAAAGGCTTCTACATGTCTGAGAACCCCACCGGCGGCGCCTCCAACGAGCGCGACCCCCTCGAAGAATTCATTAAGAAGATGCAGGAGCAGGGCTTCGACCCCTCCGCTGGGGCAACCGGCCAGGGCGGCAAGGGCGCCTCCTCCAACGCACAGAACCCCTTCAGCGCGCTCTTCGGCGAAGGCGGCCAGAACCCCTTCGGCATCAGCATCGACCCCGAAGACCTGAAGAACATGGGCATGAGCTTTGACCCCGCCATGATGCAGAGCATGTTCGCGCAGGTGCAGGCGATGTTCTCCGGCGCGGGCGCATCCGACAGCCCCAGCGGCGTGAACTGGGATAGCGTGAAGAACCAGACCCGCCAGATGCTCGCCTCCATGGGCGAAGACCCCTCCGTACCCGAAAACCTCAAGCGCGCCGTAGAAGACGCGGCGAACCTCGCCGACCTCTGGCTGGACGCGGTGACCACCGTTGAGCGCCACAACTATCCGGTGCAGGCGTGGTCCAAGGCGGAATGGGTGGAGCATTCCTTCGATTCCTGGCGCGAAATGGTTGAGCCGGTCGCAGCCGAAGTCACCCAGTCCATGGTCATGCCCGGCGCCCCCGAAGACGTGCCCGAAGAAATCTCTCAGATTCTCAACAGCGGCTTCCTGAACAATATTGGTTCCGTGATTTTTGGTGCGCAGATGGCGCAGGCGCTCGCGCAGCTCGCCGGTGAGGTGTACTCCTCCACCGACGTTGGTTTCCCGCTCGCGCCGGGCTCCTCCGCCCTGCTGCCCAACGGCTACCAGCAGCTCGCCGAAAGCATCGAGGTGCCCTCTCAGGAAGTTCTGCTCTACCTTGCCGTGCGTGAATCCGCGCTGATTCGCCTGCACAAGGCAAACCCCTGGCTACGTGAAGACCTGGTCCAGCTCGTGGCGCGATACGCCCGCGGCATTCGTGTGGACATGAACCGCATGCAGGACGCCGCATCCCAGGTGGACATGAGCAACCCCGACGCCGTACAGGAAGCATTCGAAGGCGGCATGTTCAGCCCCCAGCGCACCGAAGACCAGGAACTGGCGGTGCAGCGCCTGGAGGGTCTGCTTGCGCTCATCGAGGGTTGGGTATCCGTCGTAACCGAGGACGCGACCCGCAACCTGCCCAAGGCACCGCAGCTGACCGAAATCATGGCGCGCCGCCGCATCGACGGTGGCCCCAGCGAGCAGGTCTTCGAGAACCTGGTCGGTCTGGAACTGCGCCCGCGCCTGGTGCGTGAGGCACAGCAGTTCTGGCGCTGGTACGAAAACGCCCACGGCATTGAGGCACGCGACGGCCTCTGGGACACCCCGGAGACCCTGCCCACCCCCGCCGAGCTGGAAGACTTCACCGCATACGATGCACGCATGAACGAAATCAGCCTGGACGACGTGGACTTCGACTCAGAGCTGCAGAAGCTGCTGGACGGCGGCTTCGGCGACGCGCCCGAAGAAAAGTAGAGCTGAGCGAAGTAAAGCTGAGCAGTGACAAAAGTAAATAGCTGACAGTCGAGCGGGGGTGGCTTGTGAATATACAAGCCACCCCCGCTCGAGTGTTTCGTTTGGTTTTTGATTCTTTGATTTTCGGGAAGCGCGTTAGCTGGCTGGATTTTAGTCGGCGGGATTTTAGCCGGCGCTGTTTTCGCCGCGTTCACCCTCAGCACCTTCGCCCTCCGCACGCGAGCGCCCCAGCGCGTACCCCTCCAGGTAGGCCTGCGCCCGCAGCAGCTGCGGGTAACGCGCCTCCAGGGCACGGAACGCCGCCGAATGATTCGGCTGCAGCAGGTGGCAGAGCTCGTGGTGAATCACCGAATCCAGCACGTACTCGGGCACGCCCTGCAGCTCCGAGGAGATGCGGATCTGTGTGTTCGCGTAGGTTGCCGAGCCCCAGCGCTGACGCTGGTTGCTCACCCAGCGAATCGACAGCTTCTCCAACCTGCCCGAGGCAACCAGCTCCGGCAGGTTCTTCTGCGCCAGGTGCAGAGCGCGGGAACGCAGGTACTCGTCCGTGACCGTCAGCTGCGTGGCACGCTCACGGCGGGCGGCACGACGCTGAATGCGCGGCAGCAGGCGGGCAATATGCTCGTCAATCTCCTCGCTCGTACTCGCAGCCGGAATGAGCAGGCGGTAGGCGGGATTGCCGTGCTCGTCCACGCCATCACGCTGCATGCTGATGGTGCGGGTGCGGCGCGCCGAGCGGACCAGCTCAATCTGCGGGCGGTCCTCGGTGGCGGGCAGAATCTCACGCTTAAAACGCTGAGCCATAGTCTCCTCTTCCCTTCGACGAACGGCGGGGCTGCGTGGCACGAGGCTGAGCCGAACGGGACTGAGCCGAGCGATCCTGCGCCGAGCGAGCCTGGCTATACGAGGAGCCGACGCTCTCAGCCCTGCGGCGGCGCTTCGCCGGATCAATATCGTCCAGGAAACGCGAACGCTTCCGCTGACCGCGACCGCCCACGGTGCGGGTCATCGTCCAGGTCAACCACAGGTACTTGCGGGCGCGCGTAATGCCCACGTACAGCAGGCGGCGCTCCTCATCCACCTCGTCCGGGGTGGTCGCAAAGGTGATGGGCATGAGGCCCTCGTTCAGGCCGCACAGGAACACGGCGTCCCACTCCAGGCCCTTAGCCGCGTGCAGGGAGGCGAGGGTTACGCCGTTGACCTGCGGTGCGTCGTTGAATTCGCTACGGTGGTTCAGGGTCGCCACCACCTCGTGCATGGTCAAAGGTAGCGGCTCGGGCACGCCCGGGCGCGGGTTCGCGCGGTGCTCCTGAAGCTGCTCTTGGCGGTGCTGCGCCATCATGTCCACCATGTGCACCAGGGCGGCGAGGGACTCCCACTTCTGGCGGGTGGCGCCTCCCGAAAGGGGGCCTTCCTCCTTATAGCCGAGGCCGCCGAGCACATCGCGGGTGTAGCGGGTGACGTCCTCGGTACCGTCCGTGGACTTCGCCGAACCGCGCAGGGCAAGCATCGCCTGCTTGACCTCGGGGCGCTCAAAGAAACGCTCCGCGCCACGCAGCTGGTACGGAATATGGGCGGCAGCCAGCGCAGACTCAATCGCCGCCGACTGCGCGTTCGTGCGGAACAGCACCGCAATCTCCGAAGGCGGCACGCCGTCCTTCTCAATCAGGTCGCGGATATCCTCGGCAATGCCGGCCGCCTCCTGCTCATCGTCGGCATAGCCGAACCACTCCACATCCACGCCGGGGCCGCGCTGAGACATCAGCTCCAGCGGCGGCGCCCACGAATGCGGGCTCGAATCCGGATGCGGACGACGCGCCGCCAACAGGCGGTTCGCCAACTCCACCACCTGCGAATGGGAGCGGTAGTCGCGGGTCAACTTCACCGTATGCGCGCCACGGTACCGGCGCGCAAAATCCAGCAGGTAACGGCTGGTCGCGCCGGTAAAAGAGTAAATTGTCTGGGAGGCGTCGCCCACCACGCAAATATCGTCGCGGCCGCCCAGCCACACATCCAGCAGACGCTGCTGCAGTGGGGACACGTCCTGGTACTCGTCCACCACAAAATGGCGGTACTGGTTGCGGACGGTCGCGGCGAGCTTCTCATCCTCCTCCAGCATGGCGATGGTCAGCAGCAGCACGTCCTCAAAATCGATGAGGTTACGCTCATCCTTCAAATCCTCATACGCCTGGAAAATACGCTGCATATTCTGCGGGGTAACCGCCGAAGGCAGCTGCTTCTCGCTCAGACGCTGCATGATGGTATCCGGGGTGAGCAGCTGAACCTTCGCCCACTCAATCAGCGACGCCAAATCACGCAACAGGGAACGGTCCGTGCTGATGCGCAGACGGTTCGCCGCCTCCGTAATGAGCGCTGCCTTATTCTGCACGATGGACGGGAACGTACCGCCCACCACCTGCGGCCAGAAATACGCCAGCTGACGCAGCGCCGCCGAGTGGAAGGTACGCGCCTGCACGCCGTGCGCACCCAGCTGGTGCAGGCGGGTACGCATCTCCTCCGCCGCGCGCAGGGTGAAGGTCAGGGCGAGTACGCGCGGGCCCTGGTAGCGACCGATCGCAATACCGTAGGCGATGCGGTGCGTAATCGCGCGGGTCTTACCGGTACCGGCACCCGCCAGCACGCGCATGGGGCCGTCCAGCTCGGTGGCGACCGCACGCTGATCAGGGTCAAGCCCGGCGAGGATATCGTCTGCGGAGATCATATGCTGAGGCTGCTGAGGTGTGGCGGTCATAATGCTCCATCAGTAAGGCGGGCGGTACGGGCAGGCGGCATGCGCTCGCGCTGGACATATGGATATGCGGGCGCGCGAGGCGGTGATAGCCGGTCTTCCATTGTATTCTCCCAGACTGTGTTCTCCAGACCTGCCGCGGCTTCTTAGCTGCTGCTTTCATTCAGGGCGTGAGGAACCCGCCTCTTTTTGGAGTGGGCAAGTAGAAGCTCAACGGGCTGCGCAAGCGAGCACGTTTAGGCTTGTCCACGAGTATCTTCACCACTTGGCATAAAGATCCCAAAAACTACTAAACGGCACACATTGGTTTGGTAACCTTAACCCGTGACTTTATCTCCCCTTCAGCTAGCAGCCATTGTCTCCGCCGGAGTGCCCGGGATTTACCCCGTCGGTGCCGAACCGGTTCGCGAAGACAGCGACGACTTCGACTCGGCAATCATCGCCGACTCCACCGGTCGCCGCTGGCGAGTGCGCGCCCCGCGCCGCCCCGACGCCAGCATGCGTCTGGAAGCTGAACACCTCATCCTGCAGTCGTTCAGCCCCGGCCTGCGCGCACGACTGCCCTTCGCCGTACCCACCGTCGCCGGCACCGTACCCTACGCGGGCGGCAACGTGTTCGTGTACACGCACATCCCCGGCACCATCTACGACGTGGACCAGCTCGCCGAGCTGAGCCGCCGCGAAGTTGCGGCGAACCGCCCCTCCCTGGCATCCATCATCGCCAAGGACATCGCGACCCTGCACGTGATGCCCGAAGACATTATTTACGAAGCCGATCTGCCCTCCTACTCTTCGGAGCAGATTCGCCTGCGCAAGAACGCTGAGCTCGAGCGTGCCGCCGCAACCGGCAAGGTGCCCGCCGACCTGCTCGCGCACTGGCGTACCGTGCTTTCCCCCGGACCCATGTGGCAGTTCCGCCCGCGCGTGGTCCACGGTGACATGGGCGCCGAGAACCTCGTACTGCACGTAACGCCCTCGACGGCGCGCATCGTGGAGGTCACCGGCTGGTCCGATGTGCACGTGGGCGACCCCGCGCAGGACTTCGCCTGGCTGTACTCCTGCCAGGACATCGACTTCACCGACGAGGCAATCGAGGTGTACCGCCAGCAGATGCCTCAACTGCCCGACGCCTACCTGGCGCAGCGCGCGAACTTCTACGCAGAGTTCGCGATCGCCCAATGGCTCACCCACACCGTGGAGGTTGGCGACCGCGACGGCGCAACCCACGCAGTGTCCATGCTCCTGGACATTCAGGACGACCTGCGTGCCTCCGGCGAACTGCTCGGACAGGAGGAGGTCGGCCCGCTAGTCGGCCCCACCGAGTAGGTATTGGGTCGGGTAGCTGTTAGGTTGCTACTTACCGCATAGGTTTTCGGTTCAGCTAGATTTTCAGTTCAGCCCCGCAGTACTGCGCTGCGGGGCTGAACTGTACCTACTGGGTTGTATATCCGCTGACTCGCGCCCGGTGAAACCTGCTCTCCTGACTGTCTGTCAAACCGACGGGATGATGCCTATAAGGGCTAGTGGAGGGGCTTTAGTGGGCTTTTTGCCGAAATTTCTTTAAGTGTTTCCCCTCACCTTTTGAGCACCAGTTTTGCATTTTTGTGCATGAATGACTCAGATTAAGGCTGAGACTTGAAGGTGCGCTAAAGGCGCCATTCACAATATTTCCCGGGTGCAAATACGCCACAAACCCACATGAACCAACTTTTGACCTCGGGAGTCCACAGAGTCTCAACTTCACCTTGAACTATGCTCAAAATAGTGCATTTTAGGGTAAAAACTTACCCTGTAGATTTTTTCAAAAACTCCTGGAATACTTTTGCTGTGCCGCGAGAATACCAGCGGACACACTCCCCATAGCGCACTGACCAGCGCTGATATCGTGGCAGCGATAAATTGGGGAGACAGATTGGACGGGACCCTGACCGGTCATGTCAGACCCGAGCCGGATTCATGCACCGCGCAACCAATCACCGATGGCAGAAATCTATAGAGTTACTTTCGAGGTTGTGTTTGAGAGTAAAGACGCACGCAAACCCCACGGGGCGCCGGCGGCGCGAGTGAGGCCGCGAGAGCGGCAGTCGTTCGGCGCGATTCTTTCCCGGAGCGTGCGAGGGCACGAAGTACCTCTATAGTTCTTCAGCGGCTGAGGACGCCTCATCACCCTAATGCAGTGGGGTGAAGAGGCGTCCTCTGCCATTAACCGTAAAAGTCCGCGCAGAAAAGCAGCTCACGAGGCGCAACGCCTACGTGAGCTGCTTTTCTCTATTCGGTGACAGTAAGCGCTAGCACGCGAGCGCCGCCCGCCCGGCGCTGGGAGATTCGCTGTTGAGATCCGCTACCTAGCCCTTGCGCGCCTCGCGGATCACCTTCGCCAGCTGCGCCTCCGAGGGCAGGCCGCCGCGGATCTGGTGATCCCACACCTCCGCAACGCCCTTGCCGCCCAGGTACACGAACACGGTGCTGATACGCTCCGGGTCCACGCCCATAATGCGGGAGAACGCGATACGGTACAGACCCAGCTGGAAGCGTCGAGACTGCATGGTCGACATCTTCGGGCGGGAACCGCTCTTCCAGTCCACCAGGACCCAGCGTTCGCCGTCCGTATCCTCGGTGCGGAACACCGCGTCGATACGGCCGCGCAGGCTTAGACCCTCGATGTGGGTTTCGACCGGGTACTCGACCGCCCAGATGCGTTCCTTCCACTCATCGCTGCCCCACTCGCTGTTGGCGAAGCGCTCCCAGAGGCGCTGAACGGAGGCTTCCAGTTCGCTCTCGGATTCTTCGTAGGCGTCCTCGAAGGTGAACTCGTCCTGCTCCTGTTCCTGCAGATCAGCCGGCGCGGTGGAGGCGGCAGTGGCGGTAGCAGAACCCGGCAGGTCAACGCCCACCGTGTCCTCCGCATCGGGCGCCTCCAGCGGGTCGGCGCTCGGCGCCACCCCGAAGTGCTCCTCAATCAGCGCGTGCACCGCCGTACCAATTGTTGCCGCACGCGAGGGACGCTGAGGCACCGGGCGCATCAGCTGATGCACCGTGCCCTGCGGGTCCTCGCTCAGGCGGATGAACGTGGATGCGGACAGGTGCCCTGGCAGCTGCTCGCTCAGCACCGGGTCGGTCTGGCCCATCATGAGCAGTAGCAGGTCGGCTTCGCGTTCCCAGTCCACCGCCTGCTGGCGCAGGGATTCGGGAATGGCGGACTCGCCGTGTGTAGCGGGTGCGGCGGATGCAGGGTGGTTTGCGCTCTCCCCCGCTACGACCTCCGCGCCCTGCTGCGGGTCATCCTCCCCCGCGCCAACGGCGAGCTCCACCGCCAGGGCGGCGCGCTCCACCGCCTCACGACGGCTCGAGGAGTTAATCGCAATCTCACGTTGCAGGTTCTCGTGCTGGCCGCGGCGAAGCATCGCCTCCGTGCCCCGGTTGAGAGCATCGTCAGAAGCCCAACGCCAAATCACGGGGCGCTCCAGCGGGTCGAAAGGCCACATAGCGGTCAGCACCGCACCCAGGTTCGGGTTCCTGTCCTCGTAGTTCTTCTGGGCGAACTGGCCGCGCACCTCAATCGGCAGCGCCGCCGCCACCGTCGGTGAGAAACCGGGCTGAGGCGGTTGCGCCTCACGCCATTTCTCCCGCTCGGTGGCTTCGATAATCCATTCGGGCACCGGCAGGTTCAGGCGGGTACAGTTCTCCGCCACGGTGCGTGCTCGTACGGAAGGAGCCGCCAGCTGCCAATCCTGCGCGAGGGCGGGAGCCATAGCCTCAACCAGCGCCCACGCGTAGCGTTGCACCTGCTCGGCGTATTTTGCCCGAGCGTTCGCGCGCGCCTCCGCCTGTACGGGGATTAGCTCGTCGGCGTCTACGGGGTAGAGTTCCAGCTCTTCCAGCAGTGCCGCCTCATCGGGGGCGGGCGGCAGGTTCGAAGGATCCACGACCGTACCGTGCACCAGGGCCACCGGCTCGGTCAGGCGGTACTTCGACTCAGCCAGCTGCTCAGCCCAACGGCGCACATGGTTCAGGTGCACCTTCTTGCGCTTATCGGCGGGATTCGGCATCGTGTACGACAGGCCCATGCCCACCAGCTGCGGTGCCGCCCAGGGGGTATCCATCGTCTCTTCGAAGCGCACAGAGGGCGCATCTACCGTGGGGGTGCCCATGTCGAAGAGCGACTTGAAAAGCATCTCCATCAGCTCCTCCCAGAAGGGCTGCACCGGCAGGGGGAGCATAGCGGCGCTCTTCCAGCGGTAGGCGCTCAACGCCAGCAGGTTACGGGCACGGGTCATCGCCACGTACATGAGGCGGCGATCCTCCATGCCGGCATGCTCGGCGGCATCATCCTTATGCTCGGCCAGGTAGTCTTCAAGGTCCTTCGCCTTCTCGAAGGCGGTAATCTCCTCCGGGGTCTCAAGGATCGAGGGAAGGTACTCGCGGTCGCCACGCAGCGGCCAGGGCAGAGCCGTATTAGCCGACATCTGCCACAGGTTCGGGGTCTGCCCGCCGGTCGCGCTACCGCACAGGCCCGGCAGAAGCACATGATCCCACTCCAGGCCCTTCGCCGCGTGCATGGTCATCAGCTGCACCGCGTTCGGGTCAGGTTCGACGGCGCCCAGCGCCAGGCCCTTCTCCTCGTCATCGGCACGCTCAAGCCACGCGAGGAAGCCCATCACGTAGCTCACGCCGCCCGAAGACAGCAGGAAGCGGCGCGCACCCGGGTCGCCTTCCTCCGCGCTCACGCCGTCAGAGCCGGCGTAAATCATCGCGTTAATACGCGGCGCCGACATGCCGTAGGCGGCGGCCACCTCGTGGAAAGCGTCCAGGTTCGCGCGTGAACCCAGCGGGTCGGTACCCGGGCGGACCGCCAGCTCAATATCCAGCAGCATGGTCCGCTCAATCTCGTACAGTAGCGTGCCCAAATCCTCGCTCAAACCGGCACGCAGCACGCGCATCTGCTCGGCAAAAGCACGCAGACGCTCCAGTGCCGCCGGGGAGAAACGGCGGCCGCGGTACTGCTCACCGTAGAGGGGTTCGCCGTCCGCGCCGTCCTGCGGCAGGTTCTCCACCGCCTCAATCAGGGAGGCGTAGCCGGAGGAATCCTCCACCGCGCCCTTGAGGGTTTCGTCCAGGCGCTCCTGGGCGGCACGCAGGTGCTCTGCCTGCAGGTTGATAGCAGCAGCGTCGTCGGCGTCTTCAGCCTCGGCAAGCATACGCAACGCCATCTGCTCACGCAGGGCACGCTCACGCTCACGCACCAGCGACTGCGCCCAATCACCCAGCGCCAACATATCCGCCGCGCCCAAACGCCAACGCGCACCCGTCAGCAGGCGCGCCAGAGCATCCGAACGGTTCGGATCAGCCAGCACACGCAACGCCGACACCAAATCCACAACCTCCGGCTGGGAGAGCAAACCGCCCAAACCCACCTGCTGCACCGGAATGCCCAGGCGCTCACACTCCACACGAATCGGGTCCAGCTGACCGTGCACACGCGCCAGCACCGCAATCTCAGGCATCTTCAAACGCGGACGCACCGAACCATCGCCGGAACGATGCGCCGCGTAGGCGCGCTCATACTCGCGTACCGCCTGCGCACGCATCGCCGCAATACGCTCGGCAATAGCCACAGCCTCCTCGCGGTCAGAGTCGTGGTACGTCAAATCAACGCGGCCCACCATGCCCGCGGCAGCCTGCTCAAAAGCGGGTGAACCAGGCTCCCCCACCAGGGCGCAGCGCGGGCGCAGGTCAGGAACCTGAGCGGCGGTAATATCGCCGTCGGCGGCACGCACCCACGCGGGAACCTCCTTCAGCTTCTCCGCCACGTGGTTCGCCGCGTTCAGCACCGAAATGTCGTTACGCCACGCGATGGACAGGAACAGCGGCCGCACATGCTTAGTTGGGAAATGACGGTAGAAGCTGAACATCTGGCCGTCCGAAGCACCACGGAAACCGTAAATCGACTGCTTCGGGTCACCCACAGCCATCACCGGATGCGCCGGAATACCCGCCGCCTCATCGGCACCGTAAATCGAGGAGAACAAGCTCATCTGCGCGTGCGAAGTGTCCTGGAACTCGTCCAGCAGAACCACCTTGAAGCGGGCACGCTCACCCTCGCGGATCGCCGGGTCAGCCTCCGCAATGCGGGCGGCAAAGCGCATCAGGTCACCAAAATCCAGCACCTGCATGCGTGCCTTCACGCGGGCGTAGCTCATCGCCATGCGCGCGTACACTCGGCGGTTACGCAGCAGACGCTGAACCTTCTGAATGTCCTTCTCAGTCTTCGTCTCACGGCGAGGCTCGGGCACCGCCGCATAAGCCGCCAACTGCTCGGTACAGAAGTCAATAACCTGTTGCGGCTCCACCAGGTGCTCCGCGCACTCGTCAGAGAGCTGCAGCATCTGGTTAATCATGGTCGCCGCAGACACCGGCACACCGTCCTTATCGAGGGGAAGCTCCCCCTCCCAGTACTGCACAATCTGCGCGGCAAGCTGCCACTTCTGCGCATCGCCAAGCATTTGCGCGTCCTGCTCCACGCCCAGGCGCAGGCCGTACTCCTTGACGAGGTTATTCGCGTAGGAGTGGTAGGTGAGCACGGTCGGATCAGCGATGCCCTCACGCAGCTCCTCATCGGTCGGGGCGACGCGGCGGCTACGGCGCAAAGTGTTCAGACCGGCACGCATACGACTGCGCAGCTCGGTTGCAGCCTTGCGGGTAAAGGTCACGCCGAGCACCTCTTCAGGGCGCACAAAACCGTTATCGACCAGCCAAATCACGCGGTCAACCATGGTCGCGGTCTTACCCGAACCGGCACCGGCAATGACGAGGGTCGGGGCGGGGCCCGCCTCAATCATGCGGATCTGCTCGGGGGTGGGTTTCTTGCCGTCGGCACCGTTGAGCATCTCGGCAATGTCGAGGGCGCTGCGGTAGTCGGCAGGCTTCAGCGCGGGGTCGTTCGCGGCGGCTTCTGCCGAGAAGAGCACGCCGTTGGGCAGCTGCCAGCTATTGTGCTCGCACCACTGGGCGGGGGTGAGCATGCCGGTGCCAGAACCGGGGTGAGCGCCGGGGGTAGTAACGCCCGGGTTAGTAGCGCCCTGCATATCAGCGCCATATGCGCCAGAGTCAGTCATGATTCCTCTTCCTCATGGATCATTCTCATGGGAGGTTCGGTGTGAGTGATATCGAAAGTAAACGTAGGGTACGCGGCTACTAGGGCTGCGTCACCTGACGGCCGCGCGTACAAATCGGGCAGATCTCCGGCAGACGGCACCCATAGCCGCCCTCACGGTGACGAGCCTGCACCTGCGAGCCAGCAATCAGCTCCGCGGCGTGCTGCACCAGCTCAGCCGCCCACGAATCGTGCTCCGTCAGGGCGGGCTGAACCTGCAGGCGAGTCTTGCTCTCATCGTTCACGCCCGAGGCGCCCAGCTGCACGAGCGCCGCGCCTGCGGAACGACCCGTATAGCCGGTGTACTCCAGCTCCTGGGGGCGGGCATCCGGTAGCGGTTCGCCCGCCTCCAGGGCGGCGGCTTCGGCGCGGTAGCGCTCCTCCAGCTGCTCACCCGCGCCAGCCTCCACCGCAATCTGGTAGGCGGCAAGCTGCGGGTGGGTCTCCATCTCCGACCCGGTCGGCTTAGACTTGCCGGTTTTCAGGTCAACGATGGCGTAGCGGCGGGTGCCGTCCTCCGCCGGGGCGGTACCCTCGAGGCGGTCCACGCGGCCGGTGAGTAGCGCATCCAGCTCGCCGACTTCACCGGCGGGGTCGAAGGGCACGGGCACACGCACCGCGAAGGAGCCTTCAACACCGAGGTTCTGCCAGCCGGCGTCACCCATGTGCTGACGGTAGTAGTAGCTCAGGCGCAGAATCATGCGCTTGGCGCGCTCGTAGAGGGCGTAGGATTCCCAGGGCACGCGCTCGCGGTACTCTTCGTCGGTTTCGTCCTCCTTGCGGGCGGGCACGCCGAGGGAGCTAATGCGCTCGTCGAGGGCGGTTTGGAGCTCTTCGAGGGTGCCGGTCGGGTACTCTTCGGCGATGGCGTGAATGAGCGTGCCGAGGGAGCGGGACAGGTCGGTCTGGGCTTCTGCGCGGGCGGCGGAAACCAGCCAGTCCAGCGGGGAGCTGTGGATGGTTTCCAGGCGTGAGGGCGAGAGCGCAATGGTGCGGCGGCTCGGCTTTTCAGCCTGTTCTTCAGCAGGCTCTTCGCTGTGGTTTTCGTCCTCAGCGTGGTCTGCCGGGCGGTGCGCAAAAAGCAGCTCCGTGCTAGAAAGCGGCAGTAGCCCCCACCAGTCGTCGGGTGCGGCGCCGGGTGCCTGCGCATTCGCCAGGCGCGCCAGAGTGCGGGATGCGGCATCGAGTCGGTACGTGGAAGCCTCCGGGGTGAGAGCCTCTTCCTCCGGCATGCTTCCAGCCGGCGCGCCGTCCTGTGCGTCTTCGGCGCGCATCGCGTTCAGCGACTCCTCAACGAGGGTGCGGCGAAGCTCCGCCACCAGAGAACGCAGGGTGGCGGGGCGGCGCACGCGGGTGATGGGAACCTCGGGCGACTCGTTCTCGGCGTCGGTGGGTAGCACGAAGTCGAAGAATTCGCCGGGTGCCTGATCGTCATTGCGTACGGCGGTGAGCACGAGGCGGGTGCTGGCTCGGGTGGCGGCAACGGCAAACATGCGTAGCTCGTCGTGGCGGGTGTCGCGCACGCGTTCGGGGTAGCTGCGGATACGTGCGGGCGGCACCGGCTGCTCGCCCTCCCTTGCCTGTTGTTCTGCCTGCTGGGCGCGCTGGCGGAGGCGCGCATCGCACAGGTCCGTAAGGTCGCCGGTGCTCAGCAGGGAACCGCGCACGGTGGTGTTGGGCCAGGTTCCTTCCTGCAGACCGCATACATATACGGTGCGCCAGGACTGACCGGCGGCGAGCGCGGGGGTGAGAATCTCGACCGCGTCTTGGCGTACGCCGCGGGCGGCGAGGGTGTCCATGGGCAGGTCCTGCGCGTCGATGAAGTCGAGGAACTGCTCAGCACCGGCGCCGCGCATCTGCTCGTCGAATCGGTCGGCGGCTTCGAAGAGACCAATCATGGCGTCGAGGTTGCGGTGGGCTGCGTCGGCGTCGGGGCCTGCACCACGCGACTGGGTAACCCAGGTTTTTTCGAGGCCGCTGGCTTCCCAGAGCGCCCAGAGTACTTCGGTGCTGGTGGATTCGGGCCGGGCGAGTGCTTTACGTCCGGCGGAGAGCACGGCTGCGATGCGGTGCACGGCGCGTCCTACGCCCTCTTCGGGGAGGGTTTCGGGGTGTAGCAGTGCACCGAGGAGCAGGTCGTCGCTGGGGCGGTGGCCGCCGCTTTGCAGTTCGATGGATCGTAGTTGCTGGCGGAGTCGTCGCACGTCCATGCTGGATGCGCCACCGAGTCGGGAGGTGAGCAGGGTGATGGCGCTCTGCGCGCCACCGAGGGGGTTGGCGCGGCTTTCCTCGGCGATGACGTCGTCGAGGCTTCGACGCATGAGCTCTTCAGCTTCGGAGGCGCTGAGGGCCTCGTAGCCGCCACGCTCGGCCGCCTCCGCACCTTCTGCAGCGGGCATGTGCACGGCGGGGTTGAGTGCCTTCTCGCCGCGCTTGCGGGCGTAGACGAGCAGGCTGAGCGCGTCGAGGAAGGGGCGTACGGCGGGCTCGTCGCGCACCGGCACGAGCGCCGCGGAGGTACGCGAGGGAATACCGTTCGAGGAGAGCACGCGGCGGATGCGCGCCACGTCCGCGCTGCTACGCACGATGATGGCGGACTCGCGGTAGGGGTGGTTGCCGTAGATGCGTTCTTCGAGCAGCATTTGGGCGATGAGGTTCGCCTCGTCCTGAGAGCTGGAAAGCGCATACTTATACACGCCAGCGGGTGCGGTGCGGTAGTGCGCGGGGTCGAGGATTTTGCCGTCGGCACCCAGGTGCAGCAGCGGTTCGTCGGCGGCGCCCCAGGTGAGGGCTTCATCGGCGGGGGTGGTGTTGATGCGTCCGAAGGTTGCGGGCGCACCGTTCTTTGACCCCTCCTGCGCGCCGTTCTTCGTCCCTTCCTGCTCGGCGGTGAGTGGCACGAACCGGGTGTAGCGCGGCAGGCGGCGGCGAATGTCCGCCACGAGCGGCATCATGAGTGCGGGCAGGCGGTATGAGGTGGTGAGCGTGCGGGTGCGCATGCTCGGGAAGCTTGCCTGCAGGGTGGTGACGAGGTCGGGGCGGGCGCCACGGAAGCCCTGGACGACGGCTTCGTCGCTGTAGGTCATGACAACCTGGGGGCCTTCAGCGAAGAGGTCGGGGTGGGTTTCGGTCAGGTGCGCGGCGTCTGCGGGGGCGACTTCTGCGGCGATGAGGCGCAGCAGCCGGTAGATGGAGGGGCTGAGTTCCTGCACGTCGTCGATGAGGATTAGGTCGTAGCGGCGGCGTTCTTCGGCGAGGAATTCGGGGGCGCGCAGCAGCAGCCGGCAGGCGTCGTTGATGAGTACTGCCGGGTCGTAGGCGTTTTTGGCGCGGAGGGCTCGCACGGCACGGTATTCGGTGTGCAGTTGGGCGAGGGCGTGCCAGGCGGGCTGGTTGTGTTCGGTGGCGAGGGCGTGTACGTCTTCGGCGGTGAGGTCGTATTCTGCCATGCGGTCGAAGAAGTCGCGGATTTCGTGGCGGAATCCTCGGGTTGCGAGGGCGTCGCGGAGTACGTCGGGCCAGGCGGGTCCGGGTGCGATGCCTTCGGCGTGGTTGGCGAGTAGTTCGCCGATGATGACGTCTTGTTCGGGGCCGGAGAGGAGTTTGAGGTTGCCTTCTACGCCGCTGAGTAGACCCCGGGTTTGGGCTCGTTTGAGCAGGTCGAAGGCGTATGCTGCCCAGGCGCGGGTGGGTGCTACGGAGAGGCTGCGGTCGCTGGATGCGGCGATGGTGTCTCGCATGCGGGTCGCGGCGGTGCGGGTGGGTGCGAGGATGAGCAGGCGGGCGGGGTCGTTGCCGTCGGCGAGGTAGCGCAGGGCGCGTTCGGTGAGGTGGTGGGTTTTACCGGTTCCGGGGATGCCGGTGAGAAGTTGGGTTGTCATGGTTTCAGTCTATCGGCTGTAGAGCGCTTGTACCTTGTTGGCGGTCATTTGGGCTCGTCGGCTGCTTATATGCTGCCCCGGTGACTTAGCATGCCGCCCCCGGTAACTTATATATGCCGCTTCCGGGGCTTAATATGCCGCTCCGCCGAGAGCTTATCCACAGCCGCGTGACGACCGGGCGCGCGCTTGCACCGCCGCTGGGTTAGTCTTATAGCATGACCTGGATGAACGGCCTGCGCGCCACTTTTGACCTTGAAACCACCGGTGTGGACGTCACCACCGCCCGCATCGTGACTGCTTCCCTGATCCTGCTGGACCCTCAGGGTAATGTGGTGCGCCGTGGCGAGTGGCTGGCTGACCCCGGCGTTGAGATCCCCGCCGGTGCCGCCGCCGTGCACGGTATTACGACTGAGTACGCGCGTGAGCACGGCCGCCCCGCCCGCGAGGTCGTGTGGGAGCTTGCCGGCGCGATTGGTGCACTGAACCTTGACGGTGTGCCGATTATTGCGTTCAATGCCGCCTACGATTTTTCGGTGCTGCACCACGAGATGCTGCGCCACAATATTGCCAACGGTGAGCTGCCGCCGGGTGTGGTGCTCGACCCGTACGTTCTGCATAAGCACGTGATTCCGCGTAAGCGCGGCAAGCGCACCCTTGAGGTCCTTGCCGCCGAGTACGGTGTCTCCCTGGAGAATGCGCACACCTCCGCTGATGATGCCCTGGCGGCGGAGCGTCTGCTGGTGAAGCTCACCGAGCAGTTCCCCGAGGTCCTCAACGTGGATGCATGCCAGCTGCACGAGCAGCAGATTCAGTGGGCGGCGGAGCAGGCGGCGAGCTTCCAGGCGTGGTTGCGTACGCAGCCGGGTAAGGAATCTGAGGTCATTGACGGCCGTTGGCCGGTACGCCGCTAAACCTGCGCCGATAAAACTGCGCCGCTAAACTCGTCCCAGCCTCCCAACATATCTCTCCTTTACTGACGGGCTGACACTATCCCCGCAGGGGCTTCTCCCCTATGCTAGAAGGTAACCGCACCTACACGAATAGCACGTGAATAGCACGACCCGGAAGGCCTCTCATGGATGATCAGCCCCGCACTACCGAGCCGTACCCTGACACTAATACGCGCAGTATCTATCTGGGGTCTACCCGTCTGGCGCATGAGCATTTGGTGGCGCAGTCTCAGGTGGTGCTCCGCCTGGGCCGTATCCTGATGAAGTCGGGTGCGAGCGCGTACCGTATTAAGGCGTCGATGGCGCGTTTGGCGAAGGCTGTGGGGTTGAAGGAGCATCACGCGCAGGTGACCTTCACCGAAATTTCGACCTCTTCGTACACTGACGGTAATTTCCGTACTGAGGTGGCTGAGCAGCGCACGATGGGCATTAACGCTCATAAGCTGGATCAGTTGGGTAAGTTCATTTCTGAGCTTCCTGAAAAGATCACCCCGGCGGAGGCGAATGCTGAGCTGGACCGTATCGATTCGGCGAAGCCTCTGTACACCCGCTGGATGTTGGCGCTGGCGTCGGCGGTGGCTTGTGCCGGGTTCGCGTTCTTGAACCGTGGCGGTCTGGTGGAGTGCACGGTGGTGTTCTTCGCGGCGGGTGCCGGCCAGTTTTTGCGTTCGACCCTGCTCAAGCGCGGGGTGAGCCATTTGGCAACGTGGATGGCGTGCGGCTTCCTGGCGGCGGGCCTGTACATTGCGATTGTTAATGTGCTGGTCGCGGTGGGTTGGATTAGCCCGAACCATATGATTGGTTTCATTTCGTCGGTACTGTTCTTGGTGCCCGGTTTCCCCATGGTGACGGGCATGCTCGATATTTCCCGCATGGACTTTTTGGCGGGTATTTCGCGTCTAACCTATGTGGGTTTGTTGTTGCTGAGTGCGTCGTTTGCGGTGTGGGTTTTGGGTTCGCTCTTCCACCTGCCGTTGGCGGCTCCTGCTCCTCTTAACCTGGATCCGACCCTGTATTTGCTTCTGCAGGTGCTTTCTTCGGGCGTTGCGGCGGCTGGCTTCGCGATGCTTTTTGCCGCATCCCCGGTGGCGTGCGTGTGGGGTGGCGTGATTGCTGCGGTGGCGAACCCCGTCCGTATTCATATGGTTGAGGCTGGTATGCCCGCGCATATGGCAGCGACGATTGCCGTGTTTGGTGTGGGCATTTTGGCTGAGCTTGTGGCGCCGCTGCATCAGCGTAAGTACACGCGTATTTCCCTGTCGGTTCCGGCGGTGGTGACGATGGTTCCGGGTGTTCCGTTCTACCGTTCGATGTCGCATTTTGCTAGCGGTGACATGTACTCGGCGGCGAGCGGTTTCGTGCAGTCCCTGCTGATTTTCATGGCGTTGGGTATGGGCCTGGCGTTTGTGCGTCTGCTCTTTGATAAGAACTGGCTGTTCGATCAGGACACTCAGGTGCTGAACCGTCTGGACACTGACCGGCACCTGCGTTAGCGCGTTGCGCCCCCCTGTTCTTTATTTTTCTCTGTTCCCTAACTTGTTTGTTGTGTTTTATCGTCACCTTTCGGTACGTTCAGGTGCTTGTCACCTGCGGTTCATCTGTAGCGCCTATGATGGTTAGGGTACGGGACGTTAGTAACGTGCGGGCTCTGTCGCCTGCCGTGCGTCGTCCCTTGTAATTCTTTAGTTCGCCGTCTCGTTTGAAAGGCACCGATACGATGACTTCCTCTTCTACTCACCCGCTGCATCATGAAACCAGTGAGAAGCTTTTTGAGCGTTCTCGCGCGGTGATTCCCGGTGGCGTGAATTCCCCGGTGCGCGCCTTCAATTCTGTGGGCGGCACTCCTGCGTTTGCGGCGAAGGCTAAGGGCGCGTACCTGTACGATGCGGACGGCAACGAGTACGTTGACCTGGTCTGCTCGTGGGGTCCGTCGATTCTGGGTCATGCGCATCCGCAGGTGGTTGAGGCGGTTCAGCAGGCGGCTGAGCGCGGCCTGTCGTTTGGTGCGGCGAGCGCGCCGGAGGCTGAGCTGGCTGAGCTGGTGGTCAACCGTATTAACGCGGCGATTCCCGGCGCTATTGATCAGGTGCGTATGGTGTCCACCGGTACTGAGGCGACCATGACTGCGATTCGTCTGGCGCGTGGTGTGACTGGTCGCGACAAGATTATTAAGTTCGCGGGCTGCTACCACGGTCACGTGGATGCGCTGCTTTCCGAGGCTGGTTCGGGTGTGGCGACCCTGGCTCTGCCGGGTTCTGCTGGCGTGACTGCCGCAACCGCCGCGGAGACCATCGTCCTGCCCTATAACGACCTGGACGCTGTGCGTGAGGCGTTCGCGAACCATGAGGGTCAGATTGCCGCAATTATTACTGAGGCGGCGCCCTGCAACATGGGTGTGGTGACCCCCGAGCCCGGTTTCAACCGTGGCCTGCACGAGATTGCTCACGCGAACGGTGCGCTCGTCATTTTTGATGAGGTGCTGACCGGTTTCCGTGTGTCTTCGGCTGGTTACTGGGGTTACGCCGCTCCCGAGGATGGCGGCTGGGTTCCCGATATTTTCACGTTCGGCAAGGTCATTGGTGGCGGTATGCCCATCGCGGCGCTGGCCGGTAAGCGTGAGGTCATGGAGCACCTGGCGCCGGTTGGCCCCGTCTACCAGGCGGGCACCCTCTCCGGTAACCCGCTGTCCGTTGCGGCGGGTATTACGACCCTGACCCTGGCTGATGCCGCCGTCTACGCGCACCTGGATTCGCGCAGCGCCCAGCTGCAGCAGGCTCTGACCGAGGCGTTCAACGCCGCCGGTGTGGACCACTCCATCCAGAGCGCCGGTAACCTCTTCTCGGTCGCGTTCGGCACCTCTCAGGAGGGCGTGCACAACTACGCCGACATCAAGGCGTCGGCAACCAGCCGCTACAACGCGTTCTTCCACTCCATGCTCGAATCCGGCGTGTACCTGCCGCCGAGCGCATTCGAGGCGTGGTTCGTTTCTGCCGCCCACGACGATGAGGCGATGGACCGTATCATCTCGGCTCTTCCGGCTGCCGCAGCTGCTGCCGCATCCGCGTAGGAGTTTGAGAGACGTAAGGAGGTGAGCCGCTCATGGATCTGAGCGCTCTGGGACTGCCTATGGAGCAGCTACGCGACGTGTGGCTGATTGCCTTCATGGTGTACCTGGGCTTGTGCCTGCTGATGGATATCGCCTACCCGGTGCCCATCAAGAAGGAGAAGGCAGCCGAACTGTACCTTGAGGTGTCCGGTTCGCCCGTTGATGAGGCGCGCCGCGCCACCGCGGAACGCACCGCAATGGGTGCACCGCTGAGCTCCTCCCGTAAGGGTAGCGCCACGAAGAAGGCGAAGAAGAAGCTGGATTCCATTGAGGGCGCCGGCGTGTTTAGCGGCTGGTTCCACACGGTCATGTACCTGTGGGGCTGGATTGTGGCAGTCTCTATCTTCACCCTGTACTGGGATATCGTGTATGACGGCGTTGTACTGCCGGCACTGCTTCTGCCGTTCCTCATGGTGTACCTGGGTGCGCGTATTGGCCGCCGTCAGTGGCGTGCAGTTCGCGGATACAGCAAGGACGACCGTGTGCTGGGCATGCCGCGCATCTACTCGGCGACGCTGGGTAAGCTGAGCGCACCGTTCCGTGTGCGCGGCACCGTGCCGGGCGTGGAGCCGATTCGTGACGACCGCACCGCCTACTGGATCCTCGGTGGTATTGCGTTCCTGCTCGCCTCGGTCTTCCTGGTTTCGCTGGCGGGCTGGAGCATCGACGAGGATTGGGAAGCGATCTATATCGGTCACGCATCCTGGTTCTTGCTGGCGGCGTACATTCCGCTGATCATCATGCTGCTGATGTACAACCGCGATTACGTGCTGTACAACCCGGATTCGTTCCAGGCTGGGCGTCTGCTCCTTCCGGCGAAGTCCCGCCCCTACTCTGAGGTTCGCGCGTTCCGCGTGTACCCGAAGAACCCGGACGCTATCAAGCTGAACCCGAAGGACGCGAGCCAGTGGACGCTGGAGATTCTGCTTCCCGGCGGCCGCAAGCACGACTATTCGCTGAATGATCACCAGATTGATTGTTTGGTGGCGCAGATTGCGTTCAATATTGAGCAGGGACGCTGGGCGCAGCTGGATTCGCCGGCGGACCGTGAAATGTTGGCGAAGTACTTCGTGGACGGCCGCGTCATCTGCACGACCATGGGGTACAAGCCTGCCGGTAAGCATGCGGAGGAGGCGGCACGCCGCGCGTCCTTCCAGAAGGCGCAGTACAAGTAAGCGAGTTGCTTTAATACCGCGAGAAGCCACATGTGTTTCGAGAAGCCACGTTTTATGTTGCTTTTCGAAACACATGTGGCTTCTCAGCACCGTAGACACACCATCACCGATCCCCCGTAAAGAGACACCGATAGAGAGGACAATTCATGGACCTTGCAGCCCTGGGCCTGCCCCTGGAGCAGGTGCGCAACGTGTGGCTGGTGGCGTTCTTCATCTACCTGGCGTGCTGCCTGCTGGTGGAGGTCGCCTACCCGACGCTCATTAGCGCCTCGCGAGCGCGCGAAGTCTACACCTCGGTCATGGGTTCCCCCGTCGAGGATGTGAAGGAGGCAATTACAGAGCTCGCGGATGCTGGCACTCACCTCACGTCCGAGCAGGAAGAAGCGGCATTCCGCAGGGCTGAAGCCCAGCTGGAAAGCATCAAAGGCTCAAACGCCATTATGGATTTCGGGCATATCCTCGTGTACGGCTGGGCGTGTGTCATCGTCTATTCGACGTTCGTTCTGTACTGGGATATGGCGTACGACGGAATCCTAATTCCGGGGCTGCTTCTGCCGTTCCTCATGGTATATTGGGCGGCGCGCTGGGGTCGCCGCGGCTGGCGCGTCGCACGCGGTTTCAGCCCCAATGAACGTCATCTGGGCATGCCCGCTATTTACACCAGGACGCTGGGTCGGCTCAGTGCCCCGTTCCGCGGCACGGTTGCCATGCCCAGTAGTGAGCCCATTCAAGTTGATTGGAAGGGGCAGGGAATCTTCCTCTTTGTGGCTCTTCCTGTCGGTGGTTTCTTCCTGCTCTGCTACCTTCATTCGCTCGCGAACACCGAGCTGCTCGAGTATGTACCCACCTACATCGGCAAGACCTCAATAGCGTTTCTTGTTGTCTACGTGTTCGCCATTCCGTACCTGTGGTGTACGGTGCGTTCGTACTACCGGTTCACGCCGACCGTGGTGAAGCGTGGGCGTATTTTCCGTTCGCCCAAGGTCTATCAGTACTCCGATATTGAGCGGTTCAAGGTTTACCCCTGGTACACGGGCGATCCCGAGGATATAGACCCTGATCAGCAGATGCCCAGTGATTGGCGTATTGCCGTCACTTTCTCTAACGGTTCCCTAGAGACTTTTGGCTTCGGGGATTACCGCATCGATTGTTTGGTGGCACATATTGCGTTCAAGCTGGAGCAGGAACGCTGGGCAGATGTGGATTCCCCGGCGGACCGCGAGAAACTGCCCCTGTATTTCGTGGAGGGGCGCGCTATCTGCCTGACGCTGGGCTACAAGCCGGCGAATGAGCTCACGGAAAAGGCGGCGCGTATCGCGTCCTTCCGCGCAGTGGATTAGCGGCTGATTAGCATAAACGGCGAAAAGCCACACACCATCACCGAGACCCGTAGAGAGGACGACTCATGGAGCTAAGCGCTTCCGCACCCCTGGAGGAGATTCCTCCCCGAGCCAGACGAGTCTGGAAAAGAAACCAGTTCTATTTTGAAACCCACTTTGTGCTGTTTCTGGCTTTCTGTGTTTTCTTCTATGCACTCGTTGGCTGGACCATTCTGGGTGTTCGCCCGATGTCTCGCCGTGACGCGTCCATCATGTTGGGGCTTGTCGCCGCTATAACCTTTGCGACTCGCTGGTATTGCAAGAGGCGGTACCTGCTGTTCAACCCCGATTCGTTCTACGTCGGGCGGCTTTTCCTGCCCGCGAAGAAGTACCGTTACACCGATATTGAGGAGTTCTGCGTCTTCCCGAAGAACCCCAAACAGATCAAGCCGACCTTCTACGAGCCCTCGCAATGGCAGATAGAAATCAAGGTGCCGTCCAGAATCCCGCCGAACCTCGCTCAGCGCATGCCGTGGCTGCGCAGGCACATTGTGGCGGTGCACGATGAGCGTGTCGTCTGCCTGACCTCCCAGGTTGCGTTCTACCTGGAGCAGGAACGCTGGGCGGACCTGCGCTCCCCCGCCGACCGCGAGATGCTGGCGGAGTACTTCACCAACGGCAACATTGTGTGCACCTCCCTCGGGTACAAGCCAGTCAGCGAAGAACAAGCATAAACGGCGAAAAGCCACATGCTGTTCGTACAGCATGTGGCTTCTCTCGGTTAAAAACCAAGTTTGTTTGCCAGTTGTATATACAACCAACTAAATGCAAACGTATTAGCTAAATTTAAATAGCTCGAATTGCATTTCCGTCGACGTTTTCAGCCTTCTGACCATTCTCAAAAGAAACGGTGTACTGAGTAGTAAAGAAACCGCTGGTATCAGTCACTACTCCACGCGTACCCTTGGGGACACTGCTGAAGATACCTACAGAAATATCCTGTACAGCGATGACTTCGTCGCCTCGTTGCAAATCTGCCATGATATTGTTCTCCTTTGAAGTTGAGATGCAGTTACATATCGCAACCACATCTGAAGTCTACTATGAACATATCCCCAAGTCAACCATGAATAGCTCGGGGGAAACCAGAGTTACGATAACGCAATTACTATAGAAATACATTTATGCTCCCTAGGCCCCTAAACCTGGTTCTAGTGAGATATCTTCCTCGGAGCCTCCCGCGGAAATGGCCCACGCTTCTCTGCAAAGTGACTAATTCCCCTTAGACCCCACACTTCCTTCCAGAGGTTACGAGTTAGATCTCATCCGCTGACTAGTTCTCTCGTAAGATAAATAATTTTGCATCCAACATCCCCAACGCCGCAAAGCACTCATACTGCAGTAGTCCGCCTACATCTTCATTGCAACAGATTTTTTACATTTTCATCTCATCCGGTTGCACCCTAATACAACCTGAAAATCTTATTATATTTTTCTATTTTTACTCCCAGTTTTAGTCACGGAAAGCGAGAAGCCACATAAGACGTGGCTTTTCGAAACACATGTGGCTTCTCAGCGTCTAACAGGGAGGGGTTAGGCGTCCAGCTCGCGGAGCCAGCCTGCCGCCTCCGTACCGTAATAGGTCAGGATGACGTCCGCACCGGCGCGGTGAATCGAACGCAGCGACTCCAGCACCACAGCCTTACGGTCAATCCAGCCGTTCGCCGCAGCAGCCTCAATCATCGCGTACTCACCCGACACCTGATACGCCGCCACCGGCACCGGCGAAAACTCCGCCACCTCACGCACAATATCCAGGTAACTACCGGCAGGCTTCACCATCACCATATCCGCGCCCTCCTCCAGGTCAGCGCGCACCTCCAGCAGCGACTCGCGGCGGTTCGCCGGATCCTGCTGATAGGTCTTACGGTCACCCGTGAAGCTGGACTCCACCGCGTCACGGAACGGGCCAAAGAACGCCGAAGCGTACTTCGCCGAATACGCCATAATCGACACATCCTCGAAGCCAGCCTCGTCTAGGGCGGCACGCATGGCCGCAATCTGGCCGTCCATCATGCCCGAGGGCGAAACGGTGTGCGCACCCGCGCGAGCCTGCGAAACCGCCATCTTGCAGTACAGCTCCACAGTCTCGTCATTATCCACAACAAGCGTGCCGTGGCCGTTATCAACCAGCACACCGCAGTGGCCGTGGCTCGTGAACTCATCCAGGCAGGTATCAGCCATAACCACCAGGTCATCGCCGAACTCCTCACGGCACACCGCAATCGCACGGTTCAGGATGCCCTGCGGATCCCAGGCGGTCGAACCGACCTCGTCCTTATCCTCATCGCGGGGAATGCCAAACAGGTCAATGCAGCGGATGCCCGCCTCGTACGCCTCACGCACAGCGGGGATGATGCTCTCCAGGGTGTGCTGGTACTGGCCGGGCATGGAACGAATCGGCTGCGGCTCGTCGATGCCGTCGCGAACGAAGAACACCTGAATCAGCTGTGCGGGGCGCAGGGTGGTCTCAGCGACGAGGGAACGCATGGCTGCGGTGGTGCGCAGGCGGCGCGGGCGGCGGGTGAGGTTCATGATCTCTCCTGAAAACTCGATAAAAATATGTGGTCTTAGATGTGTCTTATTGAGGCCTAGATGAGGGATGCGCCTAAATCAGGGATGCGGCGGCGCGCGCCAAATCCTGCGGTGACGGCGAATCGGCCTGCACATAACGCAGGTTCAGGGCGCGGCATGCGGAGGCGGTACTCGCCCCAATCGCCACCACCGGCGGCACGGACTCAGGCGGCACAGATTCAGGCGTTAGCGCGGGGGTGCCGTCCAGTAGAGCGTGCAGGCGGGAGGGGGCGGTCACCACCAGCACATCCGGCGCGGGGTTTTCCTGGGTGGGGCTTTCCGGCGCGGGTGCATCTATGGTGTTCCCCTGCACGAGCGCGCGGGCGGTGCTGAGGCTCAGCTCGCCGGGTGCCACCTGCTCGGCGGGCACCATGTCGTAGAGCACGCAGCGGCGGCTGTCCCAGCCCAGATTTTTGAGGCCTTCGCGCAGGGTCGGGCGGGCGTTGGAGCCTTCCAGAACCAGCACGGCGGTAGCATCTGCTGCAGGCTTTTCGAACTCCGCGAGCATACCGACGGCACTTTGCACCTGCGGCTGAAAATCCGTGCCCAACCCCAGCTGGGTGTGCACGGCGCGGGCGGTTGCCGCACCCACGCAGGCGATGCGCACTCCCCCACTCGCGCAGGCGCGGGCGAACTTGTCACCCCACAGCTCGGCGCAGGCGTGAACCGTGTTGGTGCTCGTGAAACTCACCCACGGATACTGACCGGAGGCGAGCGCCTCCAGCGCGGCGGCGTGGTCTTCGCCGGGCTCGACGGTGCGTGCCTGCTGCAGCGGTGCGAAGAGTACCCGGCACTCCCCCAGCCCGTTCTGTGCGCATTCTTCGGCGAGGGCGCGTTCGAAGGCGGCGCCCTGGATGGCGGAGCGGGTCAGCAGAACCGTGCGCGGGGTTTCAGAAGGCGGGGCATCAACCTGCGGGGCATCAGCCAGCTGAGGTTCAGAACACGAGGCAGACATGATGCCTACTTCAGGTCCAATCCAGCCAGTGCGGCGGCGCCCATCTGCAGCAGGTCTTCTGCCACGCGCACGCCCAGGCGTTCGGCGCCGGGCACATCCAGTTCGGCGGTTGCCGAGGTGTGGCGTAGCATGTCGGTGCCGTCCGGGGAGGCCACCACGACGTTGAGCACCAGGTCGCCCTCAACCACCTGCGCGTAGGCGCCGATGGGGGCGGCGCATCCGGCTTCGAGGCGGCGTAGCAGGGCACGTTCGGCGCTGACGGCGAGGCGGGTTTCGTAGTGGTTTGCGGCGAGCAGGGCGCGGCCCAGGGCACGCATCGGGCGTGCCACCTCGGGGTCGGCGAGCGCGGCGGGGTCCGGGTTTTCGAACTCGCTTTCACGCACTTCCAGGGCGAGCGCACCCTGGCCGGGGGCGGGCAGCATGCGGGTGGGGTCCATGTACTCGGTAATGAGTTCTTCCTTGCCCAGGCGCTTCAGACCAGAGACGGCGAGCACCACAGCGTCGCAGTCGCCGCTACGTTCGGTGCCTACACCGTGGTCGGCTCGTTCGGAAGTTTCGGTGTTCTGGCGAAGCACGACCTGCTTGCCGGCGTGCTCTTCAAGGCCCTTCACGCGCCCGATGCGGGTGCCCACGTTACCGCGAATGTCCACGATTTCAAGGTCGGGGCGCAGGGCGCGCAGCTGGGCGGCGCGGCGGGGTGAGCCGGTGCCCACGCGGGAGCCGGTGGGCAGGGTGTCGAGGGTCAGGCCGTCGCGTGCTACGAGGGCGTCGCGGGGGTCTTCACGCTTGAGGGTTGCGGCGATAACCAGACCGGGGCAGGGTGCGGAGGGCAGGTCCTTGAGGGAGTGTACTGCCATGTCCACGCGGTTTTCTTCAGAGGCGTTCTCCCCGTCGAGCAGACGCTGGCGCAGTGCCGCCGCGAATACGCCGGTGCCGCCCAGGGTTGCCAGGGGTCCGGTGAGCACGTCACCTTCGGTCTTGACGGTGCGCAGGGTGAAGTCCACGACCTCGGCATCTGCGGCGCCGTGGTGTGCCTGGTGTTCGGTGTAGAGGGAGGTGACGATTTCAGCAGCGATACGGCTTTGGGTCAGGGCGAGGGCAGACCCGCGGGTGCCCAAGATGTACTCGTGATGGCTCATATCTCTCCTTATCAGTGATGTGTGTGATAGCCCGTAGGCGCGTACGCTCCGACCCGCCCGCACACCCCAGTCAGGGGGTGTTAGGGCGAGCCGGAGCTACAGGGGTGGTGTTAGTGGGAGCAGCATCCGCCGGAGCCGCATCCACCGGAGCGGCTGGCGGGAGCTTCAGCCGACTCGGCGGTATCAGCACCGGCTGTGTACTCGGCGATGACCGGCTTCGGCGCGCCACGACCGGGCTTGCAACAGCCCGGTTCGCACTCGTCGAACCAGCCGTACTGGCCGCTCGCGCTCGGGGCGAGGACGCTCTCACGTTCGGGGCGCAGGTCGGCTGAAACGCTGTTCTCCACGCGCTCCTCAATGAGGCGGCGCAGCGACTCCACGTACGCCGGATGCGTGCCGGGGGTGGGGGTGCGCACGGCGACCACGCCCAGGCGCTCGCAGGTGTCCAGCGCCTCGGTGTCCAGGTCCCACTTGACTTCCATGTGGTCGGAGACGAAGCCGAGAGGCACCAGCACGACGCCTTCCACAGGGGCTTCGCCATCCTCCGCCGGGTTGGCGGGGGTGGGCAGCGCCTCCAGGGCGTCGTTGACGTCCGGTTCCAGCCACGGCATGGACGGCGGGCCGGAACGGGACTGGTACACCAGCTCCCATTCGACGTTCTGCAGAAGCTGCGGGGCCTCATCGTGAACCAGCGAAAGCACGGCGCGAGCGACCTGCAGGTGCTTCTCCACGTAGGCGGAGCCGCCCTCGTAGTTCACGCCGCGCGGGCCTGCCTCATTCGCCGCGGAGGTCGGCACCGAGTGGGTGCAGAACATAATCCGCAGGCGCGGGTTCAGCGAACCGCTATCGCGTGCGGCGAGCTGCTCACGCACCGTGGCGAGGCCATCCTTCAGCCCGTCAGCGAAAGCGCGGGAGAAGCCGGGCACGTCAAAGAACTGACGGATCTTGCCCACGTGCACGCGACCTTCCAGGCCGAGCTGCTCAATCGCCATGCCGTAGTCCTCACGGTACTGGCGGCAGCTCGAGTAGCCCGGGTAGGCGCTGGTCGCCAGCACGAGCACGTTGCGGTGGCCGTTCTCGTAGGCTTCGGCGAGCACGTCCTTCACGTAGGGCTTCCAGTTGCGGTTCGCCCAGGTAATCGGGATGTGCGGGCCGCGTTCAGCGAGCGCCTGCTGCAGTGCGGCGAGCAGGGCACGGTTCTGCTCGTTAATCGGCGAGATGCCGCCGTTGGCGCGGTAGTGGGTGGCGACCTCTTCGAGGCGCTCATCCGGGATGCCGCGGCCAGCGGTCACGTTGCGCAGGAACGGGATGACGTCCTCCTGCCCCTCGGGGCCACCGAAGGAGGACAGGATCACCAGGTCGTAGGGGCGCACCTCTTCGGCACGTTCACGGGTGATGCTACGTTCGCTTCGGTAGTCGCCGAGGGTCTGCTCGTTGAGCGCGGCGGGGCCGTTGGAGGCGGTGTTCGCCGGGTCGGTGCGGTTGGGTACCACATCGTCCGGCAGGAGCGTGCCGTTGAGGGTTACGCCGTTGTGCGGCTGATGGCTCACGCCAGAACCTCTGCTACTTCGTCTGCGCCGATGCGGCGGCCGGTGTAGAAGGGGGTTTCCTCACGTACGTGCAGGCGTGCTTCGGTGTTGCGGAAGTGGCGCATCATGTCGACGAGGTCAACGAGCTGGGGTGCTTCGAGGGCGAGGACCCACTCGTAGTCGTTCATGCCGAAGGTTGCGACGGTGTTTGCCAGAACCTGCGGGAAGTCGATTGCCTTCATGCCGTGGTTCTTGAGCATTTCTGCGCGGCGTTCGGGGTTCATGTAGTACCAGTCGTAGGAGCGTACGAAGGGGTAGACGCAGACCCATGCTTCGGGTGCCTTGCCGCGTGCGTAGGCGGGTGCGTGGTTGCGGGTGAACTCTGCTTCGCGGTGTACGCCCATAGTGGACCAGACGATGGTGGTGCCTGCGAAGAGTGCGGTGCGGCGGATCTTGCGGACTGCTGCCTGCAGCTTTTCGGGGGTTGCACCGTGGGTCCAGATCATGACGTCTGCGTTGTCGCGCATTGCGGAGACGTCGTAGATGCCGCGCAGGGTCACACCCTCGGCGGCCAGCTGCTCGGCGACCTTCTCGAATTCGGCGCGAGCCTCGTCGGTGTTGGACTCTGCGGGGCGTGCGCCGGAGCGTGCGAACACAGTGTACAGGGCGTAGTGCAGGGTTTCGCCTTCTTCGCGGCCGCGGCGGTTCTCGTCAGCTGCGGAGTGCTGGACTGCGTAGCCCTTGGGTGCGCCGCCGTAGCCGTGGCCTGCGTGGGTGTAGCCGCCCTGACCTGCGCCGTGTGCGCCGCCGTGGCCGTGTGCTGCGTGATCGTGAGACATTGTGTGTTCCTTTCTTCAGCGAGGGTTCGCTGTGCTGGAGGCGCGGCTTCCGTAGCTGCGCGTTTTCTCAATTTTTTGGTCTAGTTACTGGCTGAGCTTCTGCCGCCGCTGCGCCGTCTACTTGGCGGTTGCGGCCTTGGGTGCGGTGACGCCTTCCCAGTCCTGTGCCGCGTGGTAGATGAGGCGGTCGATCTGTTCGTAGGTGTCTTTGACGGTTAAGACCAGGCCGGAGCCTGCCGCCCAGGAGCCGACGGTGCTGAGGGTTCCGAGTTCGCTGGCGCGTTCGCGGAATTCCTTGACTCGGTCGCGGTGGCCGGGGGTGGAGGCGGGTAGTACACCGCGCCAGCGTACGACGTCCGCGTCAACGAGGTTGTTGTGGGTGAGGGCTACGTCCATCATGCGGCTTGCGTCGCGCAGGGCGAGGGTGATGAGCTGCTCGTCTGCGAGGGCGACTTCGGAGAAGCGGGAGTCTTCGCCACCTCGGCCGTAGGACAGGCGTACCACGTGGCGTCCGGGGCCTGCGGCGTCGGCGACCCACTGCCATTTGGCGGTGGCGTGGGTGAGTGCCTTGGCGCGTACGGCGGTGGCTTCTTCGGAGACGAGCAGGCCGGTACCGCGGGGGTGCTTGTCCAGGGCGGGGGCATCAACGACGAGGGTGACGAGGGCGACTTCGGGGCCGGGTTCCATGGCGGGTAGGGCGGTGGAGACGTGCGGGCCGATGAGTCGTGCCACGGTCGGGCCGTCGGTGGCGAGCACCAGGTAGTCGGCGTAGAGGGGGGTGTTTTCGCCGTCGGTGGTGTGGCGCTGGATGATGAACCACTGGCCGGTGGATTCGTCGCGGTCAACGGCGATGACGTCGAATCCGGTGACGATGCGAACGCCAGCGGCGTAGAGGTCTTCGACGAGGCGTTCAGACAGCTGGTTCATGCCGCCCACGATACCGGCGACCTGTGAGCCTGCGGGGGCTGCCGAACGGAAAGCGTGCGCTGCGGCGGAGAGGGAGCGGTGCTTGCGGAAGGCTTCGCGCAGACCGGGGATGGTCGCATCGACGTCGAGCTTGTCGGGGTGGGTAGAGTACACGCCGGAGACTACGGGTGCGACGAGGTTGTCGAGCACCTGCTGACCCATGCGGATGCGCACGAGCTCACCGAGGGTCTTCGCGTTCTCGCCTGCGGAGACGGGCAGGAACTTGTCCACCTGGGCGCGGCGCAGACCGTTCTTACCGATGACGGGGATCAGCGACTTATCGTTCACGTTGCCGGGGATGCCCATGATGCCGGTGCTGGGGGTGCGACGGGCGCCCTGCGGCAGGTACAGCCAGGAGCCGTAGGAGTTGGGGGTGACGATCTGGTCGCCCAGGCCGAGTTCCTTGACGAGGTCGCTGACAATGGGGCTGCGGGTTGCGAAGGATTCTGCGCCGGAGTCCAGCAGAAGGCCGCCAACTTCGTGGGCACCAACGGCACCGCCAAGGTGGTGACGCTGTTCGAGCAGGGTGACGCGCATACCGGCTGCGGCGAGGCGGCGTGCGGAGATCAGGCCGGAGGGGCCGCCGCCGATGACGATGGCGGTGGGTGCCTTCTCGTTGCGGGTGAAAGCTCGTGCGTTCTGGGGCGCGGCGGAGGAACTGACCTGTGCGGTGCGGTGCGGTGCCTGGTTGGTGTGGCCCATGGTGGTTCTCCTTTGGTCTGCGTGCAGTGGAGTTGCCCATTGCGGTAACGGGTGTGGTGGTTGGTTCGGGGTGCAGATGTTCGGTGCAGATGCCGGAGGGTGCCAGGCATCTGCGCCGTCTATTTATCGCTATTTATCCTATGCCTGCGCGGTGCGTTCGTGGATATATGCCACGAGGTCGGTGAGCACCTGCGGGTCGGTGGTCGGGGGTACGCCGTGGCCGAGGTTGACCACGTGCGAGGGGGCGGCGTTGCCTTCTGCGAGCACTTCGTCTACGTGTGCGTAGAGGTTTTCGCTGCCTGCGGCGAGCAGTGCCGGGTCGATGTTGCCCTGCAGGGGTACGGCGCCGTTGAGCAGGGTATTCGCTGCGGACAGCGGCAGGCGGTAGTCCACGCCGATGACGTCTGCGCCGGCTTCGTGCATGGCGGGCAGCAGGGCGGTGGTGCCGGTGCCGAAGTGGATGCGCGGCACGCCGTATTCGCGCACCATATCGAGGGCGGTTGCGGAGTGCGCCTGCACGTAGCGGCGGTAGTCGCTTTCGCCGAGGGAACCAGCCCAGGAGTCGAAGAGCTGCACGGCGGATGCGCCCGCCTCGATCTGCGCGCGGAGGAACTGGCCTGCGGTGCGGGCTGCCCAGGCGGCGAGTTCGTGCCAGGCGGCGGGGTCGGCGTGCATCATGGTGCGCGGGCGCAGGTGGTCGCGGGAGGGGCCGCCTTCGACCATGTAGGCGGCGACGGTGAAGGGGGCTCCGGCGAAGCCGATGAGCGGGGTGTCGCCGAGCATTTCTACGGTTGCGGCGACGGCTTCGCGGATGGGGTCGAGGTCGCTGTCTTTGAGTTCGGGCAGGGCGCGCACCTCGTCGAGGGTGCGTACGGGCTGGTCGAGTACGGGGCCCTTACCGGGCACGATGTCGACGTTGACGCCCGCGAGCTTCATGGGGATGACGATGTCGGAGAAGAAGATGCCGGCGTCGACCTTGTGGCGGCGGACGGGCTGCACGGTGATTTCTGCGGCGAGGTCGGGGGTGAGGCATGCGTCCAGCATGGGGATGCCTTCGCGTACCTGGCGGTATTCGGGCAGGGAGCGGCCTGCCTGGCGCATGAACCAGACGGGTCGGTGGCTGGAGGGGCGGCCGGTGAGGGCGCGGAGCATGGGCGAGTCGGCGGTGGTGCCTGCGCGCAGGGGGTGGTTGGCGGGTAGGTGTGCGAGCTGCTCGTCGGTGAGCAGGGGTCGCTGGGCGTCGGTGGGGTGTGCGGGCAGGGCGGGTGCCTGTGCGGTGCCCTGTGCCGACGCGGGGCCCTTTTCCGATGCGGGGGTGGTGTGCTGGTTTTCGCTCATAGTCTCTAGTGTGACAGGTTTATGTGGGCGTTTTTGCGACACTATGTCATGGTGACTCTTACCTAATGATGGCTTTCTTAGCAGTGAGGGACACCTTAGTTCGTGCCTACTCTTCGTGCCCGCATCCCCCACCGCGCAGATTTTCTTGCCCCCTACGATGATGGAACTTAGGTTCTATGAGCTTTACAGGGGCTTAGTCGGCGTGGTTATGATTAGTCTCTAGTGAGTACTTATGCATTTGTGGCATCGCACCACACCGTTGATTTGACCACCGTCGCTGCGTTGAGCGCCGGTGCCTCTGGCGTACCCGATGTTCTGGCGGCGGATATCGCACGTCAACTCGGTGTTAAGGGTGCAGTAGTTCTTGCCACCTGTAACCGTCTTGAAATGTATGTTCAGCTGCACGTCTCTGCGCATGTGCACATGGTTCGTGAGCTGATTGTTGATTCGATTGCGCAAACCTCCGGCCTGGACAAGGAACTGGTCAATACCAGTTTCGACGTGTACGCAGACGAGGAAGCGGCACGCCACCTGCTGACGGTCGCCTCCGGCCTGGAATCTGCCGTGGTCGGCGAGCGCGAAATCACCGGTCAGGTACGCCGCGCGCTGGCCGCCGCGCAGGCGAAGGCACAAGAGGACGGCGTACCCCTTCCCGGTGAGCTGGTTCAGCTATTTGAACATGCGGCGCATACGGCTCGTCAGGTGGGTCAGCATACGGCGCTTGGTGCCCAGGGCCGCTCGATTGTGTCTGTTGCCCTGGATCTTGCGGATGAGGTTGCCGAGAAGGACTGGTCGACCCGACGCGCCCTGATTTTTGGTACGGGTGCTTACGCGGGCGCGACCATTGCGGCTCTGCGTGAGCGCGGTTGCACCGATATTTGGGTCAATTCCCGTTCGGGTCGTGCCGCCGAATTCGCGGCAAAGCGCGAAGTTTCTGCGGTGCCGGTGGACGGCATGGAACAGGCCATGGCTTCTGCCGACGTCATTATTGGCTGCTCCGGCGGATCCGACCCGCTGCTTCCCGAGCAGATTCCGGGCGGTCACCACACGATTCTTGACCTTGCTCTTTCACGTGACTTTGATCCGTCGGTCGCTGACCTGCCGAATGTTGAGCTGATTACGCTCGAGTCGGTGCGCCTTGCCGCCCCCGAGGAGACCGAGGAATCCGTGGCGACGGCTACGCGCATTGTGGAGTCTGAGCTGGCGGCGTTTGTGTCTCGTCAGCGTTCCCGCACGATTGACTCCGCGATTGTTGCCCTGCGCTCGCACACGCTGGATGTACTGGATTCCGAGCTGGAGAAGGTACGTAACCAGTTTGGTTGCGGTGCGGCGACGGAGCAGTTTGAGCTGGCGATGCGCCGCATGGTGAAGTCTCTTCTGCACACCCCGACGGTGCGCGCCAAGAAGCTGGCGTCGGAGGGCCGCGCAGAGGATTACGTGCAGGCGCTGGAGACCCTCTACGGCATTCAGGTGGAGGAGTCCTAGAGGAGCCTCAGTGCTCTCCCTCCCCTGTCCTGCTCTGTTTAAGGCTACTTTCGCGCCTGTTTCTGCGCATCCGGCGGCGAGTATTTTATTAGCCCCCGGCGAAGTACCGCCCGTTCACGGTGCCGATGGGCGCATTCACGCTAGAGTAGATGCTAGATAAGACAGTTCCCATACCCGGCGCACGTTTGGTTGCGCCGGACTATTCTGCGAGGAGACTCATGGAAATCAAGATTGGCATTCGCCACATTGCTCGTGAAATCGTTGTTGAGACCAGTGAGGCTAAGGAAATCCTCATGGAGAAGGTCTCGAAGGCTATTGAGGATGGCTCGCTGCTGCAGATTATGGATGATAAGGGCAACACCACCCTGATTTCTGGCGCTCAGATTGGCTACGTCGAGCTGGGTTCCGACGCTAAGCGTCACGTTGGTTTCGGTATCGGCGCCTAATTTCGGCGGCTGAACCCCCTTTAGCTTTAGCCCCCCCCCCCCGCATCCGTCACGATGCGTAACCGCGCTTTATGCGCTGTGCGTGCGCTTTATGCGTCACGTGGTTACGCCGTGCCGAATGCGGGGGTTTGCGTTTTAAACCGCCCTCGCAAAAACCTCGCGGCACCCGGTTTTGGGGCGGTATATCGCCCATCACGGGCGCACACCACAACCGGTCGGGGGTGCGCCGGAAGCAAATCCGGGTTAATATTGAGGGGTTAAGTGAATGACCGGTCGTACCCCTTTCAAGACCCCGAGGCTGCACCGCCTTCTCATCATGAATGAACCATGAGTAATAACCATGCGTGCAGGCGGCGTCTCGGTAAGAATTTCCCGTGTAAGAATTTCCCGCGGCCGGCTTTCGACGCCCGCCCGTCACCGCCTCCACCATTGAGGCGCTGACTGGTACACCCCCGTTTCGGGGAGAAACACACCCCGAGCAGGGGTAGAAAGATACGGTCCAGTGACTGAAACGAACACGCAGGAAACCACTCAGACTGCAAAGTCCTTCGCCGACTTCGGCGTTCGCCAGGATATTAGCGACGCCCTCGCGGCGGTTGGCATTACCTCCCCCTTCCCCATCCAGGAGCTGACTCTTCCCGTGGCTCTGTCTGGCCAGGACATCATTGGTCAGGCAAAGACCGGTACCGGTAAGACCCTCGGCTTCGGTCTGCCCACCATTCAGCGTGTGGTCGGCCGCGACGATGAGGGTTGGGCTGATTTGGAGTACCCCGGCGCACCTCAGGCGCTGATTCTGGTTCCGACCCGTGAGCTTGCTATTCAGGTGGGCGAGGACCTGGCGATTGCCGCGAAGCTGCGCAACGCCCGCGTCGCCACCCTGTACGGTGGTGTGCCGATTGAGCCTCAGGCTGAGCTGCTACGCCGCGGTCTGGAGGTTGCGGTGGGCACCCCCGGCCGCATTATCGACCTGTACCAGCAGGGCTTCCTGAACCTGAAGCAGGTTAAGATCGTGGTCCTCGATGAGGCTGACGAGATGCTGGATTTGGGTTTCCAGCCGTCGGTTGAGAAGATCCTCAGTTACCTGCCGGAGGACCGCCAGAGCATGCTGTTCTCCGCAACCATGCCCGGCCCGGTCATTGCGATGGCACGCCAGTACATGACCAAGCCCATGCGCATTAGCGCCGCTGACCCCGAGGACGCCTCGAAGACTAAGGCGTCGATCCGTCAGGTCGTCTACCGTGCGCACCACCTGGACAAGGACGAGATGATTGGCCGCATTCTGCGCGCTACCGGCCGCGGCCGCACCGTCATCTTCACCAAGACCAAGCGTGACGCTGCCCGCGTAGCGGAGGAGCTGGTGAACCGTGGCTTCGCTGCCGCTCCCCTGCACGGTGACCTGAACCAGGTTGCGCGTGAGCAGGCGCTGAAGGCGTTCCGCACCGGCAAGGTCGACATTCTGGTTGCGACCGACGTGGCGGCTCGCGGTATTGACGTTGAAGACGTGACCCACGTGATTAACCACCGCGTGCCCGAGGATGAGAAGACTTACCTGCACCGTACCGGCCGTACCGGTCGTGCCGGCAATGAGGGTACCGCTGTGACCCTGGTTGACTGGGATGACCTGCCGCGCTGGAAGGTCATTAACGACGCCCTGGAGCTGGGTGTTCCTGAGCCTGTTGAGACGTACTCTTCCTCTGAGCACCTGTTCTACGATCTGAACATTCCGGCTGGCACTAAGGGCCGCCTGCCGCGCGAGGAGCGCGTGGCTGAGGGCATGGGCGACGAGTTCTTTGAGAGCGCCCGCGACTCGCGTGATGGCCGTCCGGCTCGTTCTCGCGGTGGCCGCGACGGTTCCCGTGAGGGTGGCCGTAATGGCGAGAAGGGTTCGCGCCGTTCTCGCGGTGGTCGTGACGGTGGCCGCGAGGGTCGTTCTGGTGAGGGCCGCGGCGAGCGCCGTAGCCGTTCCGAGGGCCGCAAGCGCACTGAGCGTTCTTCCGAGCGTAACGAGCAGGCCGCATCCGAGCGTACCGAACGTTCTGCTGAGCGTTCTGAGCGTGCACCTCGTCAGCGTCGCCGTACCCGCCGTGTTGAGGGCCAGCCCGTGGAGGGTGAGGGCCGCCGTACCCGCCGCCGCTCTGAAGGCTCGCGTGCTGAAGGTTCTCGTTCTGAGGGTTCTCGCGGTAAGGGCCGTGGCGCTGACCGTGCTGGTTCTGAAGGCTAGGGCCGGGGTTGGGTATTTCAGCATCCCCGGCGCCTGCCGCGCCCTCCCCTGCCGCTGAGTCGCCCCGCACGGATTCGACGGTTTTCGATCCGCAGGGCCCCTCGCTGCTGGTACAGGCAGATAACCTGGAGTATCTGCGTGAGCTGCCCGACGGTGCGTTCACCGTGATTTACATTGACCCGCCGTTCAATACGGGTAAGAAGCAGACGCGCCGCACGTTGAGCGCGGAAGCTTCTGAGAAGGGTGACCGCACCGGTTTTAAGGGCAAGAGCTATTCGAGCACCCTGCAGACTCTGGCGAGCTATAACGACTCATTCGAGGATTATTGGGCGTTCCTAGCGCCGCGTATTGAGCAGGCGCATCGTCTGCTCGCGCAGGACGGCACCCTGTACCTGCACCTGGATTGGCGTGAGGTTCATTATGTGAAGATTATGTGCGACATGATTTTTGGTCGTGAGAACTTCATTAATGAGCTGATTTGGGCTTACGACTACGGTGCGAAGTCTACGCGCCGCTGGCCGACGAAGCACGACAATATTTTGGTGTACGCGAAGGATCACCGCAGCTATTACTTCAATACTACGGAGGTTGATCGTGAACCGTATATGGCTCCCGGTTTGGTGACTGAGGAGAAGGCTTCTCGCGGTAAGCTCCCTACAGATGTGTGGTGGCATACTATTGTGTCGCCTACGGGTAAGGAGAAGACGGGGTATCCCACGCAGAAGCCTACGGGTTTGTTGCGTCGTATGATTGCGGCGAGTTCCCGCCCGGGTGATTGGGTGTTGGATTTCTTCGCTGGTTCTGGTTCTACGGGTGCGGCGGCGGCTCAGCTGGGCCGTAAGTTCGTGTGTGTGGATCAGAATCCGCCGGCTATTGAGGTGATGGCTAAGCGCCTGGGCGTTGATCCGGTGTCGTTCGCTGAGTATCGTGGTGTTCCGCGTGGGGCGAGTGTGTTGTTCACGCCGAAGCGTACGGTGGGTGTTCGTGGCGGTACGAGTCGTGATGCGTTGACGGCAGCGAGCCGTCATGCGTTGAAGGCTGTGTTGGATACGCTCACGGAGACTACGCAGCCGGTTGAGGGCGCGTCGTGCCGGTTTGTGCGTCACCGGTCGATGGATGCGGTGGATAAGAAGATGCGTATTGATGGTCGTGATGAGTTGCGTCGTCAGCGTCAGCATCAGGCGCGGGCTAAGGCTCGTGCGGCGCGTGCGGCTGCTCAGCTGGATGCGGCGGCTGCGGGTGCGGTGTTGCAGCATCATGCGTCGCGTGAGAGCGTCTAGGCGGTCTTGTCTGCGCGTTCATAAGAGCACGTGTTAAGAGTGTGGGGCGGATTCCCAATAAGGAACCCGCCCCACACTCTTTCGTCTTACTACTGAGAAGCCAGCTGCTCGCGGATGCGAGCCACCGTCACCGCATCCGTCGTGTTCTCACCCAGCAGGTTCGGCTTGCCCGCACCGTGATAATCGCTCGACCCCGTCACCAGCACCTCACGGCCCGCCGCACGCTGACGCTCAATGAACTCCAGCAGACGCGCGCGGTCCTCCGGAGAGTTCTCGCGGTGATACACCTCCACACCCGCCAGGCCAGCATCCACCATCAAACCCAGGTACTCCAGGCTCAATGCGGGCCCACGCATCGTACTCATCGGGTGCGCAATCACCGGCACGCCCCCAGCCTCACGCACCAGACGCACCGCCTCCAGCGGGTCCAGCGCATCCTGCGGCACATAGTAGGGGCTGCCCGTGTACAGCAGCTTCGCGAAAGCCTCAGAACGATCAGCAACCACACCGGCAGCAACCAGCGCATCAGCAATATGGGGGCGGCCCACCGCCGTGTTCCCCTCCCCCACCTGCGCCAACACGTCATCCCAGGTCAGCGGGTAGTCAGCGGCAAGACGGCCCACAATAGCCTGCGCACGGCCCTCACGGCTGGCACGAATCGCCTCCACACGGCACGCCAACTCCGAACCCACCGAATCAAAACCATAAGCGAGCAGATGAATAGTCTTCGTGCGTGCGCGGCCCTCACCGTCGGTGTACCGATAACGGCAGGAGAACTCGGCACCCGGCAGAAAATCCAGACCGTGCTCATCCGCCAGCTGAGCCGCCTGCGCCCAACCAGCCGTCGTATCGTGATCAGTCAGCGCAAACCCAGCCAACCCGGCGCGAGCAATCAGCGGCACCAGCTCGGTCAGACTCTGCGTGCCGTCAGAAATAGCGGAGTGAATATGCAAATCGTAACGCCCGGCACGGTTCAGATTTTCAGGCGCACCCGATTCAGCGGGCTGCAGTGCCTGCTGCGCATTAGGTGCACTATTTCGGTGTTCTGTCTGCGTCATATTCTCTCCTTCCCCGCCCCTGCTAGTTCGTCGCCACCTCAGCGGGGTTTTAAGGTATGTCATCTACTCTTCTGATTCAACCCTACCAATATCGGCGGCGCAATATCAGGCACCCGGTCGCAAGTCAAAGATATATTCTGCCCCACCGCGCCCCTCTTATGGTCAAAAGCGCTAAAACACCTGCCCACCTGTGGTGAAGGAGATATGATTAACCCATGACTGAGAACAACGAGAAGAGCACCGAAGCTCAGAAGAACGACCACCGCAGCACCCCTAAGGCGTCTGCGTTCACCGAATTCATTGCTAAGGACTGGGCCAAGGCCGAAGATGACGGCTACACCCGCGAGCCCGTAGCAGACTACGCAGCTGAGCGCCGCGCCAAGATCTCCAAGGCATTCCCCGGCGAGCGCCTCGTCCTGCCTGCAGGCCCGCTGAAGGTCCGCTCCAACGACTGCGACTACCGCTTCCGCCCCCACTCGGCGTTTGCGCACCAGACCGGCCTGGGCATCGACCACGAGCCTGACGCCGTGCTGATCTTCGAGCCCGTCGAAGAGGGTACCGGCGACAACGGCTCCAACCACGAGGTCACCCTGTACTTCCGCCCGCTGGCTGGCCGCGACACCACCGAGTTCTACGCGGATGCACGCTACGGCGAGTTCTGGGTTGGTCCCCGCCCCACCCTGAAGGAATTCTCCGAGCGCTTCGGTCTGCGTACCCGCGACCTGTCCGAGCTTGAGGTTGCTATCACCAAGAACGCCGGTAACCAGGGCCTGGGCGGCGTGAACATCCGCCTGGTCCGCAACGTTGACCCGGCTGTTGACGCGCTGGTTGACACCTCCCGCTACAACACCGGCGTGGAGCTGGAGCAGGCTGACAAGCTGGACTCCGAGCTGGCTGTGGCTCTCTCCGAGGCTCGCCTGATTAAGGACGCTATCGAGGTTGAGAACCTGCAGCGTTCCGTTGACATGACCGTCAAGGGCTTCGAAGAGGTCATTCGTGCACTGCCGAAGGCTAAGGAGCACCACCGCGGTGAGCGCGTCGTTGAGACTGCGTTCTTCTCCGTGGCACGTACCGACGGTAACGACCTGGGCTACGACACCATCGCAGCGTGCGGTAACAACGCAACCATCCTGCACTGGATCCGTAACAACGGCACCGTCGATGACGGCAAGCTGCTGCTGCTGGACGCAGGCGTTGAGGACGACACCCTGTACACCGCAGACGTGACCCGCACCTTCCCCGTGAACGGTAAGTTCACCGAGGTTCAGGCGAAGGTCTACAACGCTGTGCTGGATGCCGCTGACGCTGCATTCGCTGTGGCTAAGCCGGGCACCAAGTTCTACGAGATTCACGAGGCAGCCATGAACGTTCTGGCGCACCGTCTGGAAGAGTGGGGCCTGCTGCCGGTTTCCGCTGATGTTTCGCTCACCGTTGAGGGCGGTCAGCACCGCCGCTGGATGCCGCACGGCACCAGCCACCACCTGGGCCTGGATGTGCACGACTGCGCACAGGCTAAGGCTGAGCTGTACATGTGGGCTGAGCTGGAGCCGGGCATGGTCTTCACCATTGAGCCGGCCCTGTACTTCAAGGACGAGGACCTGTCGGTTCCCGAGGAGTACCGCGGTATCGGTATCCGCCTTGAGGACGACGTGCTCTGCACCGAGGACGGCAACGTGAACCTGTCTGCTGCACTGCCCCGCACCGTTGAGGGCATTGAGGAGTGGATGGCGAAGCTGGCGAAGTAAGCCTGACTCTTCACACCACCAGCACCGGTTAGTGCCGGTTGTATGTGCATAGCGAAAGCCCCTCACCGATTCGTTTCGGTGAGGGGCTTTTCGCGTATCTTCTGCGCTGCGTATCTTCTATGCCTGTTTCCCGCCGTTGTGCCTTACGGCTATTCGGAGTCCTTCGAGGACTTATCCTGCAGGCCCTGCGGGCGCGGAGTCGGACGTTGCGGCTTGGGCTGAATCAGCTTCGCGTATTCTTCCGGGTCGTCCACGCGCAGACCGTACCGCTGAGCCGGACGCTTCTGCGTATCTGACTTCTGAGCGGTCACCTGGCCAGTACTTGCCTGTTCTGCAGGCTGAGTGGACTGTGCAGCCTGTGCGGGCATGTTCTGCGCCGCGCTCTGAGACACCGCATTCTGCGCGGTAGTGTCACGCTCGGGCAGGGTCTGGTTCGGTGCCGGCTGGCTACCCGCCTGCGCACGGTACGAAGGAGCCTTCGGCGCACCGGTCGGAACCGGTGCACCATTCATCGAGACGGTGCTCTGAGCCGCACGAGCCTGCGAAGCCTCCGGGGCAGCCGCCGCACGAGCAGCCGCAACCGCCGCCGAAAAGCGAGGATGCGCACCCAGCACGCGGCGCGCATCCTGAGCGTACTCCGGCAGAGCGTACATCACGGTACGCGAGGGAATTGATTCGGCACGCATCGGATGGCGGCTCCCATGAGAGCGACGCAAAACGAACATCTGCCAGAGCACAAACATAGCCATCGACAGCAGCACATACTTTATTACCTCAAACGCAGAGGAGTCATTAGTCGAGGCTATAACCAGCAGTGCAAAAAACGCACCGAATCCTGCCCCTCGAAGCGCTGCAAAAGTCAAGATACGGCCATACGGCAACGGTACCGGGTACTCCACCTGGCGGATGCCGTCGTTGACCAGGTACAGCGCCGTGACCGGATAATCCTGCTCGCTGAGCACGTCAAAGGCGGCGAGCGCATCATCGTGACGCACGAAGGAGGCGATCGCCTCACCGGCGGGCAGGGGCTTGCCTTGAGCCTGCGCCAGGCGCGAGGCAACGAAAGAAGAAGTCGGGGTCGAGGGAATATTCGGCAGGTTAGAAGTCATGGCTTCTATTCTACCGCCCGCCCCAACCCTGGACCCGGTGGGCAGTTAGCTCCTCTATAGGCGTAGCGAACACCCGTTCAATTTCGGCTTCTCAAAGTGCGAATCCCCGCGGCGGAGCGTACCCTAGAGAGGTGAGCAATTCGAAGTTCAGCACCCCCAGCAAGATTTACATTGCCCGCCTTTTGGGCCTCGACGTTTTTGACCCCTTCGGTGACCGCCTCGGCCGTCTCCGAGACGTCGTCGTGCTCAAACGCGGCCTGGGCGCATCCATTGCGGGCGCCCGCCCCGCCAAGGGCAGCGAACCCATTGTTGTCGGCATCATCGTTGAGGTGCTCGGCAAGAAACGCGTGTTCATGCCCATGACCCGAGTGCGTAGCATCGACGCCTCCCAGATTATTTCAACCGGCCTGGTGAACCTGCGCCGCTTCGAACAGCGCAACTCTGAGACTCTCATCGTCGGTGAGCTCTTCGACCGCCGCGTGCGTCTGCTCGACGGCAGCGGCGACGCCGTCATTGAGGACATCGCCATTGAGCAGCGCCGCAACGGCGACTGGGGCGTGACCGAACTGTTCGTTTCCCGCGTCAGCTCCTCCTCCAGCACGTGGCGCCGCCGCTCCAAGGAGACCCTCATCGTCGACTGGGACGAGGCTCTGCTCTCCACCGACGTGGAACCGCAGGCGGCAACCGCGTTCGTGGCGAACCACGAGAATTCCAAGCCCGCCGACCTTGCGGACGCTATCCACGAGATGAGCGATAAGCGCATGGTCGAAATCGCCGCCGAGCTGCAGGATGAACGCCTCGCAGACGTTCTGCAGGAGCTACCCGCCGAGGACCAGGTGCAGATTCTGTCGCACCTGGACGACGAGCGTGCCGCGCAGGTCCTCGAAGAGATGGAACCGGACGACGCCGCCGACCTGCTTATCGAACTGGACGACGCCCAGCGTGAAAAGCTGCTCGAACTCATGGAACCCGACGAAGCAGACGACGTGCGTCGACTGCTCGAATATGACGAGGGTACCGCTGGTTCGCTCATGAACCCGGTGCCGATCATCCTCTCCCCGGAGGCGACCGTTGCGGAGGCGCTCGCGCACATCCGCGCCGAGGAGATCCCTCCGGCGATGGCGGCTGCCGTCATGGTGACCCGCCCGCCCCTGGAAACGCCGACCGGCAAGTACCTGGGTCTGGTGCACATGCAGAAGTTGCTGCGTGTGCCGCCGAGTGAGCCGATTGGTCACATCCTCGATACCGACACTGAGCCTGTCTCTGACCAGGCAAGTTTGGAAGAGCTGGCACGCGTGCTGGCGACCTATGACCTGACCATCGTTCCCATTGTGAACGAATCGCACCGCCTGGTAGGCGCAGTGACCATCGACGACGTGCTCGATGCGCTCCTGCCCGAAGACTGGCGCACTTACGATGATGGAACTCCCGTACGAAAGGTAGGACGACGCTTTGCCTGATTCGAACCGCCGCGACGCAAACCGTACCGAAGAGAACCCCCGCATCGATAAGGCGCGCATCCTCAAGGACCGCCTGGAGAAGAAGTACGCTGAACGCAACCGCGAGCGCGGCGACTCCCGCCCGCAGCGTAGCGACTCGCAGCTGAGCACCCCCGGCACCCGCAAGCCGAAGCTGTTCTCAAGCCCCAACCCGGACGCTTTCGGCCGCATGACCGAGGGTTTTGCGCGCTACATGGGTACCCCGCAGTTCCTGATGTGGATGACCATTTTCTGTGGCGTGTGGCTGGCGTGGAACTCCCTGGCGCCGGAGGAGATGCAGTTCGACCCGCGTAGCCTGAACTTCACCCTGCTGACCCTGATGCTGTCCCTGCAGGCTTCTTACGCTGCTCCCCTGCTGCTGTTGGCGCAGAACCGTCAGGACGACCGCGACCGCGTGGTGGCCTCTGAGGACCGTAAGCGTGACCAGCAGAACCTGGAGGAGACCCAGTACCTGACCCGCGAGATTGCTTCGCTGCGTATTGCTCTGCGTGAGGTTGCGACCCGTGACTTTGTCCGTAGCGAGCTGCGCGACATTCTTGAGGAACTGCAGAACATTGCGCAGGAGCAGGAGCGTCACGCCGAGCAGCTGCAGGACATCAGTGAGGACATTGAGGACCTGGAGGAGGCTATCGACGATATCGACACTTCCGAGGGTGAGGAGAAGGACGCTGAGGAGCAGGGCTCTGAGGACCAGAACTCTGAGAAGAAGGAGTCTGCGGGTGCCGATAACGGCGCCGATAAGTCCTCTGATAAGGCTGAACGCTCCGCGAAGGACTCTGTAAAGGACTCCGCGCAGGATTCCCGTCACGGCGATTTGAGCCAGCCTCAGAGCCGCGAATCTCAGCAAGCACAGCAGCATGCAGAGCGCACCCGTGAGGGAGGTGCCCGTGACCGCTGATAACCCGCTGCAGGATGCCCTCTACGCGGCGCTTGCCCGCGTCGAGGACCCCGAACTGCGCCGCCCCATTACGGAGCTGGGCATGGTGGAGACTGCGCTCGTGCATCCTGAACTGGATGAGCACGGTGAGCCGATTCCCGGCCGCCACTGGGCTGAGGTCACGGTGCTACTCACCATTGAGGGTTGCCCGCTGAAGAACACCATCGAGCAGCAGGTTCGTGACACCGCCGCCACCGTTGAGGGTATCGAGCGTGTGCAGCTGCAGGTGGGTGCGATGAACCCGCAGCAGCGTTCCGCCCTGCGTTCGATGCTCAAACCGGAGCGTTCCAACCCGTTTACCGCGCCCGGTTCGCTGACCCGCGTGTTCGGTGTGGTGTCCGGTAAGGGCGGTGTGGGTAAGTCCTCCATGACCGCGAATCTTGCCGCGGCGTTCGCTTCGCGCGGGCTTGCGGTGGGCATTATTGACGCGGATGTGCACGGCTTCTCGATTCCGGGTCTGCTGGGTATTACCGATGCCCCGACCCGACTGGATGATCTGATTCTTCCGCCGACCGTGGATGTGCCCGCCCCCGCCCAGCGTTGGGGTGAGCAGAAGGTCAGCGGCGGCTTTATTCGAGTGATTTCTATCGGCATGTTCCTCAAGGGCAACGAGCCGGTGGCGTGGCGCGGCCCCATGCTGCACCGTGCCCTGGAGCAGTTCATCATGGACGTGCACTTCGGTGCCCTGGATGTGCTGCTGCTCGATTTGCCGCCCGGCACCGGCGATATTGCCATCTCCATGGCTCAGCTGCTGCCGAATGCGGAGCTGGTGCTCATTTCCACCCCGCAGCACGCCGCGGTGGATGTGGCGGAGCGTGCCGGTACTCTGAGCCTGCAGACCGGTCAGAAGGTCGTGGGCGTGGTGGAGAACATGGCTGCCATGACCCTGCCGGACGGCACCGTGCTCGACATGTTCGGTTCTGGCGGCGGCCGGGTGCTCGCTGAGCGTCTTTCGGAGGCGCTCTCCTACCCGGTACCGCTGCTCGGTTCCGTCCCGCTGGATGTGAACCTGCGTACCGGCGGCGACGATGGCATGCCTGTCGTGTGGGGTTACCCCGACTCCGCCACCGCAGAAGAAATCCAGTCCATCGCCTCGCAGCTGCTGCAGTCGGGCGAGTCGAGGGCGGGTCAGAACCTGCCGCTCTTCGTTTAGAGATTGAGCGTCTAGAAGCTGACGGCCAAACAGCTGAGAATAGAAAGAACCCCGCACCATCACGGTGCGGGGTTCTTATCTATTCAAAATCTTAGGTTGCGTCCACGTCGAAGGGGGCGTATGCGCCTCGCGGAAGAGCACGGCTCTCCGACTTTTCCTTCTCCTTCAGCAGCGCCTCTTCACGTTCCTTCGCCTCACGCTCACGCTCGGCGTCATCCTCAGCGAATGCCTGCTTCACAATCACGCGCGGATCGTACTGGCGGGGGTCGTACTGGCGCCAGTTAATATCTTCCAGACCCGTCTCGCCCAGGGCTTCCTTGAAGTCGTCCTTCGCGTCGAACGCCATGCGGCGCACAGTCTTGACGAATTCACGAATCTGGCGGGCGTATTCGGGCATGCGTTCGGGGCCAATCACCACAAACGTGATGATGGCCAAAATAATCAACTCGGTGCCACTAATACCAAACACAGAATATAGATTATCAGTTCCGAGCCAGCACCGCCGAACCCGCGGCGCTTTCTGGACGTGTCTTTAAGCTCTGGACAAGCAGAAGGCGTACGCTACAGCACCGCGGAGGAGCATTGCGCTCACGGCTAAGAACACAAAAGACCGCCGGCAGCACACCGGCGATCTCCTGACACAATATTCGGTTTACGGCGGGTAGTCTCCGCCGCCGGGTTAAAACGCTACGGCTCCAGCCGCAGGCACACCCGCCTCCCGAACGCACAAGACCGCCGGCAGCACACCGGCGGTCTCAAGCACCTGTTGGAAAGAATCAGCGGTTTACGGCGGGTAATCTCCACCGCCGGGTTAAAACGCTGCGGCTCCAACCGCAGGCATGCCCGCCTCCCGAACGCAAAAGACCGCCGGCAGCACACCGGCGGTCTCCAGTCACGATATTCGGTTTACGGCGGATAATCTCCACCGCCGGGGAGCTGCTTCCAATGCCACAGCCAGCCCACCCAGCCCCACTGCGCACACGCACCCGCCACCAGCAGCGCCCAACGATACGCCCGCGAACGGCTCGCCGCCGCCACCACAATCACCAGCGGGAACAACGGCAACAACAGGCGGAACGTCGACGATTGCGGATTCAAAAACAGAATCAAATACGCAAAATAGCTTAGGCACCACAGGTTCAACGGAGCCGCCAAAACCCTACGCGCCAGGGGGCTCAAACACAGAGCAATAAAACCCAAAATCAGCAGAGTCAGCAGCACCGGAGCCGCATACCCAAAGTACAGGTACCCTTGCGAAAGCCACGGCTGAATCGGCGCCAAATGGGTACCGCGCCACGCCGTCTCCGTGGCGGTGTACGCATCCACACGGCCCGTAGCCCACCACGCAATCGCAGGCCACACCAGCGCACACGCACACACCACCAAGGCGCTGACCAGCTGCCCCAGATGACGCACAAACGCCGCACCCATACCCGACTGGCGGCTCGAACGCACCCAGCATGCAAACCACCACAGGCCGGCTGCCGCACCCAGGGGCACACCCACCGGGCGGGACAGGCACGCCAACGCCGCCACAGGAACCAGCAGGCCGTAGCGTCCCTGAACCAGGCACAGCAGCGCACCGGCAAGGAACACCAGGTTCAGCGACTCCGCATACGGCACCTGAAGCACCGGCGCCACCGGCAAGAACGACACCAATGCCACAGCCCACATAGACAGGGCAGAAGGCGACTCCTCACTTGTGAAACCGGTCGCCTTCAACGACGCCTCAAACAGCAGATAAATCACCCACGCCGCCGCGAAACCGGCAAGCAGAGCAACCGTCGCCGCCACCGGGTAGTACCCGATGCCCGTCGCATGGCTAATAGCACCGGAAAGCTGCGGGAAAATCGGGTAAAAAGCCCACTGATTCTGCTGAACCACACCCGCCGCATTCACCGGCAGCTCACTCGGGTAGCCCTGTACCGCGATCTGCTCATACCAGCCGGCATCCCAGATGCTAATGAACGACAAATAATCCAGATGCTGACCCCACGGGCTGCGCAGCTGCTGCTGACCGACCACGGCAAACACGATGAAACCCCACACGCGGGACAGACCGTAAATCAGCAGTACCGACAGCCACGCGGGCAGGGCACGCAGACGCTCCCCCACCCGGTGCAGGCGCTCACCGGCGGCGGTGTACGCCCAGGTCAGCAACTCATCAAAAGACTCGCCCTGTTCCTTCGTGGAGGCGGGGATGGCGGCACCCTGCGCGGGAGAATACGCGGGGGAAGCACTATTACGTTCAGGCGAAACACTCACGGGCGTTAGTTCCCCTCAGCCTGCGGGTTCTTTCGCTTCTCCACAAAGTCATGCGCGCTCAAGGTGCTCTCCGCATCATCAGCCAGCGGAACCGCACCGCGGCGAACCGACTCAGCGGCAGCAACGTTAGCATCAGCAGATTCTGCGGTCGAAGCAGCAGACTCAGCGGCGGGTGCGTTCTCAAGTGCCTTGTTATCTTCGGATGCACCGACGAGAGGAGCGATAAAGCCGAAATCCTCCACACGGTCGAAGGTGCCCAGACCGTCACGGCCCACGCCGCTGAAGAACGCGGCACCGGGCACGGCACGCTCACCGCCGAGCGCCACAACGGAGAGCACCGCAATGCCCGAAATCAGCAGGGCAAGCAGAATCAGAAGAAAGTTCATGTCAATCTCATATCATGCAGGACCGTCAACCCCTGACGGTCACCTAAATTCAAATAGTAGCGCCAGCACCGGCAGAATCAGCGTCGCGGTTAGTCCTCGTCACGGTCGCTGAGCAGCCAGGCACGCAAATCCGCGTGGCAACGGGTCAGCTGGCTAAAGCTCACATGCTCATTATCGGTGTGAGCCAGCAGGGCGTCACCGGGACCGAAGTTCACGGCGGGAATACCAATCTCGCTCAGGCGCGCCACATCCGTCCAACCGTACTTGGGCTGGGGTTCCTCGCCCACCGCCTCAATCAGGGATGCCGCCAGCGGGGTGTCCAGGCCGGGGCGAGCCGCCGGGGAAAGATCCACAAAGTCCAGCTCGTATCCGGCGAAAACCTCACGCACGTGGGCGACCGCCTCATCCAGGGTCTTATCCGGGGCGAATCGGTAGTTCACGTGCATCGCCGCCGCATCGGGAATCACGTTACCGGCAACGCCACCAGAAATCTGCACCGCATTCAGGCCCTCACGATAGTCCAGGCCCTCCACCGCGATGGTCTTCGGCTCGTAGGAGGCGAGCGCCGCCAACGCCGGTGCCAGGGCGTGAATCGCGTTCTCACCGCGCCAGGCGCGACCCGAGTGGGCGGCCAGGCCGCGGGTGCGCACGAAGAAACGCATGGTGCCGTTGCAGCCGCCCTCAATGGTGCCGTTGGTCGGTTCGAGCAGCACACCGAAATCTGCGTCGGTGATGAGCTCACCGTGGTTGCGGATCAGGCGCGCTAGGCCGGAAAGCTCGCTAGCGACCTCTTCGTTGTCGTAGAAGATGTAGGTCAGGTTGTAGTCGGTGTCCTGCGCGGTCAGCTCGGCGGCAAGCTTCAGCTGCACCGCAACGCCGCCCTTCATATCGGTGGCGCCGCGGCCGTAGAGCACGTACCCGTCCTCTTCTTCACGCACCGTAGAGGGCACAGTACCCAGGGAACCCTCGACGGTAGGCAGGGGCACGGTATCCAGGTGACCGGCGAGGATAATGCGGGTACGCTCCCCCTCAGCACTCTCCCCCTCAGCTCCAGGCAGCGGCGGGAATTCGGTGCGGGCAATGATGGCGTCCCCGTCACGGGTCAGGTGCAGGTGGGGGCAGAACGACAGCGCCGTGTGCACGGCATCAGCAATCGTTCGTTCGTTACCAGAAACCGACTCAAGATCCAGCAGGGCACGCGTCAGCTCGGGCATAGACACGTCCAAATTCAGGGGCGGTGCCGGAACCGGGTGACGTTCAGAAGTATTCGGGGAAACGCTCATCCTTCAACCTTACAGGTTCCCCCGTGCGCATACCCGCGCACACAACGCCCATATCGAGCATATGAGACGGTCTTGAAGGGGCGCCAAGCCCCAAACCTATAATGGAAGGCATGTCTGAAAACACTCCCCGTTACGCCTCCGGCGTCGCACTGGTCAATGTTGTTGTCTCCGGCGAGCACGCCGGCACCGTCCTGGATGCCTGGTTCCCCGCTCCCTCCCTCACCCAGACCCCCGACCTGTCCATCGCGGACGAGCTGGAGGAACTGGCCGCTGAGCACCCGGCGCGCAATGCCCGTACCGAGGTGCGTACCGCCTCCATCAACCTGGATGAGGCACCCGAAGACGCAGTCGACGCGTACCTGCGTCTGCACCTGCTCTCCCACACTCTGGTTCGCCCCAACGAGCTGAACCTGGACGGCCTGTTCGGTACCCTGGCGAATGTTGCGTGGACTAACCACGGCCCGGTGCTTGCCGCTGAGCTCCAGAAGCTGGCGATTGGTCTGCGCAAGCTGGGCCACCTGAGCGTGAGCCACATTGATAAGTTCCCGCGCCTGGTGGATTACGTGGTTCCCGCCGGCGTGCGTATTGGTGACGGCGACCGTCTGCGCCTGGGCGCGCACCTGGCGTCCGGCACGACCGTGATGCACGAGGGCTTCGTGAACTTCAACGCCGGTACCCTGGGCACTTCCATGGTTGAGGGCCGTATTTCTCAGGGCGTTGTGGTGGGCGACGGCTCGGATGTGGGTGGCGGCGCCTCCACGATGGGTACCCTCTCCGGTGGTGGCACTCAGCGCGTCTCTATTGGTGAGCGTTCTCTGCTGGGTGCGGAGTCCGGTATCGGTATTGCCCTGGGTGATGACTGCGTGGTTGAGGCTGGCCTGTATGTGACCGCTGGTTCGCGCGTGAGTGTTCTGCTGCCCGGTCAGGAGGCGCGCGTGGTGAAGGCTGCGGAGCTGTCCGGCGTGTCGAACCTGCTGTTCCGCCGCAATTCGATCAGCGGCGCGATTGAGGTTCTGCCGCGTGCAAAGAACACCGTGGAGCTGAACGAGGCGCTACACCTGAACTAGTCTGTACCTGGACTAGCGCTGGTTGCCCTTGCCAACGTTGGGGGTCGGCCCGCGAACTTTAGGGATCGGCTTTAGGGGTCGGGATGTGTGAAGCATCCCGACCCCTTTTCTGCGCCCGGTGTTCCCTCGTCCGCCGATCTTACAGACTGGGCGCGAATCCGCGGCGGCTACGATGACCGTTTTCAGAGCGGGATGCTCGGGCTTTCGCTAGGCTGGTAGTACCGGGTACAGCGCACCCGCCATGACTGACCACCTGTATAGTTCAGAGAGGAACTCAGATGCCCGAATCAACTAAGTCAGAGTCGACGATGAGCGAAACCTACCGGCACTTTATGCGACTTTTCCCCTACCCGCACGAGCGTATTCCAATGGGCGCTCCTGCCGCTGATGCCATGGCTCGTTACGATGAGTTGGCTAAGCTGGGGCGCGCGGAGGGGTTCGTCCCCTTCTTCCTAAACCTGAACGATACGGTGCTTGAAAGCATGGTCATTGCGGTGTCCCTTGAGCACGACATCATTGACGATGTTGAGACTCTGACCCCCGAGCAGGTGAGCGCCTACACTCGTGCCGTCCTGCAGCGTTACCGTACCGCCCGGGGTGGCGCCTCCACCGAAGAGTACGGTAGCGCCGCCATTGCTCAGCAGTTGCGCCAGGTTATGGACGATGGCGAAGATACTAGCGAAGACGACCCGGACGACTTCAACCTCAATGAGCTTGTTGACGAGTTTATGGGCTCCGATTTTCTGCCCGATGAGGAGCCCGAAGATGACGCCCCGATTCTTTCTGCCCTACTCTGCTACGAGCTCCAGGATGAGGAGCAGGGCGAGATGCTCCTGCTGCAGATTCCGACCGATGACCCCGCCGATATTCCCGCGTACCTGCCCTTCGGCGGCTGGAATGACTGCCCGAACGCCGAAACGCAGCTGGCGTTCACCCACTATTGGCGTGAAAAGTACGGCGCAATCCCGGCGGCTCTTGACAATGCCGATTGTCTGGAATTTCTGGTGGAACGCCCCGTAACCGACCCGTTGGAGGCGAAGAAGGTGGCGGTCGAGCAGTTCGCGTTCTGTTCCGATCTTCCGTTCCAGGTGTTTGAGGATTTTGAGCAGCTGACGGAGTTTATTCACCAGAGCCGCCAATGGTATTTCTGGTGGGATTAGACGCAAGCTATACAGCGAGGTGGGGGCGAGTGGCGACACACCTAAAGAACGCTTCCCACATGCTCACACCAGAGTGCACAAGCGCACAGTGTCCCGCAGTACTTACACCCCATGCACAGCTGTACCATTAGATACAGCTCAACAGCTTTTGTCCCCCATCCGGAGCACTTTTTCCGGATATATAAAGCCCGAAAGGACATCATGAAGGTACTCGTTACCGGCGGCGCCGGCTACATCGGCTCCCACACTGTACTTGAACTGCTCAAGGCAGGCCACGACGTCGTCGTCATGGATAACCTCGCGAACTCTTCCGAGGAGTCCCTCAAGCGCGTCGCTGAACTCGCTGGCCGCGCCCCCGAGTTCCACAAGGTTGACCTGCTCGACCTCGAAGGTATGAAGGCTCTCTTCAAGCAGGTTCGCCCCGACGCTGTGATTCACTTTGCGGGCCTGAAGGCTGTGGGCGAGTCCGCTGAGAAGCCGCTGTGGTACTACCAGACCAACGTGGCTGGCACCCTGAACCTGCTGTACGCAATGGACGAGGCTGACTGCCACTCCATCGTGTTCTCCTCCTCCGCTACCGTGTACGGTGAGCCCGAGTCCATGCCTCTGATCGAGAAGATGAACATGGACGCGCAGTCCTGCTACGGCCGCACCAAGGAGCACATTGAGGACATGCTGGTTGACCTGGCTGCTTCCGACTCCAAGTGGAACATTGCTCTGCTGCGTTACTTCAACCCCGTTGGTGCGCACGAGTCCGGCCGTATCGGTGAGGACCCGGCGGGTATCCCGAACAACCTGGTGCCCTTCATCGCGCAGGTTGCTGTGGGTCGCCGCGAGCACCTGAACGTCTTCGGTAATGACTACCCGACCGTTGACGGTACCGGCGTGCGCGACTACATCCACGTGGTTGACCTGGCTGACGGCCACCTGAAGGCGCTGAACTACATTACTGAGCACGGCGGCCTGCACACCTGGAACCTGGGTACCGGTAACGGCTACTCGGTTCTGCAGGTTCTGCACGCGTTCGAGGAGGCGTGCGGTAAGGAACTGCCGTACAAGATTGTGGATCGTCGCCCCGGTGACGTTGCAGTCTCTTACGCTGATCCTTCCTCCGCTCTGGCGGATCTGGGTTGGAGCGCTAGCCGCGACATTAAGACCATGATTCGCGACCACTGGAACTGGCAGAAGAACAACCCCAACGGTTACGAAGCCTAAGCTGTTTTAGCCCCTTGTGAGGGGTGTTGAAGAGTGCCCGATAGGTGTTATATCACCTATCGGGCATTTTTGCGCGCTTTTTTGAAATTTTTGCCGGCAGGCGAGTTACACACCGGAGGCGGTTGGCACCTCCCGGGAGCATGCCGAGTATTTGCGGTGTTACTCCTAGTCAGGGCCTTTTACGCAGAAGAGGTGCTTTTGACCCGTATTTTTACGTCAAAAATACTATAACTATGCACTACCCCTTAAAAATTCACAGTGTTTCAATAGGGAAACGAATAATTTACACGCGTGTTACATGGCGCATGTAAACTGAAAACACACCATTTTTGTAACCCACATCATAGATACATCTCACATGAAAGGTTAGTGATGTCCGCACAGGCAGCTCCCGCAGCACAGAAAAATCTCGTAGAGATTACCGACGTCAACAAGTACTACGGCACTAATCACGTTCTGAAGAACATCAACCTTTCCGTGGGCAAGGGCGAAGTCATCATCCTCCTCGGCCCGTCGGGTTCCGGCAAATCGACCCTCTGCCGAACCATCAACCGCCTCGAAACCATCTCCAGCGGTTCCATCAAGATTGACGGGCAGGAACTGCCCAAGGAGGGCCGCGCCCTCGCCAAGCTCCGCGCAGAGGTCGGCATGGTTTTCCAGTCGTACAACCTCTTCGCGCACAAGAACATCCTCGATAACGTGACCCTCGGCCCCCGCCGCATCCGCAAAATCTCCAAGTCGGAGGCAGAAGCGGAGGCCATGAAGCTGCTCGCAAAGGTCGGCGTGGATTCCCAGGCGAACAAGATGCCCGCCCAGCTTTCCGGTGGCCAGCAGCAGCGCGTCGCCATCGCCCGCGCCCTCGCCATGAAGCCCAAGGTCATGCTCTTCGACGAGCCCACCAGCGCGCTCGACCCCGAAATGGTCAACGAGGTGCTCGACACCATGGTCTCCCTCGCGAAGGAAGGCATGACCATGATCGTGGTGACCCACGAGATGGGCTTCGCCCGCAAGGCCGCCGACCGCATCGTGTTCCTGGCCGACGGCGAAATCGTCGAGGAAGCCCACCCGGACGAGTTCTTCACCAACCCGAAGAGCGACCGCGCCAAGGACTTCCTGTCCAAGATCATCGACCACTAATCCGGAGGGTGAAATGAAAAAATATTCACGCAAGCTGGCAGCGCTCGCCGCGGCAGCATCCCTCGCCCTCACCGGCACCCTCGCCGGTTGCTCCAGCGCAAACAACGACCACAAGATTCGCATCGGCATCAAGTTCGATCAGCCCGGCCTCGGTTACCAGGATGGCAGCCAGTACACCGGCTTCGATGTGGACGTAGCACGCTACATCGCCGGTAAGCTCGGCTACTCCGAAGACCAGATTGAGTTCGTCGAGTCCCCCAGTGCCAACCGTGAGAACATGCTCAACAACGGCCAGGTGGACATGATCTTTGCGACCTACTCCATCTCTGATAGCCGTAAGAAGACCGTGGACTTCGCCGGCCCCTACTACACCGCGGGTCAGGACCTGCTCGTGCGTGCCGATAACACCGATATTCACGGCCCGGACGACCTCAACGGCAAGAACCTCTGCTCCGTCACCGGCTCCACCAGCGCCCAGAAGGTGCAGGACAAGTTCGCCAAGAACGTGAACCTGGTCAAGCAGAATAGCTACTCCGACTGCGTGGTCGCCCTCAACGGCGGCGTGGTGGACGCCGTCACCACCGACGACATCATCCTCGCCGGTCTGGCAGCCACCAAGGCGAACAAGGGCAAGCTGAAGGTGGTTGGTGCACCGTTCACCACTGAACGCTACGGTGTGGGTCTGCCCAAGGGCACCGACAAGTGCGAGGCCGTGAACAAGGCAATCAACGAGATGGTCGCCGACGGCACCTGGGAGAGGCTGGTCACCAAGTACACCGAAGGTACCGGCTACCACTACAACACCGAAAAGAACCCGCCGTCCCCGAGCGCTTCCTGCGCCTAGTCTCTAGAGAGGTTCACGAATGTCATTCTTTGACCAACTCGGCGCCCTCCTGGCAAAGTACGATGTGCTCGGCGCCTTCATGACCAATATTGAGCTGACCTTCTGGGCGGCTATTGGCTCCTTCGTCATCGGTACCGTGCTGGCGCTCATGCGCATCAGCCCCGTTCCGTCCCTGCGCTGGGTGGGTACCGCCTACGTGCACCTGGTGCGTAACACTCCGCTGACTATTCTGATGACCCTGGCGATTCTGGGTGTGTGGACTCAGTTCCAGCTCTCCTTCTCGCACGATTTTGACACGAACTTCTTCGTGTACGCGGTGATTGTGCTGTCGATTTACCACGCGGCGTTCATCTGCGAGGCGATTCGTTCGGGTGTGAACACCGTGCCGAAGGGGCAGGCTGAGGCAGCACGCGCTATCGGTCTGGGCTTCTTCGACACCGCCCGCCTGGTGATTTTCCCGCAGGCTCTGCGCGGTTCCATCACCCCGCTCGGTAACACCCTGATTGCTCTGGCGAAGAACACGACCGTGGCTTCCGTGGCGTCGGTGGCTGAGGCTTCCGGCATGATGAAGTCCATGATTGAGTTCGACGCGAACATGGTGCTTGCCATCTTCATGATCTTCGCAATGGGCTTCGTGATTATTGTTGTTCCCATTGGTGTCCTGACCACCTGGTCCTCTCGTAAGCTGGCGGTGAAGCGATGAAAAACCCCTTTATCAGTAATGAAACCCGCGCCGCTTCTTCGGTGCTTTTCGATGAGCCGGGCCCCATTGCTCAGCGCCGCACCCGCATCTTCAACATTGCGGCACTCATCGTCTTCGCGATTTTCGCGGTGTACGTGCTGACCGTGATGGGTGAGAAGGGCCAGCTGGAGCCGGAGAAGTGGACTGATCTGTTCACCGCCCGTGCCTGGACTTCCTACTACCTGCCGGGCCTCGCCTCAACCCTGTCGGCGGCAGCGATTTCGGTGGTCACCTCCATCGCGTTCGGTCTGCTCTTCGGTATTGCTCGACTGTCTCAGTACCGTGTATTCCGTTGGATTGGTACCGTGGTCGTGGAGTTCTTCCGCGCCGTGCCCGTGCTGATCATGATGATCTTCTTCTGGCTGTTCCTGGGCAAGTACAGCGGCCTTCCGCCGGCTCAGCTGCCCTTCATCGCCGTGGTGATTGGCCTGACCCTGTACAACGGCTCGGTGATTGCTGAGCTGTTGCGTTCGGGTGTGAAGCAGCTTCCGCGCGGTCAGGGTGAGGCGGGTCTGGCAATCGGTCTGACCCCCAGCCAGACTCTGATTCAGATTCTGATTCCGCAGGCGTTCACCGCGATGATGCCCTCGATGCTCAGCCAGTTCGTTGTGATTCTGAAGGACACCGCCCTCGGTTACATCATCTCCTACCCCGAGCTGCTCGCTTCGGCGCGCCGCATCGGCTCCGGTGACGGTAACGTGCTGCAGACCCTGCTTCTGGCAGCGGCGCTGTTCGTGATTGTGAACTTCATCCTGACGGCTGTGGCAACCGGCATTACCGACCGCCTGGCATCGCGCACCTCCGCTAAGGTGACCCGCGAGCTGATTCCCGGCGAGTTGGATAACCCGAACCCGCCGACCGTTCAGATGTTCGTTCTGCCCGGCGGCCGCAAGTAGCCCTTCTCGTTCGGGCTCCTCAGCCAACGGCAATCAGCGGATACGGCAAAGCCCCCGCACTCCCCTTTCGGGAGGGTGCGGGGGCTTTCTGCTATGCGGGCTAGTTAGACCCGTCGGGGCTACTTAGCGGCAGATGCCTTCAGACGCTCAGCAGCCTTCGCCACCGCCTCATCAGAAGCGGTCAGAGCGATACGCACGTAGCCTTCGCCGTCCTCGCCGTAGAACACGCCGGGGCCAGCAATAATACCCAGCTCCGCCAGGCGACCAATCGAATCCCAGGTGGACTCACCGAAAGTGGTCCACAGGTACAGGCCAGCCTCAGAATTCTCGATGCGGCCACCGGCGGCGGCAATCGCCTCCTGCAGTACCTCGCGGCGGGCACGGTACAGGTCCTTCTGAGCCGCCACGTGTGCCTCATCAGCCAGCGCCACCATCATGGCAGCCTGCACGGGGGCGGGCACAATCATGCCGGCGTGCTTACGGCTATTAATCAGGTTCGGCATCAGCTCGGGGGCACCGGCGATGAACGCGGCGCGGTAACCGGCGAGGTTCGACTGCTTCGACAGCGAGTACACCGCAAACAGGCCGGTGAAGTCGCCATCGCACACGCGCGGATCCAGGATAGACGGCACCGGCTGACCGCCGCGCACCTCATCCCAAGCACCCCAACCGAGCTCCGCATAGCATTCGTCAGATGCCACCACGGCACCGATTTCACGCGCCTGCGCCACAATCTCACGCAGCTGCTCCACGGTACGCACCACACCGTTCGGGTTCGCCGGGGAGTTCACCCAAATCAGCTTCACACGGCTGCGGGTGTCAGCGTCCAGCTCATCCAGGCTGTCAGCGGGCACGGACTCGGCGCGGGCGAAGCGGGCACCCATATCGTAGGTGGGGTACGCAACGCGCGGGTACACGACCACATCGCCCGGGCCCAGACCCAGCAGGAACGGCAGCCACGCCACGAGCTCCTTCGAGCCGACCGTGGGCATGATTGCCTCCGGGCTCAGGCCCTTCACGCCGCGTCGGCGCTCAAACCACTCGGCAATAGCCTCACGCAGGGCGGGGGTACCGTGAGTAGTCGGGTAGCCGGGTGCGTCGGAGGCTGCCGCCAGCGCCTCGCGGATGTTCTGCGGGGTCGAGTCGACCGGGGTGCCAATGGACAGGTCCACCGGCCCGTCCGGGTGGGCGGCTGCGGTTGCGCGGTAGGGGGCGAGCGCCTCCCAGGGGTATTCGGGCAGGTTCAGGCCGTAAGTCATTGTGTCACCTGGTTGCTTGGGAATAGTTTTCGTCATTTTAGTCTAGCGTCCGGGCGCTGGCGTGCCTATAGCAAGAGCCTCCATTCCAGCGCCTAGACGGTGCGTGGGCACCGGGGGCTAGATGGAGGCTCTTGGCACCCGTCAGAGGGTGCGATCAGTCTATGCGGTTGTAGCTATTATTCGCCGCAGGCTACTACTCGCCGCAGGTTATTATTCGCCGCGCGGGGGCAGTGCCGCGATGAAGGGCACGTCCTTGCCGGTGGGGCCGAGCTTTGCTGCGCCACCGGGGGAACCCAGGTCGTCGAAGAAGTCTGCGTTGGCGCTGACGTATTCGGTCCACTCTTCGGGGACGTCGTCTTCGTAGTAAATTGCTTCTACGGGGCAGACGGGCTCGCAGGCGCCGCAGTCCACGCACTCATCGGGGTGGATGTACAGGGTGCGTTCGCCTTCGTAGATGCAGTCGACGGGGCATTCTTCAACGCATGCGCGGTCTTTGACATCCACGCAGGGAAGCGCGATTACGTAGGTCATTGGTGTGCCTTTCTAGAAGCTGTTCGCCCCGTGCCCGCCGTTCTGCGGGTCGTCTGCTGCAGGGCAAAGTCTACAGAGTAAACCGCCGAGTGGTTGGTACCCGGCGGGGAAGTCTGTGTATAGTCTATCGCGCGCTGACTGTTTAACAGTATTTTCGTGGTGTATCAGACAGTGGGTCATTGGGTTTGTGGGGGTATTTTTTAGGCTAGGCTGACCTGGCACTTCTCAGCGTTATGGCTAGTCGGTAGGCTTTTAAAAATAGATTAAGCCAAAAATGAAATCTTCGTCACATGATTTTTTTGATGAAGTCGCCGCTATTTCCACCCCGCTAAATTCACCGAATAACGCATAAATTTTCTTCCCTATTGTCCTCTACCTGGGCCTCTGTCCGGCGGGTGCAGAAGACAGCAGCGGTGTAGCGCCCAAAAACAGCAGGAGGGGCGCCCCGGCACACCGGAACACCCCTCCCCTTAGGTTATGACGTAGTGATAACTTCAGACTACTTCTTTGCGCGCGCACGCTGATGCGCCGCACGCGGCGAGAAATACTGCGCATCCTTCACACGAGCGCGCGTGTACACGAGCATACCCAGCATCGCCGCAACCGGGGCACCAAACCACCACAGGGCACCGTAGAAGCCAATCGCCGAATGGCCCGGGTTCACCAGAACAAACGGCGAATCGGGGCGACCGTAACCGAGTACGTACACGGTCACGAATACTGCAACAGCCACGACCGCCGCCGCGTAGCCGCGACGCAGCGACAGGGCGCACCACAGGGCGGTAAAGAAAACCGTCAGGTACGCCACCAGCAAGCCGAGGGGCAGGGCGGTATCACCCGCATAAACGACCCAAGCGTGGTAGATCGACCCGGCAATGCCGGCAAAAATACCCAGAATCGAGCCGGTCAAAACACCCGCAACCAGGCCAGCCTCCTGCGGCTTCGGGTGCACGGTCGCAGTCGGGTCGCCGTCGAGCACACGAAAAGTCTCTACGGCAGAAATCTTCTGCGGCACCTTATTCGAGTACTCGAAAGTCTTCTCGTCCACCACCGTAATCTGGGTGCGGTGCGCCTCCATTGCCTTACGCTTGGCGGTGCCATCACCGTAAATAGCAGCCTGCAGACGCTGATCCGCCGTATCGAACTCACCCTCAATGCCCCAGGTGAGAATCGGGCGGTCCTCGTCATCTTCAAGAATCTGCAGGGCGCGGTGCACGATCTCGTACACGCGCACGTGGTCGGGGTGACCGTAGCCGCCGTCCGAATCGTAGGTGACCAGAACATCCGGGGTGAGGGCACGAATAGCGGCAACCAGCGCCTGAGCCTGCGGTTCCAGCGGCTGCGCGGTCAACGAATCCTCCGCCGCCACCGGGTTGGCGACGGGCTTACCCTCCGGGCCCCACGCCATGCCGGAGTCACGGTACAGCGGCAACGTGCCCTCCGCAACGGCGGGTTCCTGCCCCAGGAAGAACTGCTTCTTCACGCCCAGCGCCTTGATAGCGCCGGCAAGCTCACCGGTGCGATACTCGCCCAACGCCTCACCGTTATCACGGCAGCCGGGCTTACCGACCTCCAGGTGGTGCAGCTCCTCGGGGATGACCTCGCCCAGCTCGCCACGGGTCGCGGTCAGCAGGTACACCTCAGCACCCTTCTGCGCGTAGTACGCCATGGTTGCGCCGGTTGAGGAGGTCTCATCATCCGGGTGCGCGTGCACGAACAGGATGCGTGCCTTCTTCGCATCGTAGTTATTCGGAAGCAGGTCACGGCGGGAACCGGGAGTGATACGCTCACCCTGCGTGGGGTAGCTGGGGGTCGCAGAATCAGGCTGAGTGTTCTCGGTTTCAGACACAGGCTTTCCCTCTCATACGCAGGGTTGGGTTTCTTGGACGGTCAAAGCGCGCCAGCAATTTGCATCGTTGATCAGCAGACGTTGAGTAACGGACGGGTGCCGCCACCGTGCAGGCGCATTATTTTATCTTACACACTCGCATGTACAGCGCGGGGTGTTCAGGCTTTTCGGAAGCAGTTTTAGGCAGAAAGCAAAAGCGTTCCGCTCTCCTTGTTCTTCTCTCCGCCCTACCCCTTCGGTACTTCCCGAACGTGCCTGAGGGTTAAACAGAACCGCCGCTACCTCCTCTTCGGAAGGCAGCGGCGGTTCTTACGCAACGACAGCACCCGCTACAGCAGGTGAGTCGCTAACGCGCTATTAGTTCGCGCAGTATTAGTCGTTGGCACGGGCGCGGCGGCGGAACTCGCGGACACGCTCGTTGGAGTCCAGGATGACCTTACGGATACGAATCGCCTCGGGGGTCACCTCAACGCACTCGTCCTCGCGAGCGAACTCGAGGGACTCCTCCAGGGTCAGCTTCTTCGGCGGGGTCAGGTTTTCGAAGTTGTCCGCGGTCGAAGAACGCATGTTGGTCAGCTTCTTTTCCTTGGTGATGTTAACTTCCATGTCGTCTGCACGGGAGTTCATACCAACGATCATGCCCTCGTACACCTCGGAGGTGGGCTCCACGAAGAAGGTGCCACGCTCCTGCAGGTTGATCATCGCGTAGGGGGTCACCACGCCGGCACGGTCAGCAATCAGCGAACCGTTGGTGCGGTACTCAATGTCGCCAGCCCACGGCTCGTGCTCAATCGAGTAGGAGGAAGAAATACCGGCACCGCGGGTCTCAGTCAGGAACTGGGTACGGAAACCAATCAGACCACGTGCGGGAACAGCGAACTCCATACGGACCCAACCGGTACCGTGGTTCGCCATGTTCTCCATGCGGCCCTTACGTGCAGCCATCAGCTGGGTGACAGCGCCCAGGTACTCCTCGGGCACGTCAATGATCATGTGCTCCATGGGCTCGTAGACCTTGCCGTCGATGGTCTTGGTAACCACCTGGGGCTTACCCACGGTCAGCTCGAAGCCTTCGCGGCGCATCTGCTCCACGAGGATAGCCAGGGCGAGCTCGCCACGACCCTGAACTTCCCACGCGTCCGGACGCTGGGTGGGCAGAACCTTGATGGACACGTTACCAATCAGCTCGCGGTCCAGGCGGTCCTTCACCTGACGTGCGGTGACCTTTGCGCCCTTGACTCGGCCAGCCAGCGGGGAGGTGTTAATACCGATGGTCATGGAGATCGCGGGATCGTCCACCTTAATCAGCGGCAGGGGCTTGGGGTTCTCAGCGTCGGTGAGGGTTTCACCAATGGTGATGTCCTCGATACCAGCCACTGCGACGATCTCGCCGGGACCAGCGGACTCTGCGGGAACGCGCTCGAGAGCCTTAGTCGCCAGCAGCTCGGAGATGCGGACGTTCTTGATTTCACCGTCGTGACGTGCCCACGCAACGGTCTGACCCTTCTTCAGGGTGCCGTTGAAGATACGGACCAGTGCCAGACGACCCAGGAACGGGGAGGAGTCCAGGTTGGTCACGTGTGCCTGCAGAACCTCGTTGGGATCGTAGGTGGGGGCGGGCACGTGCTCGATGATGGTCTTGAACAGCGGCTCAAGGTCGTCGTTGTCGGGCAGCTGGCCGTCTGCGGGCTGGTTCAGGGATGCAGCGCCAGCCTTACCGGATGCGTACACCACCGGAACGTTCAGCACAGCGTCCAGGTCCAGGTCAGGAACCTCGTCCGCCAGGTCAGATGCCAGGCCGAGCAGCAGGTCCATGGACTCGCCAACGACCTCGTCGATACGGGAGTCGGGGCGGTCCACCTTGTTCACCACGAGGATCACGGGCAGCTTAGCAGCCAGTGCCTTACGCAGCACGAAGCGGGTCTGGGGCAGCGGACCTTCGGATGCGTCCACGAGCAGCACAACGCCGTCAACCATGGACAGGCCGCGCTCCACCTCGCCACCGAAGTCGGCGTGGCCGGGGGTGTCAATAACGTTAATGGTGATGGTCTCACCGTTGGCGGAAGGGCCGTTGTAGAACACGGTGGTGTTCTTCGCCAGAATGGTGATGCCCTTTTCCTTTTCGAGGTCGCCGGAGTCCATGACTCGGTCTTCAACATCTGCGTGGGCAGAGAAGGCGTGGGTCTGCTGCAGCATCGCGTCGACGATGGTGGTCTTGCCGTGGTCAACGTGTGCCACGATAGCCACATTGCGAAGGTCGGGGCGCGAAGCGGTGTTTTCAGACATGCGTTAAGTTTCTCGCTTAAATCTAGGGGATAGTCTTGCCAACGGGTGCGCTCTAGACAGCGCAGGGGGTCACAGGGCAGTACCCACAGATAGGTATCTGGTGGTCGTTGCCGGTTTGGGTGTTTGCCGATGGACCCGCTCTGCGATGAGAACGTTTCCGGGCACGCCAAAACGGACCCCCCTCCGTTGGGCTTAGCTACCAGTGTATCACTAGGGCTTTTCTGCGAGCCACTCATCAATCATGCGGCGAGCGACGGCGTTCGTGCCGGGCAGCTCCAGCTTGGCGGGGTCATCCTCGTCACTGTTGCCACGTTCCTCCGAAATAGCAATCGCCTCACGCAGCTCAGCGGCGGTGAACCAGCGTGCGGCACGAATCTCACCGTCGTGGTGGATGATGGTTTCGTTCTCATCCACGCGCACCCGGTAGCAAATCATGAGCGAACGCGGGAAAGGCCACACATCGCTCATACGGTACTCGGTGCTGAGGGCGTGCAGGCCGGTTTCTTCGTAGACTTCGCGGGCGATTGCCTCTTCGAGGTTCTCGCCAGGGTCAACGAAACCGGCAATGAGGGCGAAGCGGTTGGGGTGCCACTGGCGGTTATTCGCCAGTAGCACGCGCTCGCCGTCGCGGCTGGTCACCAGCGCCATGACGGCGGGTTCGATGCGGGGGAACACCATCTCGCCGGAGGCGGTGCGGCGGATTCCCTTGGAGCCGAGGGGCGCCTCTTCGCCGCTGTAGGCGGAGTAGCTCATGTCGATGAGGTAGTCGCGGCGTGCAAGGGCGGTTGCGTAGTGGGCGCGGCCTTCCGGGTCCTCGTGGACCGGGTAGTACCAGAAGCCACTGCTGGAGGCGCGCACCCGAGGGTCGTTCAGGTCGGCGGCGACCTGCGCGAGGGTTTCATCCTCACAGTAGAGCACGTGCACCTCTGCCTCACTATTCTTCTGGGCGTCGGCACCGTAGGCGGCGGGGCGGATCACACTGCGCGCAAGGATAGCCTCTTCGGTCAGCGGCTCGGCAGTATCGTTACCGGTCAGGTAGTGCAGGGTTCCGTCATCGTTGAGGAGGGTTTCCCCTTCGCGGGAGATGAGCAGGTAGCGCGGTGCGTGAGCGTCAGCGGGTGTGTGTTCAGGTGAAGAAGTCATAGGTTTCACTCTACATCTTGATGTTGCAAGGCCCACAACAGTGTGCCAGGTTTCGATTTTTTCGCCGTATCGTTCCATATCACCTTCGAAAGAGATGACAGAGGCACCCGAAAATAAGAGAATGGAACCATGACTACTTCTATTGACCCTACGACCACCTCCGCGTGGTCTGCTCTGTCCGCTCATCACAAATCCCTCACCCCGAACCTGCGCGAATGGTTTGCCGCTGACCCGGAACGCGCGCAGAAGCTCAGCTTCACCGCCGACGAACTGCACGTCGACCTGTCCAAGAACCTGATTACCCCCGAGACCGTCGAGCTGCTGGTCAAGCTCGCTGAAGAGGTCAAGCTGGAGCAGGCTCGCGAGGCAATGTTCTCCGGCGAGCACATTAACGTCACCGAGGACCGCGCAGTACTGCACACCGCGCTGCGCCGCCCTGAGGGTTACACCCCGGCACTGACTGTTGACGGCCAGGACGTAGACGCAGACGTTCACGCCGTGCTGAAGAAGATTTACGCATTCGCTGAGCGCGTGCGCAACGGCGAGTGGACCGGCATCACCGGCAAGCGCATCGAGACCGTTGTGAACATCGGTATCGGCGGCTCCGACCTGGGCCCGGTCATGGTGTACGAGGCTCTCAAGCCCTACGCTGATGCAGGCATCACCGCACGCTTCATCTCCAACATTGACCCGACCGACGTGGCTGAGAAGGTCTCCGGCCTGGACCCCGAGACCACCCTGTTCATCGTCGCCTCCAAGACTTTCGGCACCCTCGAAACCCTCACCAACGCGCGCGTGGCACGCGAGTGGCTGCTGTCCGCACTGGCAGAGGCTGGCGCTCTGGAAGGTAAGGAAGCATCCGAGGCCGTGGCAAAGCACTTCGTGGCTGTCTCCACCGCGCTCGACAAGGTTGCAGCATTCGGCATTGACCCCGAGAACGCTTTCGGCTTCTGGGACTGGGTTGGCGGCCGCTACTCCGTAGACTCCGCGATCGGTACCTCCTTGGCTATCGTTTTCGGTCCGAAGGTTTTCGCTGAATTCCTCGCCGGCTTCCACGCGATGGATGAGCACTTCCGCACCGCTCCCTTCGAGAAGAACGTCCCCGTTCTGATGGGTCTGCTGAACATCTGGAACGTGAACTTCCTCGGTGCTGAGACCCACGCGGTTCTGCCCTACGACCAGTACCTGCACCGCTTCCCCGCATACCTGCAGCAGCTGACCATGGAGTCCAACGGCAAGTCCGTTCGCGCAGACGGCTCCTTCGTCAACTACGCAACCGGTGAAGTCTTCTGGGGCGAGCCCGGCACCAACGGCCAGCACGCTTTCTACCAGCTGATCCACCAGGGCACCCGCCTGATTCCCGCGGACTTCCTGGCATTCGCTAACCCGGTCCACCCGACCAAGGACGGCGAGCAGGACGTTCACGAGCTGTTCCTGGCTAACTTCTTCGCGCAGTCTCAGGCTCTGGCGTTCGGCAAGACCGAGGAAGAGGTTCGTGCAGAGGGCACCGCAGAGCACGTGGTCAACGCACGTATCTTCAGCGGTAACCGCCCCTCCACCTCCATCATGGCGCCGCGCCTGACCCCGCGCGTTCTGGGCTCCCTGATTGCCCTGTACGAGCACATCACCTTCGTTCAGGGTGTTGTTTGGGGCATTGACTCCTTCGACCAGTGGGGTGTTGAGCTCGGTAAGAAGCTGGCGCTGGACCTGGTTCCCGCTATTGAGGGTGACCGCGAGGTTCTGGCTCGTCAGGATTCTTCGACTGCTTCGCTGATTGACTACTACCTGAAGAACCGCACCAAGTAGTAGTTCGAACCTATCCCCGAGGGTTTTATAGCCTGCGGGTATAGGATGCAAAACCGCCGGATAGGCTCCCAGTTAGGGAGGCTATCCGGCGGTTTTGTTATAGGGGTTCTAGCTCAGTACCGTGCTGCTAGTTCACGGCGGGCAGGGTGTCGGAGGCAACCTCAGCAATAATGCGCACCACGGTGGATTCGGGTAGCTGCGGGATGCCCTGCTCGTCACGCACCACGCCACCGGCGTCACGGTGAGCGGTCATCTCAACGCCCTCGGTCGCCTCTTCACCGTCGGCATCCTCTTCACCATCAGCACAGATTGCGGGCACATGCACGAACCCGGCGGGGATGCTCAGCCCCAGCTCGCGGCTGATGCGCTGGCCCTCGTAGAACACGTGGTTGCACACGTAGGTTCCGGCGGTGTACGAAATCTCGACCGGCTCCCCCGCCACACGCAGGCGCTCAAAGCTGGCGCGCACCGGCAGGGAGGAGAAGTACGCCTCCTGACCACCCGGAGCGATCGGCTCATCGCAGCGCTGGTCGCCGTCGTTATCTTCAATACCGGCGGAGTCCAGGTTGATAGCGACCTGCTCGAGGCTGACCACGTCGCGGCCAACCGCCACACCCAGGCTGATGAGCGCGTCGGGCTGCACATCCTGCAGGGCGGCGCGCAGGGCGGTGCTGGAACCGTCGTAGCTAACGGGCAGCTCGCGGGTGATGACATTCAAATCCGGGCGCATCCGGGTCAGCAGACGCTGAGCACCTTCGGCGAGCGCTACGGTAGGGTTCACCGGCACGCCGGGGAACGGGCCGAAGTAGGTCAGCAGCAGGGTGCGTGCCTGATTGGGGGTGGTTGCCATAGTCGTTCTCGTTTTCTGCGTTGGTTTTATTCGGCAGTGTTCTTTTCGGCGGCGTTCTTTTCGGCGGCGCGGCGCTCCAGGTCCTTGGCAAGCGCCTCCAGCAACTCTTCGGGGGTGGTGGCGATGATGAGCTCGTCCAGGTAGCGTTCGTTGAGCAGGCCGGTGGACGCCATGTAGTGCATGGCGTCGATGAGCTTGTCCCAGTAGCCGTTGACGTTCAGCAGGGCAACCGGCTTGGAGTGAATATCGAGGAACTGCCAGCTGAAAACTTCAAAGAACTCTTCGAGGGTGCCGGGGCCGCCGGGCATGGCGACGAACGCGTCAGCCTTCTCAATCATGGCGATTTTGCGCTGGTGCATGGTGTCCACAATGTCGAGGGTGGTCTGGCCGGGGTAGACGCCCTCCAGACCGACCAGCTTGTGGGTGACCACGCCGTAGACCACGCCGCCGGCATCCAGGGTCGCGCCCGCGACGGTGCCCATCAGGCCGGTGCGGCCGCCGCCGTAGACCACGCCAATATTGTTCCGAGCGCAGAGGGTGCCGAGCTCGCGGGCGCGCTCGGTGAAGAGCGGGTCGTTGCCGGAGCGTGCCCCGCAGTAGACGGCAAGGTTGTAGTCAGTCTTCTTCATGGTTCTCCTTGGGGTGTATGAGGGTTTCCGGGGTGGAGCGCCTCTATGCGTTCTACCCACGATAGATGTTTCTGTGTTGAGGGTACCGGATGCACCTGTGTACCTCATGTGTGCGCCCGCCAGTTCAGGGGCACGTTGGGCTCGGCGGTTACGGTAGCGGGGTGCGCGCCAGTAGCGGGAAAATCTGCTCGGTATTCAGGGGTGCCTGCAATGCAGAATCGGAGGGGCTGCTCATGGCGGGGTTGACCCAGCGCAGCTCAGCGATTTCAGCATGCGGCACCAGCGTAGCCAGCTGCTCGTGTTGCTCATCGGTGGGGGCGTATTCGAAGGTTTCGGCGCGCACCGTAAAGCCTGCCTCGTTCAGTGCGGCGGCCTCTAGCAGTCCGAGATGGTGCATCCGGTCGGGGTCGGGGGTGAGCCCGATTTCTTCGCTCACTTCGCGGCAGGCAGTCTGCAGCGGGGTCTCCCCCGGTTCGGGTTTGCCGCCGGGCATCATGAACCCGTCACTGCCCCGTTTGCGCACGGTGAGTACGAGCCCATCCCGGTTGCGGATTGCTACAGCGCACACGTTCACGACGCGGTGCGTGCTGTCGATGGCGCTGTGTTCAGTAGCGCTGTACTCAGTAGCGTTGGGTTCGGCGGGCGGGGCGGGCGGGGCTACTTCTACTCGGTTCTGCGGGTTCTTCTGCGTGGGCATCTTTCTACCCTAGCATTTCCGTATCCTCCAGCCGGCGCTGTGCGTGTATGTCTTATTCATCCGCCCTATTGTGCGCCCTGTAGGCGTTGGTTTTACGTAATATTTCGGCGAGTTATCTTATGTCCGGTTCATGCGTTTAGGTGCGTGTTACGGTGTAATTAACCGCGATGTCGCGGTACCGTATACGCACTCGACTTGGCGCGATACAGGAAGAGTGCGGATCACTCAATCACCCATGTAGAAGGAACTTCATGATGGCTAACTCTTCCCACGCCCGCCGCTACGGTAGCGCCGGCGCTTCTGTTCTTCTTGCTGCGTCGTTGAGCCTGTGCGCTCTGCCTTCTGTTGCAGCGGCTAATACCCCGAATCCGGATAACCCACCGGTTATTACGGTCTACAACTACAAGGTTGAGACCAATACCCGTGAGCTGAAGACCGCCCTGCGTCTGAACAAGATTACGTTCAAGGCATCGAAACTGCCCGCGAAAACTACCGCTTTCGCCCCGGCTTTGCATGAGGCAAACCATAGGGGTTTCCCGTTTCTGAACCCGATTCAGACGGTGCGCGTTGAGGGCCCGTTCAAGGATGGCACGGCGACTGCGACCCATTACGTTCCCGGTAGCCTGATTGACCCGGCGAAGAACTACAGCTTCGTCGCTAATATCATCGTTGATGGTTACGGTGGCGGTCAGGTTCTGCGCATGAACGTTGTGAAGGATAGCGCCGCACCGGTTCTGCACGTGGACTCCCCGCGTCTGAACACCAAGGGTGAGACCGTGTTGAAGGTGCGCGGTACCGGCTACACGGGTGAGGCGACCCCGCACGGTGTGCGCGTGGTGGTGTCTGATACAAACGTGTGGGTTCCCGGCCGTTTTCCCCAGCAGGGTATGCGTTTCGTGGCTGAGGTGACCGTACCTGCTTCGCAGATTCACAACGGTGTCTTTGAGACGGAGGTGAAGGTTCCGGCGGATGTTGCGGCGACACTGAATACCTCCCACAAGTACATTGCGGGCACCATGGCTGCTGGCGTTGAGGGTGCCGAGTACGGTTCGTTTGATGCCCAGAAGCCTCTTGAGCTTTTCGCGCAGGAGCCCGTGGTGTCGGCGGTTCCGACCTACGCCCCGACTGTGGCGCCCCTGCCCGAGGCAACCGTCGGTGTGAACCCCACTGACGCACCCACCGTAGCGCCCCTGCCCGAGGCAACCGTGGGCGTAAACCCGACCGACGCACCGACTGTGGCTCCCCTGCCCGAGGCAACCGTCGGAGTGAACCCGACCGATGCGCCCACCGTGACACCCCTGCCCGAAGCAACCGTCGGAGTGAACCCGACCGATGCGCCCACCGTGACACCCCTGCCCGAAGCAACCATTGGCGTAAACCCGACCGACGCACCGACCGTAGCGCCCCTGCCGGAAGCAACCGTCGGAGTGAACCCCACTGACGCACCCACCGTGGCACCCCTGCCCGAAGCAACCGTGGGTGTGAACCCCACCGACGCACCGACCGTAGCGCCCCTGCCGGAAG